>JAKBAA010000104.1 GCA_021809425.1 Actinomycetes bacterium | reverse complement strand
CCCCGGGCGGGGCGGGACGACGCGCCGGGACGGTCGGGCGCGCGCGATCACGAGGTCCTTGCGGGCTCACGAGCCCAGAGCATAGGGAGCCGCCGCGTCACCCGAGAGGGCGACGTGCGCCGGGGGTGCGACGTGCGCCGGGGGGCGTGCGGGAGCTGGCACACTTCGACCGTGCCGGCGCAGAGGGCCACGCTGCCCGAGGAGCGGGCGTCGTCGCGCCGGCGCGTGCGCCGCCATGCCCGCGACGTGGCCCTCGGTGCCACCGGGCTCGCCCTCGCCGTCTACCTGGTGGTCGGGGTGGTGGCCGACCTGATCGTCGTCGACCACCTCCGCCAGGCGGCAGCCGGACGGTTGGCGTCCCGCCTGACCGAGCTGCGGTACAGCCGACCCACGGCCGCGACGACCCCACCGGCCGGTGCCACACCGCTGGCCTCCGCCACCGCTGCAGTGGCGGCACCGTCCGGCGGGCTCGACGACGCGCCGGTGCTTGCCTTCTGGGTGCCGACGGGCGGACCGCCCGTCGCCCTCGGCGGTGGGGAGCCGTCGCTCCCGCGCGCCGACGTCCCCGCACGGGGCCCGGTCGTCACCAGGCTGGACGGGCGCAGCTTCCTCCTCCTGGCCGGCACGGTCCGGGGCGGCCGCTACGTCGTGGCGACGAGCATCCAGGAGCTGGGCAGCGTCCGGGCCACGCTCTTCACGGCGGAAGGGGCGCTGCTGCCGTTCGTGCTCGCCACCTTCTTCGTGGTGGCCTACGCCATCGGCCGGCGCGCCGCCGCCCCGGTCGAGCGGGCACGGACCCAACAGCTGGACTTCACCGCGGACGCGTCACACGAGCTGCGCACCCCGCTCAGCGTCATCGAGGCCGAGGTCGGCCTGGCGCTGTCGAGCGAGCGCGACGCCGGGGCGCTGCGTGGCGCGCTCGAGCGGGTCGGCGGGGAGAGTCGTCGGCTGCGCAAGATCGTCGACGATCTGCTGTGGCTGGCACGGGCAGACGCCCTTCCCGTCGGCGCACCAGGGGGCACCCCGGTCGAGCTCGGTCCGCTCGCCGAGGAGGCGATCGCCCGGTTCGCCACGCTCGCCGCCCAACGCAACCTGCAGCTCCGGCTGGAGACCGACGGGACCAGCCCGGTCGTGGACGCCCCGGCCGACTGGCTCGAGCGGCTCGTCGGGGTGCTCCTCGACAACGCCTGCCGCTACGTCGAGCCGGGCGGCGAGATCGTCGTCCGCCTGGGCTCGGATGCCGGTCGCTGCGGGCTCGCCGTCGACGACTCCGGACCGGGCATCCCGCCGGCCCAGCTAGCCGGCGTCTTCCGCCGCTTCCACCGGGCGAGCGACACTCCCGGCGGCGCCGGGCTCGGGCTCGCCATCGCCGAGACCATCGTCCGGTCGACCGGCGGCCGCTTCGAGCTGGGCGCGTCGGCGAGCGGCGGGACCCACATCGCCGTGCGATGGTCGCGCCCCGGTAGCCATCACGGCCAGCTTCCCGACCGCGCCCGGCGGCGCCCGGCGGGGAGCCGGCACGGCTGACCTGGAGGTTGGTGCCGCACGGCAAGACCCAGCGTGCCGCGGGGCGGCTCAGCGCGCCGCGGGGCACGCGACCAGCCGGTAGCCGGTGCCGCGGACGGTCTCGATGCGGACGCCGGCCCCGGACAGCTTGGCGCGCAGGCGGGCGACGTGGACCTCGATGGTGTTCGAGCCGACCGCGTCCCACTCGTCGTGCCAGGCCTGCAGGGCGATCGATCGCCGGGCGACGACCGCCGGGCTCCGGCGCACGAGCAGCTCGAGGATGGCGAGCTCGCGTGGCGTGAGCGCCACCTCCTCGGCGCCGGCGACGGCACGGCGGCTTGCCGGGTCGACGACGAGCGACCCGCAGCGCAGCAGCGGCGCCCGCGGGCCGACCGGGCGGCGCTGGAGCGCCCGGAGCCGGGCGAGCAGCTCGCTGTAGTCGAAGGGTTTGACGAGGTAGTCGTCCGCGCCGGCGTCGAGGGCGGCGACGCGGTCGGACGGGGCATCCCTGGCGGTCAGCATGAGGACGGGCACCACGATCCCCTGGCGACGCGCCCAGTCGAGGACCTCCAGCCCGGACCTGCCCGGGAGGCGCCAATCGAGGATGCACACGGCGTACTCGTAGGAGCGCAGGTAGCCGAGGGCCACCTCGCCGTCGTCGACCAGGTCGACGACGTAGCCCGCCTCCCGGAGCCCCCGCTCGAGCACGCTGCCGAGCCCCGGATCGTCCTCGACGACGAGCAGCCGCATGCCCGAAGTGTTGCGCGCCGCGCGAACGCGCCGCGCGCAGGTGCCGGCGCGCCTAGGTTCTGGGGAGACGTGCAGCGGTACCTCGTCGAGGCCGCGCGAGCACCATGCCTCGACTGCGTACGCGCCGGACGTGACGGGCACGGCCCGGCGAAGGAGCCTCGTTGAGCACTGGCCACGAACCCGTCCTCGGTACCGACCGCCGCGCAGCGCTCGGTCGCGCCGGCGCGCCCGAGCCGGCCCACCTGGTCGTGACCGACGGATCTCCCGGACAGGCCCCGACGCCGGGCCGGCGGGGGCCCGCCCGGGCGCTCCTGGCGGCGTGCCGGCCACGCCAGTGGGTGAAGAACCTGCTGGTGCTGGCAGCACCCGCGGCGGCGGGGGTGCTCGGCACGGCGGGCTCGCTCGGGCGCGCGCTGGCGGCCTTCGGCCTCTTCGTGGCGGCCTCGAGCGGGACGTACCTGCTGAACGACACCGTCGACGCCGAGGCGGATCGTCGCCATCCCGCCAAACGGCACCGGCCGATCGCCGCCGGCGAGCTGTCGCCGGCGGCCGCCGTGGCGAGCGCTGCCGTCCTCCTCGGTCTCGCCGTCGGCCTCGCCCCGCTCGTGGCCGGCTGGCGCCTGGCCGCCATCGTCGGCGGGTACGTGGTGCTGACCCTCGCCTACTCGATGCGCCTGAAGCAGGTGGCCTTCGTCGAGCTGGCCTGCCTGTCGCTCGGCTTCGTGCTGCGGGCCGTGGGCGGGGCAGCGGCGACATCGGTGCCGGTCTCGCCGTGGTTCCTCGTCGTCACCTCTGCCGGCGCCTTGTTGCTCGCCGCCGGCAAGCGGAGCGCCGAGCTGCACCTGCTCGGAACCGCAGGCGGAGGCCACCGTCGGAGCCTGGCCGCCTACCCGCCTTGGCTGCTGCGGGCGATCCGGGTGGTCGCCGCCGTGGTGACCGTCGTTGGCTACGTCCTGTGGGCGTTGTGGCGCGGGGCGCACGCCCACACCGTGTCGTTCGCCTTCTTCGCCGCCTCCACCGTCCCCTTTGCGGCGGCCGTGGCCGTCCTCGAGGGCCACCTTGCCCGCGGCGAAGGCGGCGCTCCCGAGGAGCTGGCGCTGCGCAGCCGGACGCTGCAGCTGTTGGCGCTGGCCTGCGTCGCCTTCGTGGCAACCGGCGTCTACACCTGACCCCGTCGGGCGGTGGCGGCGCGCGTAGTGTGCAGCCCGTGATCGGCCTTTCCTCGACAAGATCCGGCCTCGGCGGCCACCGGCGCCGCCACCATCGCGCCCGTCGCGGCGAGTCGCGCAAGGCCGGTCGTCGGGCGCTCGTCGCAGCCGTCCTCATGGTGCTGCTGGCCGCCGCCTACGTCGTGGTGCAGCTCGTCCGGTCCGTCCCGCCCCCGTCCCTCACCGCCGTCGCCGCCCGGTCCACCACGCTCGGGGGACCGCTCGGCGGGCTGCCCCTTCCACCGGGAGCACAGGCCAGCGTCGCCGTCGAGGGAGCCGGCACCGTGACGGCAACCCCGGGCGAGCGGCCCAACCCGATCGCCAGCGTGACGAAGCTGATGGCAGCCCTCCTCATCCTTCGGGACCATCCGCTGTCGGCGAGCTCGCAGGGCCCGACGCTGACGATCACGCCGGCCGACGTCGCCTCCTACCAGCGCGAGCTGGCCGCCCAGGACTCGGTGGTGGCCGTCACCCTCGGCGAGCAGCTGACCGAGCGGCAGGCGCTCGAGGCGGCCCTCATCCCGTCGGCCGACAACGTCATCAAGCTGCTCGCCCGGTGGGACGCCGGAAGCCAGGCGGCGTTCGTGGCGAAGATGAACGTTGAGGCCGCCCGGCTGGGCCTCACCTCCACCCACTACGCCGACGCCAGCGGGGTGAACCCGGCGACGGTGTCGACGGCGTCGGACCAGCTCCGCCTCGCCGAGATCGCCATGCAGAACCCGGTGCTGGCGCAGATCGTCTCGATGCCCCAGGTCGTCCTGCCGGTGGCCGGCCTCCAGTACAACGTGAACGGCGAGCTCGGAAAGGGCGGCATCGTCGGCGTCAAGACCGGCTGGGTGCCCCAGGGCGGCGCCTCGTTCGTCTTCGCCGCGAAGCGGCGGATCGCCGGCGCCGAGCGCATGGTGCTCGGCGCCATCGTCGGCGAGCGGGCGACGCCGGCGCTGCCCACCGCCCTGTCCTACGGCCTCCGGCTCGCCGACGCCGTCGCCGGCACGGTCAAGACCGTCACGGTCGTCCGACCCGGCACCAAGGTCACCACCGTGCGTACGGGCGTCGGCACCACGGTCCCCGTCGTGACCGCCGGCTCGGCCAGCTTCCTCGCCTGGCCGGGAGCTGTCGCACGCGAGACGGTGCATGCCGGCCCGCTCGAGCTGCCGCTCGCGGCGCACGCCGTGGTCGGCCACCTCGTCGTGCAGCTGGGCAGCCAGCAAGCCGTCGTGCCACTCGAGGTGGCATCGCCAGCGGCCGCCCCGTCGCTCTCCTGGCGGCTCACCCGGCTCTAGCTCGGCGCCGCCCCAGCATCGGTCGCGGCCGGGTCGATGACCGCGACCTCGCCGAGCACCACCTCGCTGCCGTCGTTGCCGATCAGGTAGGCGCCGTAGCCGGCAGTGGTCGGGAGCCAGTCCGTGCGCTCGAGGCCGCTCACGGCAAGGGCCGTGGCGTACGCGTCGGCGAGCCCCGGGTCGGGGCCGACCACCGTCGCCGAGGCGAGCGCCAGCGACGGTCGCCCGGCCCGGGGATCGAAGAGGTGGGCGCCGCGCTCGTAGCTGCCCGAGGTCGCCACCGCACCGTCGGCCTCGACGACGCATGCCAACGCATCGGCACGCCACGGGTGGCGGACGCCGACCCGCCAGTGCGCGCCCGGTGCCGGGCCCCCGGCCGTGGCGATGTCGCCGCCGGCGTTCACGAGCACCCCGTCGACCCCGGCGTCCACCAGCCGGTCGCGAGCGCGCCCCGCCGCCCAGCCCTTCACGTAGCCGCTCGGGTCGATCCCCCCGGGCAACGCCCACGGGTCGAAACAGCCGCCGCTCACCGCCCGCGCGCCCTCGCAGGCGGCCAGCACCGCCGCCACCTCGTCGCCCAGCCCCTCGAGGGCGAGCCCCCCGAGGGTCACCTCGCCGCGCCGGAGGCGACTGATCGGGCTCTCGGGCTTCCAGGTGCTGAACACGGCGTCGATGCGGTGCAGCTCCGCGCATGCCTCGTGCAAGGCGGCCTCCAGCGGGGCCGGCCCGAGCGCGCCGGGGGCCACCACGAAGGAGACGACCGTCCCCATCACCACCTCGGCGTGGCCGACGAGCCCGCCGCTCACGGGGTCACTTCACGTGGAGCTTGTCCAGCGCCGACTGGATCGAGTAGGCGTACGCCTCGCTCGTGTAGGTGGCGCCGGTGATTGCATTGATCCGCGTCGACTGTGCCTGGAGCACCTCGGAGTGCAGCATCGGGATGGCCTGCTGGCAGATGTACTGGGACGTCGGCTCGGCCACCTGCAGGTTGGCCACCTTGAGCGACGTGATCTTGGTTCCGTTCACCGTCACCTTGACGGCGAGCACCCCGTAGCCGAAGTTCTCCGCCGCCCCCGTGACGCTGCGGACCCCGGCAGCCGGCGCGCGCGAGGCACCCGACCGGGCGGCCGGCGCGGTCGTCGTCGCGTGCGCGGTGCTCGACGGGGGCGCCGCGGTCGTCGTGGTGGTGCCACCCGCCTTCGCCGAAGTGCTCGAGGACGCCCCGGACGACCCCGTGGACGACGACGACGCGTGGTGGCTGCCGCTCGTCACCGACGTCGACGACGGGTGGCTCGCCGTGCCGGCACCGCCTGCGGCGGCGCTCGCGCTGCCCGAGCCGCTGCTCGGGCCGACGGTGCTCAGGGTGACCGAGGTCCCCTTCGTGTGGAACGACAGGACCCCGGCAAACCCGGCGACGGTCGCCACGAGCACGATCGGCGTGCGCTTCATGCGCTGCTCCCTTCTCGAAGTGCGGTCACGACAGGCTGAAGGCCTCGTGGTGCAGGGCCTCGTTCGGCACGCCGAGGCGGCTCGCCGTGCGGGTGACCGCCTCGACGAAGCCGTCCGGTCCGCACACGAACACGTCGCGGCGGGCGATGTCGGGGACCAGCTTCTTGAGCGACCGCGCGTCGAAGGGCAGGTCGGTCCGGGAGCCGACCAGCTCGTGCAGCTTGCCCCCACGTTGCTCCACGAGCAGGGCCAGCTCCTCACGGAACACCAGGTCCTCCGGGCGCGACACCCGGAGCAGCACGACCGGGACGGCCTGGCGGGGCAGGTCCTCGAGCAGGGCCCGCAGGGCCGTCACCCCGATGCCCCCGGCGATGAGCAGCGCCCGCTCGCGGCGGCGGGCATGCCGGGTGAACGCACCGTAGGGGCCCTCGACGAACACGCGGGTGCCGGGGGCGAGCCCGGTCAGCGCGCGGGAGTGGTCGCCGCGGGCCCGCACCGTCAGGCGAAGGTAGGGCGGCGCCGGGAGGGCCGACAGGGAGTACGGGTGGCCCTCCCACCAGAGATGGCGGGTGAGGAACCGCCAGATGAAGAACTGGCCCCCGTCGACCGGCAGCGTCTCGAGGCGCCGCCCGGTGCAGACGACGGAGTAGATGTCGTCACCCTCCTTGCGCACCTCGACGACGCGCAAGCCGAGCCGCACGCTTCGCACCACGGGGAGCACGAAGCGGTACACGACGACGAGCCCGGCGGTCGCCGCCCACACGAGCGACCACACCGCCTGGGTGAGCGGATGCCCCACGAAGGCCGGGCCGAGGGCGAGGACGTGTGCGAAGGCGAAGGCCAGCGCCAGGTACAGGTACAGGTGGAGCACCCACCAGGTCTCGTGCCGGAGCCGGCGGCGGATCGCCCGGATCGAGGCGATCCCGACCGCGACCATCAGCCCGAGGGAGACCGTGGCGGCGAGCACGTCCGGGTAGGAGCCGAGCAGCGACCCGATCTCCTTGCCGAGACCCGACTTCGCCTGCTCGGCGTAGCCGATCGTGATGAACACGGCGTGCGCCACGAGCAGGCTGATCGGCCAGGGCGACAGCCGCCGGTGCCAGCGCGCCAGGCGGTCCTGGCCGATCACCTTCTCGACCGGGGCCACCCTCGCCATGAGGAGCACCATCACGAGCGCCAGGTAGGTGCCGACGAGGCCGGTCAGGCTCCCGAGGAACGTGGCGACGCCGCCGGGCGCCGAGAGCGAGCCGCCCGGCTGGGTCGTGATGGCGAGCGCCACGCTGGCGCCGAGACCGACGCCGAGGAGCACACCGGCAAGATCGGCGTTCAGCCGGCGCGGCGCCGAGCCGGGCCGGCGGGCCGGAGGGCGGGCGTCGCCCGCCGCCGGCGTGGCGGTGCCCGGCGACTCCCCGGTCGCAGCACGCGTCGTCGTCACGTCCGGTTGCCCTCAGCCATCACTCATCATCATGGCCCCACCTAGTTGAAGTCACGGCAAAGCCGCCCGCGGCGTTGCGTAAAGAAGCGGTGGTCGCGCCTGCCGTGAGCCCCGCCCGCCTACCGCCGCGGGCGTGGTCGTCGTGGTGGCCGTGGCGGCGCCCCGCCGTCCCCCGGGCCAGGCGAGGGGCGGGCTCGGCTCCCGCCGTCGGGATGGGTCAGCGGGCGGAGCCGCCTGGCCCCGGCTCCAGGTCGCCGTCGCTCGGGCGCCGTGGCAGGCGGACGGTGAAGGAGGTGCCGGCACCGTGCGAGGCGACCGAGACCTCGCCGCCGTGGGCGACCACGATCGACGCCACGATGGACAGCCCGAGCCCGGCACCTCCGCTCGCGCGCGAACGTGACGGGTCGGCCCGGTAGAACCGCTCGAACATCCGCGCCTGCACCTCGGACGGCACGCCAGGCCCCTCGTCGGCCACCACGAGCAGGGCGGCGTCCCCGTCGATGGCGACGCGCACCGTGGCGGCGGTACCCGCTGGCGTGTGGGCCCGGACGTTGCCGAGCAGGTTGTCGAGCACCTGGCGGAGCTGGGTGGGGTCGCCGAGCACCTCGACGGCACCGCTCGCCTCCAGCCGGACGGGCCATTGCGGTCCCACCATGCGCGCCGTCTCGAGGGCGCCGGAGGCGAGGTCGACGAGCTCGACCGGCACGCGGGCCACCGGGCGGTGCTCGTCGAGGCGGGCGAGAAGGAGCAGGTCCTCGACGAGGCGCCCCATCCGCCGCGACTCGGCGGCGACGCCGTGCATGATCCGTGGCAGATCCGCCCCCCGCGCATCGGCGCGTTCGAACAGCTCGGCGTAGGCGGACATGGCGGCGATCGGCGTTCGCAGCTCGTGGGCCGCATCGGCCACGAAGCGCTGGAGCCGCTCCTCGGAGGTCCGCAGCTCGGCTTCGGTTGCGTCGCGCTCGGCGAAGGCGCGTTCGATGCTCGCCGCCATCGTGTTCATGGCGAGGCCCAGCTGGCCCACCTCGGTGCGGATCGAGGCGTCCGGAACGCGCTCGGACAGCTCTCCCCGGGTGATCGCACGCGCCGTGCGCTCGACCCGACGCAGCGGCCGCATGCCGACCCCGACGAGAAGCCAGCCCACGAGGATGGCGATGACGAGCGCCCCGGCAGACACGGCGACCTCGAGGAGCGCCAGGCGGCCGAGCGTCTTGTTCGCCGTCCCGAGCGACTGGGCCAGCACCAGCAGGTCGCCCCGGTGGCTGCCCGTTTGCAGCATCGAGGCCCGCACCTCGAACTGGGGGCCGTCCGGGTTGACCGGCTCAGCGGTGAAGTAGACCGTCGGCTCGTGGTACCGGCTGGAGGGCGTCAGCCCGGTGATGCGGACCGGCAGCAGCGGCGAGACCGGATTGCCGCCCGACTGGACCGCCGGGCAGTCGTCGTTGCCGACGATGGCACCGGCGGTCGTGCGGACCTCGACGAAGGTGCCGGGCGCCAGGGCCGCCGTCGCCACGCAGAACGACGGTGAGGCGATGGGCGCCTGCGACCCGCCCCCGGAGGCTCCCGACCCCGCCGTCGTGCTCGTCGTGCTCGTCGTGCTCGTCGTGGTGGTCGTGCTGCTCGCCGATGCCGCCGGCGACCGGGTGCCGGCGTCGTCGTCCTTCGTGGCTTGGCCCTTCGGCGCGTGGGCATCGGCGGCGGCGTCTCGCTCGGGCCCACGCTCGGACGGCGGCGAGGCGACGGCGACGAGCGACTGCTCGATGGCCACGTGCGAGCTCTCGAGCGACGCCCGCACCTGGTTGCGGAGGAACGTGCGGAGCGACTCGTACGTCGTGAGGTCGGCCGCCACGAGCGCCAGCAGGGCGACCGCCGCCGCGGCCGCCAGCAGCCGCGCACGCAGGGACACCTAGCGGGCTTCCGGCTCTCGCAGCACGTAGCCGACCAGGCGGATGGTGTGGATGAGCGGCGGCCCCAGCGCGTCGAGCTTTCGGCGCAGGTAGCGCACATAGGTCTCCACGATGTTCTGGTTGCCTCCGAAGTCGTAGTGCCAGACGTGGTCGATGATCTGGTCCTTCGACAGGACGCGCCGGGGGTTGAGCATGAAGAGGCGCAGCACGTTGAACTCGGTGGCCGTCAGCTTGACGGCCGTGCCGGCGCGCCACACCTCGTGCGTCTGCTCGTCGAGGGCAAGGTCGGCGAAGCGCAGCCTCGTGTCCTCGTCCTCGTCGGGCTGGGCACGCCGCAACAGCGCCTTCGTGCGCGCCACGACCTCGGCCAGCGAGAACGGCTTGGCCACGTAGTCGTCGGCACCGACGGCGAGGCCGGCGACGAGGTCGTCGACCTCCCCTTTCGCCGTGAGAAAGAGGACCGGCACCTTCACCCCGTCGGCCCGCAGGCGCCGCGTCACCTCGAGGCCGTCGAGGTCGGGCAGCATGACGTCGAGGACGACGAGGTCGAGCGGCTCGTTCTGGGCGAGGGCCAGCGCCTGGTAGCCGGCGGAAGCGGTGAGCACGTCGTAGCCCTCGTAGCGCAGCACGGTCGCGACGGCGTCGACGATGGACGGCTCGTCGTCGACCACGAGGATCCGCTTGGCTGCGTCAGCCGCCACGTCCGGCCCCGGCCTCTCGCTCGTACGGTCCGGGCCGGACGTTAGCGCGTGTGCCATGACACCAGGCTGCTCGACCGGGAAGGGCGGCAGCTGGATGCCCGCTGAACGCGGGCTGAGGATGCTCAGCGGGAGGGCCTGCTCGCCTCTGCCTCCTCGGCGAGCGCCAGCCATCGCGCCTCGGTCGCCTCGAGGTCGGCCTGGACGGCGGCGAGGGCGCTACCGGCCTCGGCAAGTGCCTCGTGGCCCTGCGCTCCGGCGAGGGCGGCGGCCAGGTCGTCGCGGCCGCGACTCAGACGGTCGAGCTCGCGCTCGAGCGTCCGCAGGCGGTGGGCGAACGTGCTCGTCGACGGCCGCCGTGGCGCCGCGCCCGGTGCCGCCCCGGCCGCTGCCGTGCCTCCCCCACGGCGGGCTGGCCCTCCCGGCTC
>JAKBAA010000103.1 GCA_021809425.1 Actinomycetes bacterium | reverse complement strand
CGGCGGCGGCGGCGCGTGCAGCCGCAGCCGCCGTCGCCCTGGCGCGTGCAGCCGCCGCCGCCGCCGCCCTGGCCCTGGCCGCCGCCGCGGCGGCCGCTGCCGCCTGCTGCTGGGCGACGAGGACGGCGAGCTGGCCGTGGACCTGGGCGAGGGCCGCCGCCGAGGTGGTGGCCGCCTGGCGGACCGCTGTCCGGTTGGTCTCGGCAGCCATGACGTCGGCCCGGGCGGCGGCGGTGGTGCGCGCCTGGTCGCCGAACGCCGAGGAGAGGTGGCGCTGCTCGGTCTGCAGGGCGGCTTCGGCGGTGGCGAGGTGCTGGGTGGCGAGCCCGGCATAGGTGTTGACGGTCTGGGCGTCGGCGATGCCGCGCTCGAGGACCGACCCGAACTGGGCCGCGGCGGCGTCGTCGGCGACGTAGGCGGCGACGGCGGCGGCCTGGACGGCACGGCGCGCGGCTGCCACGCGCCGGTGGTCGCGGCGCAGCTCGTCCCGCAGCTGGCCGAGCCGGGCGGTGGCTGTGGCGAGTCGGCTCGTCGCCTGGTCGAGCAGCTCGCCGGCGCGCTGCTCGGCGGAGGAGGCCGCCACGACGCGCTGGCCGAGGGCGGCGGCCTCTGCCCGCAGCTGGGCGAGCCCGCCGCCCGCCGGGGCGGGGCTGGTGGCGGCCGTGGCAGGGCTGGCGGCGGCCGGGGCGACGGCGGCCGGGCCGGCGAGGAGGCCGGCGAGGAGGCCGGCGAGGAGACCGGAACGGGTGGCAGCCCGTGCCCGGCCGGGTGTGCGCTGCCCGGCCGGCGATCGCCGGGAGGAGCGGGGGGAGGGAGGGACAGCCGAGGCCATGCTTGCGATATCGGCGGGTGGCCCCGGCGACTTCAGCCGTGGCACCGGGACACCGCCGACGTCCGCCCGGTGCGGGCCGCCCGGGGGCGACCGGCGGGTGGCCGGCACCGGGGCAGGCGCCACAGGGGCGGCGGGTAGCCTCGGCCCGGCAGCGGCCGGGAGGAGGCGATGAGGTGGTCGAGGCGACGGTGCAGACCCGCCAGGGCTGGGCGCGTGGCGTAGAGCTCGACGGGGTGGTCCGCTTCGCCGGCCTCCCCTACGCCGTCGCCCCGGATCCGTCGTCGCCCCGCTTCAGCTGGCCGGTGCCCCCGCCGGCGTGGTCCGGGGTGCGCGACGCCAGCGGGTTCGGGGCGGTGGCACCCCAGTCGACGACCTCGCCGGGCTACCTGCCGGGCGAGGCGGCGGTGCAGGACGAGGAGTGCCGGACGGTCAACGTGTGGGCGCCGCTCGGGCCGGCCGAGCGGTTGCCGGTGCTGGTGTTCGTCCACGGCGGCGCCTTCCTGGCCGGGGCGGGGTCGAGCCGGCTGTACGACGGGGCCGCCCTGGCCCGCCACGGGGCCGTCGTGGTGACGTTCAACTACCGGCTGGGCGCCCTCGGGTTCCTGGCGCACGAGGCGCTGCGCCTGCCGGGCGGGTCGTGCGGGAACTGGGGGCTCGCCGACCAGCTGGCGGCGCTCGCCTGGGTGGGCGACCATGCGGCGGCCTTCGGGGGCGACCCGGGCAACGTGACGGTGTTCGGCGAGTCGGCCGGGGCGATGAGCATCTGCGACCTGCTCGGCACCCCGGCGGCGCGCGGCCGGTTTCGCCGGGCGGTGGTCCAGAGCGGGTTCGCCCTGGCACGTCCGCTGTCGACGGCGTCGGCGCTGACCGAGACGCTCTGCGACCGCCTCGGGGTGGCACCCGAGCGGTCGGCGCTGGCCGGGGTCCCGCTGGACGCGCTCGTGGAGGCCCAGCAGTCGCTGTCGACCGAGATCGACGAGGGGCTCGGCATGCCGTTCGCCCCGGTGGTCGACGGCCACCTGTTCGCCCGCCACCCGGCCGACCTCGTGGCGGCGGGGGGCGGGGCGGGACCGGTCGACGTGCTTGCCGGGACGAACCGGGACGAGTTCAACTTCTTCACGTTCGTCGCCTCGGCCGCCCGTGACGTGGACGCCGGCGGGCTGGAGGGTTTCGTCGGCCGTTACCTGCGCAGCGCCGGCCTGCAGGCGAGGGTGGCCCCCGGAGAGGTGACGGCGGCGTACGTGGCGGCGCGGTCGGCGCGGGGCGAGCCGGCCGGGCCGGGGGCCCTGCTCGATGCGTTCGGGACCGACTTCTTGTTCCGGATCCCGCTGGTGCGGCTGCTCGAGGCGCACGGGGCGGCCGGCGGGCGGTGCTTCGCCTACCGCTTCGACTGGGCGTCGCCGTTCGCCGGGGGTCGGCTCGGCGCCTGCCACGCGCTCGAGCTGCCGTTCGTGTTCGGCACCGTCGGCGACCCGCTGATCGGGGCGTTCAGCGGCAACGGTCCGGCGGCGGTCGAGCTGTCGAGCGCGGTGCGGGAGGCCTGGGTGGCCTTCGCTGCCAGCGGCGACCCCTCGACGGACCGGCTGGGGCGATGGCCGGCCTACGAGCCGTCCCGTCGGGCGACCATGGTGCTCGACACGGCGCCGGCCCTCGTCGACGACCCCGGGGGCGCCGAGCGGGCGTTCTGGGCGGCGCGCCTCGGGCGCTACGGCGCCGGCGGCCCGGTCGAGGGGGCCGAGCCGGAGGGGGTCGCCTTCCTCGGGTCGGCCGACCGGGGCGACAGCAGCGCGACCGGGGCGGCATGATCGGCACGCCGGCACGCCGGCCGGCGGCGTGGCCCGAGCGGCGGGGGACGTAGCCCAATCGGCAGAGGCAGGGCACTTAAAATGCTCACAGTGAGGGTTCGAGTCCCTCCGTCCCCACCGGAGCACCTTCCGGGCCCGCGACGGGAGCGAGGCGACGGGCACCCGTGCGGCGCGCCGGCGCCGGCCGGCTCAGGCGACGCCGCGCAGGCCGGGCCCCAACCGGTCGGCGAGGTGGCGAAGGGCGCGTCGCTCGAGCTGGCGGACCTGGCCACCGGCGAGGTGGAGCTCGCGGGCGGTCGCCGCCACCGAGGCCGGCGCCGCCCCCTGGAGGCCGAAGCGGGCGACCAGCACGGCCCGCTCGCTGGCCGGCAGGGCGGCGAGCGCGACCTGGAGAGCCTCGAGGGTGAGAAGGCCGCTCACGAGCTCGTCGATCGGCGGGTCGTCGCTCGCCAGCTGCTCGCCGAGGCGCGTGCTGCTGGTGTCGCCGATCTGCTGGTCGAGGCTGGCCACGACGCGGGGGAGCCGGTCGAGGTGCTCGTCGCTACCCTCGGAGGCGGCCCGGGCGAGGGTGCGCTCGGGCAGGCGGATGGTGCGGCCGCTCGTGCGCACGGCGCGCTGGATGGCCTGGCGGATCCACCAGCTGGCATAGGTGGAGAAGGCGAACCCCTTGTCGACGTCGAAGCGCTCGACGGCCCCGACCAGCCCGATCGCCCCCTCCTGGACGAGGTCGAGCAGGTCGACGCCCCGCCCCTCGTAGCGGCGGGCCCAGTAGACGACGAGGCGAAGGTTGGCCGCCACCATCTCCTCACGGGCCGCCCGGTCGCCCGCCCGGACGCGCTCGGCGAGCCGTCGCTGGCCTGCGGCGTCGGGGAGCGGTCGGCGGTGGATGTCGTCGAGGAAGAGCCGGAGCAGGTCGGGCGCACCGCCCACCGCCTCGCCGCTGCCGACCATCGCCTCCTCCTTCCCGGCCGGCCCCCGCTGCCGGCGCTGCCGACCGGCTCGGCCGCGACGGCCGGGCCCGCTGCTCCCTCGCCCGCCATCGTCGGCGCCGGCGGCCGGTCGGCGACAGGGACGAACGTCCCGATCCGCTCTGCCGGGAGCCCGAGGTGAGCGGGCCGCTGCCGGTGCCGGTGCGGCGTCGTGCCCGGGCGGTCCAGGTGCTCGCCGTGGTCGCACGCCGGACGGGCCGGGCGGCTGCCCGGCTGGGTCCGGCGCTCGCCGGACGCGACGGTGGCCGGGGGGCGCGCCGCCGGGCGGTGGGCGAGGTGGTGGCCGGAGAGCTGCGCGACGGGCTGGCCGACCTCGGCCCGACGTTCGTCAAGCTCGGCCAGGTGCTGTCGACGCGGCCCGACCTCGTGCCGCCGGTGCTCGAGTCGGCGCTCGCCTCGCTCCAGGACTCGGCGCCGACCGTGCCGATCGCCCAGATCCGGCGCAGCATCCGCGAGGCGCTCGGGGCGGAGCCGGAGGCCCTGTTCGAGCGGTTCGCCGCCGAGCCGCTGGCGGCGGCGTCGATCGGTCAGGTGCACGCCGCCACGCTCGGGGGCGGCCAGGAGGTGGTCGTGAAGGTGCGCCGGCCGGGCGTGGTCGAGGTGGTGGAGGTCGACCTCGGGATCCTGCGCGCCGGTGCCCGCCTCCTCGTGGCGCTGCCCGGCCCGCTGCGCCGCCTCGACCTCGTCGGGTTCGTCGCCGAGTTCGCCGCCACGATCCGTGGCGAGCTCGACTACCTGGCCGAGGGGCGCAACGCCGACCGGTTGCGCCCGCAGCTCGACCGGCTCGGGGTGCATGCGCCGGCCGTGGTCTGGTCGCACACGAGCGCCGCCGTGCTGACCCTCGAGCGCATCTTCGGCGAGAAGGTCGACGACCTCGTGGCGCTCGACGCCGCCGGGGTGGTCCGGGCGCGCCTCGCCCGGACGCTCGCCGAGGTGTACCTGTCGATGGTGTTCGTCGACGGCTTCTTCCACGCCGACCCGCACCCCGGCAACCTGTTCGTGGAGCCGGGCGGCCGCCTGGCCATGGTCGACTTCGGCATGGTCGGGACGGTGGCGCCCGAGGTGCGCCGCGGCCTCGTCGAGATCCTGCTCGCCCTCGCCGGCCAGGACAGCCTGCGCAGCGCCCGGGCGCTGCAGGAGCTCGGGGTGGTGCCGAGCGGGGTCGACGAGGCCCGCTTCCTCGGCGAGCTCGACCGCCTGACCCGGGCGACCGTCGACGTGCCGCTGCGCGAGCTGCGCCTGGCGCCGCTGCTCACCCAGCTCATGTCGGTGGGCCGGCGCCATCGCCTGCACTTTCCCCGCGAGCTGGCGTTGCTCGTGAAGACCGTCATCATGTGCGAGGGCCTGGCAGCGCGCCTCGACCCGGAGTTCGCCCTGGCTCCGGTGCTCGGCACGTTCGTCGCCGCCGGGATGCGCCCGCCCCGGCTCGACCCGCCGGCGGCGCCGTCGGATCCCGGCTAGGCCGCCGAGGCCTTCTGGGCCTTCGCCGCCGCCTCCTGCCCCGGGCGGCGGCTCGGCATCCACCACGAGGCGGCGAGGGCGATGAGCATGGCGACGATGGCGAAGTCGAACGCCTCGTGCAGCCCGCTGCGGAACGGGCCGGCGATGAGCCGCGGGAAGAACGACCGTCCGGTCAGGTAGGCGGCATGGGCCGGCGAAAGGTGGTGGAGGACGCCGGACGGACCGAGCAGGCTCTGGATGGGGTTGTAGCCGAGGAACGCCCCGAACACCGAGGCGGTGGGCGGCAGCTTGGCGACGGCGTGGGCGGCGCCTGCCGGGACCCCCTGGGCGGTGAGGCCGTGGAACAGGGCATGGGGGAGGGAGCCGGACAGCCCGACGATGACGAGGGTGAAGAAGATGCCGATCGACAGCACCTGGGCGCCGTTCTGGCCGGTCGTGGTCATCCCGGCCCCCTGCCCGCGCTGGGCTGCCGGCAGGCTGTTCATGATGCCCGCCCGGTTGGGCGAGGCGAAGATGCCGTTGGCGGCGCCGTTCAAGAAGATGAGGACGGCGAAGGCGGCGTAGTTGAAGTTGATCGGCAGCAGCTCGAGCAGCATGAAGCTGACGGTGGCGAGGGCCATGCCGGCCATGGCGAACGGGCGGGCGCCGAAGCGGTCGGACAGGTAGCCCGACACCGGCCCGGCGACAAGGAAGCCGAAGGTGATCGGCAGCATGTAGATGCCGGCCCACAGGGGGGTGCGGACGAAGCTGTAGCCGTGCTCGGGCAGCCAGATGCCCTGGAGCCACAGGATCATGATGAACATCATCCCGCCGCGCCCGAGCGCGGCGAGGAGGGCGGCGAGCGTCCCCAGGGTGAACGCCCGGATGCGGAACAGCGCCAGGCGGAACATCGGGGCGGCCACCCTGGTCTCGATGAACACGAACAGCACGAGCAGGCCGGTCCCTCCGCACAGGGCGAGGAGCACCCACGGGTTCGTCCAGCCCATCGTCGACCCGCCGTACGGCTCGATGCCGTAGACGATGCCGACGAGCACCGACACGAGGCCGATGGCGAAGGTGGTGTTGCCGAGCCAGTCGATCCGGGCGGGGGTGCGGACGCCCTTCTCCTTCAGGTTGACGTAGCCCCACACCGTGCCGAGCACACCCACCGGGACCGAGATCAGGAAGACGAGCCGCCAGTCGATCGGGCCGAGGAGGCCGCCGAGGACGAGGCCGATGAACGACCCGGCGATGCCGGCGATCTGGTTCACCCCGAGGGCCACCCCCCGCTGGTCGGGCGGGAAGGCGTCGGTGATGATGGCCGACGAGTTGGCGAACAGCAGCGCCCCACCGACCCCCTGGAAGATGCGGGTCAGGATCATGTAGAGGGCGCCGGCCGGTCCGGTCATCCAGGTGATGGCCAGCAGGATGGAGAACAGGCTGAACACGGCGAAGCCGAGGTTGTACATCCGCACCCGCCCGTAGATGTCGCCCAGCCGGCCGAAGCTCACGACGAGCACCGACGTCACGACCATGTAGCCCATGAGCATCCACAGGAAGTAGCTCGTGTTGCCCGGCGCCAGCGGGTTGAGGTGGATGCCGCGGAAGATGTCCGGCAGCGAGATGAGCACGATCGACGAGTCGATCGTCACCATCAGCACGCCGAGGGTCGTGTTCGACAGCGTCGACCACCGGCCGCGGTAGCGCTCCTCGTCCGACAGCACCTCGGCCGCCGCCGCCGTGCCGCCCGGTCGGCTCGCCTGTTCCAGGCCGAGCAGTCGGGTGCGAGCGTGCCCCTCGTCGATGCTCGCCACCGCAGCCCCCTTCGTCGCCCGTTCGTCGTTAGCAAGCTAAACGATCGTACGGGACGTCGGCGAGGTGACCCCCCGTCGCAGCCGGGCCGGCGGTCCCCCCGGCCTCAGTCGAGCGGGACGGGCGTGTACGACCAGAGCTCGCTCGACGTCGCCACCGGTGCCGGCGCGCCGTCCCCGGCCTCGCTCCCCTGCCCCTGCCCCTGCCCGTGCCCGTGCCCGTGCCCGTGCCCGTCGGCGGGTGGCCCGTCGCCCCGGTGGCCGTGGGCGAAGGCCGGCGAGGCGACCCACCGGTCGAAGTCCTCCTCGGAGCGCCAGCGGGTGACGACGAGCCAGGTGGCGCGTCCGTCGGTGGGCCGGAGGAGCTCGAAGCCTTCGAAGCCGTCGGCTGTGTCGACGGCGTGGGCCCGGTTCTGGAAGCGGCGGGCGAGCTCGTCTCCGTTGCCGTCGGCCACGTCGATGGCGTTGATCCGGATGATCGTCATGCCACCATCATCCCCGGCCGGCAGGCGGGCGGCCGGTCAGCTCGAGCCGGCCCCGGCGTCCGCCGTGCCGTCCTCGGAGGTCGGGGAAACGGCGGCGGGAGGCGCCATGCGCTTGGCCAGCTCGAGGTTGGCGGCGGCGGCGCCCACGCCGAGGGCGAGCTCGCACAGCCCCCAGCGCAGGCCGGACCGGTCGTTGCCGAAGAGGCGGTCGAGCGACCACCGCCCGGGGCCGTCGGCGGCGAGGGCGAAGGCAGCGGCCATGAGCACGGCGTTGTACTCGTAGCCGCCCTGGGTGACCCAGACGCCGTTCTTCAGGTGGACCTTGTTGACGGCGATCGTCATCACCCCGGTCAGCATGGCGGGGCCGAGCGGGCTGCACAGGCCGAGCGCGGTGAGCGACCCGCCGACCGTCTCGGCAAGGGCGGCGGCCCGTGCCTGGTGCTTGGCCGGGTGCATCCCGATCGCGCCCATCATCTGCTCGGTCCCGGCGAGGCCAGGGCCGCCGAAGCTGCCCTTCAGCTTCTGGAGGCCGTGCCCGGCCATCAGCCCACCGACCGCAACCCGCAACACCAACCGTCCGACCGTCACCCTCGTGGCCTCCTTCGCCGTCCCGACCTGCTGCGGTGCGCCGTCGGCACGCTGCCCACGGCCAAGCGCCCGTCGCGCCGCGACCAGCCGATGGCCGGCCGGGCTGCCCAGGTCGGGTGCTGCCCTCGCAGCGCCTGGCGCAATCGTCGGGCGGCGGTCGCCGGTTGGTCAAGTGCGCCCGCTGGTGGGTGCCGGCCGGTGGGGCGCCCCGCCGCATTCCCGGTGCGGCCGCCCATGGGCTCGTGCGGTCGACGGGCCCGTTTGGGGCACACTGTCGGACATGACCGACGGGGGCGCAGGGGCGTCGACGACCACCGGCGCGGGCGGGGCGGTGCCGTTCACCCACGTGCGCGTCCTGTGCCTGGACCAGGACGGGTGCTTGCTGCTCATGCGCTGGCGCGACCCGGTCGACGGCCACGACACCTGGGAGCCGCCCGGCGGCCAGGTCGAGGCGGGCGAGTCGCTCCTGCAGGCGGCGGCGCGCGAGCTACGCGAGGAGGCCGGGATCGACGCCGTGCTGCGCGACCGGTACGTGGTGGTCCACCGCGACGACCGGTGGAAGGGCGTGCCGCGGGTCCGGGACGAGGCGGTCTTCTTCGCCGCCGTCGGCGATGCCGAGGTACGCCCGGACATGCCGACCGACGAGGAGGCCTCGACGCTCGTCGAATGGCGCTTCGTGCCGCCGGGCAAGCTCGACCGGCTCGGGGCGCCGGTGTACCCGGACGACCCCTTCGCCCTGCTCACCCAGCTGCTCGGCTGACCGGGCGCCGCGGCCCGCCCTCGGCCGGCGCCGCAGGACCGGCCCCGGCGGTCGTCTCCTTCTCGGTCGGCCCGGCCAGCTCTCAGCCGGCCCCGCCAGCCGGCTGCTGGTCGGGCCCCACGGAGGCGCCGGCACCAGCCGGCTCGTCGGCCCGCCGCCGGGCGAGGAGGGCAAGGGTGACGTAGGCGATGTCGAGCACACCGCCCAGGTCGTCGACGACGCGGGCGGCCCCGTCGAGCAGGCGCTCGCGCCGGGCCGGGTCGAGCAGGCGGTGGTCGCTCTGGGTCGACAGCAGCGCCCGCCAGGCCGCCGTGTCGTAGCGGGTCTGCCAGCGGTAGCGGCGGACCTCGCCGTCGACGAAGGAGCCCGAGGCGGTGACGAGGTCGAGGTGCGCCTCGAGGCCGCGCGCCTCGGGGGGGCCGCCGAGCACCATCGTCGTCCCGGCCAGCTCCGGGGCCAGCTGGCGATAGCAGGCGTCGAAGGCGGCGGTGACGGCGGGGTCGGGCTGCTCGCGCAGGTTCCAGAGCAGCGCCAGCTGGCCGCCCGGGACGAGGGCGGTGGCCGCCTTGGCCGGCCCGGCCACCGGGTCGACCCAGTGCCAGGCCTGGGCCGCCGTGCACAGGGCGAACCGGCGACCGGCGGGGTCGAAGTCCTCGAAGCGGGACACCTCGACGGCGATGCCGTGGGAGCGGGCGACGGCGGCCATCCGCTCGTCCGCCTCCACGCCGAGGACGGAGGCGCCGCGCGCTGTCAGCTGGCGGGCCAGCTTGCCGGTGCCGCAGCCGACGTCGAGCACGGGACCGGCGCCGGCGCCGGCGAGCAGGTCGTCGACGAGGGCCTCCGGGTAGGACGGGCGCGCCTCGTCGTAGCCGGCGGCGTCGGTGCCGAAGCTGAGGGCGCGTGCCGCCGCCTCGGCCTGCCCGGGGCGGCCGGGGGCATCGGGACCGTGCGGGCCGCTCACGGTGCGGCCACCGGGACCCGGGCGGGGGTGTCGGCGGTCGTCTCCGGGTGGTGGTGGCGGGCCCGGGCCACGAGGGCAGCCGTGGCGACTGCCCCGATGCCGAACAGGACGAGGCCGGTCACCTCGACGGCGTCGGTCCCGACGTCGTGGGTGAGCCAGAGGAACTCGTCGAAGAACCGGCTGAGCCCCCACAGCCCGACGGTGACCGCCGTGACGAGGCCGACCGGTCCGCCCCGGCGGCGGACGGCCCGCTCGACGGCGAGGGCGACGAGGAAGATGGCGGTGCACTCGAGCGCCTGGAAGATCGGCACCGGCAGCCGCCGGCCGACCTGGCCGGCGTAGTACATCCCGAACCACTGGTGGGTCACCTTGCCGCCGCCGGCCACCATGAGCTGGGGGCCGAGCAGCCGCCCGACCGCCCAGGCGGCGACGAGCACCGGGGCGACGAGGTCGGCGGCGATCCAGGCCCGAAGGCGCGGGCAGCGTCGGTGGGCGCTCACGAGGCCGACCGGGATGCCGAGGGCGAGGCCGCCGAAGGAGGTCAGCCCGCCGTGCCAGATGGCGAGCACCTCGATCGGCCGGGCGGTGTAGTAGCTGAGGTTGGCGATCACGTGGACGGCCCGGGCCCCGGCGATCGAGGCGACGACCACCCAGACGAAGGTCCCGCCGAGCCAGGCATCCGGGTAGCCGCTCGCCCGGAGCCGACGCGCCAGGTAGCGGTAGGCGAACCAGAAGGTCACGGCCAGGCCGAGCCCGTAGGTGTGGACCTGGAGGGGGCCGAGATGGAAGACGACGGGGATGGGTCGCACGGCCCTCCGTGGTGCCTGGCGTGGGGACGGCCGCGGCGGCCGACACCACAGTATGGCCGGCATCCCTGCGTGGGCGCTGGCCGCCGGAGCGACGCCCCGGGAGGGGGGCGCGGGCCTACGATCCCCCGCCGTGGACCGGCGCAGCTTCCTCCGCGGCGCCGGGGCGCTCCTCGGCACGGCGGTGGCCGGCGCGACCGTGTCGGCGTGCGGCGGTGGGGCTGCGGCCCCGGCGGCCCCGGCGGCCCCGGCGTCGCCGGCGGC
>JAKBAA010000102.1 GCA_021809425.1 Actinomycetes bacterium | reverse complement strand
GCACCGTGGTCTTCTTCGAGCCGCCGTTGGGCTCGCCCCAGACGAGGGTGAGCTCGGTGCCGATCTCCACGTCCGGGTCGACCGTGCCGAGCGACAGCCCGCGGCGCTCGTTCGAGCTGTACCCGGTGAACATCGACAGGCCGACGACGTTACCGTCGGCGTCGAGCAGCGAGTCGAAGTTCGACGAGCCGTAGTTGGCGTTCGGCACGTCGAAGAACTGGTAGCCCGGGCCCTCGACGTCGACGAGCGAGGCGAAGATGTCCCCGAGGTCCTCGGCGTTCCAGGCAAGGGTGACCTTCTTGCGCTGGGTGGTCGGGTCGATCTGCTGGAGGGCGTCCTTGCCGATGAAGTCGTGGTCGAACTTCACGAACGGCCCGTAGCCGAGGTCCCACGGGTTGGTGTAGTAGTCCTCGATGTTGTCCGACACGAAGCTGCCGGCGATGGCGTTGGTCGCCTCGTAGGAGTCGGCACCGAGCCACTCACGGTACGGGCGGAGCTCCTCGCCGGTGTAGATCGCCGGGAGCGGCGACGGGATCCAGCCGGACTCGAGCGTGTTCGACGAGTAGGCCCGCGAGCCGCACGGCTCGAGGCCGAACTCGCGACCGGCCTCGAGGACGGCGTTGCGGATCTTCTCGTAGCTGTCGTACGGTCCCCAGATCTCGAGGCCCGGGGCACCGGACATGCCGTGGCGTAGCGTCCGGACGCGCTCGCCGGCGATGTTCATGTAGCCCATGTGGAAGAACTTGACCTGGTCGACGGTGGCGCCGTTGAGCTTCTCGATGACCTCCCAGGCGCGCGGCCCCTGGATCTGGAAGCGCCAGTACTGACGGCTGACGGCCTTGCCGTAGGGACGCGACGGCGACCGGTCGTCCTTCAGCACCTCCAGGTTCTTGTAGCCACCCGTCTCGGCCTGGAAGGCCAGCCAGTTGGCCGTCGGCGCCCGGCCGACGAAGACGTACTCGTCCTCCTCCTCGTGGAACAGGATGCCGTCGCCGATGACGTTGCCGGCGTGGGTGGTCGGCACGTACTGCTTCGCACGGTTGACCGGGAAGGTCGCGACGCTGTTGATCGCCGTGTCCGAGATCAGCTTGATGGCGTCCGGGCCCTTCAGGAACAGGTTCGCCATGTGGTGGGACTGGTCGAACAGCACCGCCGTCTCGCGCCACGCGATCTGCTCACGGCGCCAGTTCGTGAACTCGGCCGGCACGACCGGGTAGATGTAGGCCCCGAGCTGGGAGTTCCGAAGGAGCTCGGCGGTGTTTCCTGCCTGGTCCAGCAGTTCCTGGAGGTTCTTTGCGCTCATCGATTCCATGCCCTCTTCTTGGAGTGTCCGTCTGTTTGTCGAAATCCGCCGGCGTGTCCCGACATGCCGTGAAGACGAGCTGGAGGCCTTGCTGGCATATCGAAGGGGAAGCCGTTGCGTCGCGTCATCGTGCGGTCGTAACCGATAGGTAACCCTTCCGTCGACTCCCCGTCTCCCCTGGTCACCGCGCCGCCATCGCAGGCGGCCTGACGCAACCGGTACGCAGGCTACAAGGCGGCACGCAGGCGTTCCAACCGGATCCTGCCTGACCGCTCCGCCGGGGCGCGGCCCGGGTCGGGCCCCCGAGGGTCCCCGAGCGGGTGGCCGCTACCCTGCCAGTCGAACGGCGCTTGCAAGGGCCGGCGCGACCGAGCCAGGAGGGACGGTGGGAGCGGACGACCGGGCGGGCGCGGTGCGGATCGTCCAGCTGTCCGACACGCACCTCTCCCACCTCGGCGGGGTGACGACGGACAACTTCCGGCGCCTCGCCCGCTTCGTCGACGAGGTGCTGCGGCCCGATCTCGTCGTCCATACCGGCGACGTGGTGGCGGTCACGCCCGACCACGCCGCCGATCGCGCCGCGGCGGTCGCCGCGCTCGGTGCCGTCCGGGCACCCCTCCGGGTGCTGCCCGGCAACCACGACGTCGGCGAGCCCGGCGGGGAGCCGTGGATGGGCCTCGCCGTCACCGAGGCGCGGCTCGAGGCGCACCGGGGCGCCTTCGGGCCGGACCGCTTCGCCGTCGAGCTGGGCGCCTGGCAGCTGATCGGCCTGAACAGCGAGCTGCTCGGCTCGGGCCTGGCCGGCGAGGAGGAGCAGTGGCGCTGGCTCTCCGAGGCGCTCTCGGGCGGCGAGGGGCGGCCGGCGATCCTCTTCCTCCACAAGCCCCTCTGGGCACCCCGCCCGTCCAGCCGCCCGGGGAGGAGCGTGCTCGAGGCGGCCCGCGAGCGGCTGCTCGCCCTCCCGGGCGCCCCGTCCCTACGAGCGGTCGGCAGCGGCCATCTCCACCGCTACCGCCGCCGGGTGCGCCCGGACCTGCTCGAGGTGTGGGCCCCGTCCACCGCCTTTCGCGGTCGGTCCCGGCCGGAGGAGACGCACTTCGAGCAGCTCGGTGTCGTCGAGTGGCACCTCGCCGCAGACGGCACCGTCGACGCCGCCTTCCGTGCCCCCCACGACCTCGACGAGCGGGAGGCCGCCGACGTCCCCGAGGTGGCGGATGCCATCGCCCTGCTCGAGGCGGCCGGAGGCGGGCAGGGCGCCACCGGCGGGGCCGGCGGGGCCGGCGGCGCTCGCTGACCGGAGAGGGGCCGGGGGCGACCGGTCGTCGCCACCCCCCGTCGCCGCCCCCCGCGGGAGGCCGCCGGGGGGGCCGCTCATCCGAAGAGCCGTTCGAGACCGAGGTCGGGCGGGACGGCCGACAACTGCGGGCGGCCCGTGGCGACCGAAGGTCGAGGCGGCACCGCCTCTTCGACGGCGACGAGCCCGGGGGCGAGCGCATCGAGGAACCGGCTCGCCGGCGCAAGCGAGTGCCGGTCGTCGCGAGCCCGCCGGTGATGGGGCATGCGCAGGGGGCAGTACAGGACGACCTCGTCGCGGGCCCGCGTCACCGCCACGTAGAACAGGCGGGCCTCCTCGGCCAGGCCGTCCGGGCCGCGCAGGGCCATGTCGGACGGGAACGCGCCGTCGACGAGGTGTGGAAGGTGGACCACCGACCACTCGAGGCCCTTGGCCGAGTGGACCGTCGAGACGACGAGGTGGTCCTCGTCCACCCGCGGCGGCCCTGCCGGAGCCGAGGTCGACGCAGGCGGATCGAGCGCCAGCTCGGCGAGGAACCCCCCGAGGTCCGGACGCGCCCCAGCCGCGTCGACCAGGCGCTCGAGGTCGCCGAGACGGGCGGCGGCGTGGTCGTAGCGGGCGAGCACGAGCGGCCGGAGCACGGCGAGCACCCCGCTCGCCCGATCGCCGCTGCCCGCACGCCCGCCGGCCTCGGCAAGGCCCGCAAGGGTGGCGGCGAGCGCCGTCCGCGTCGCCGGCGGGGCGGCCGCGACGGTCTCGGCCCACGGGGCGCGCGCGGCCGCGCGCCGCGGGGGCAGCGTCTCGAGCAGCCGGCGGGCGCCCGCCGGCCCGATGCCGTCGTGGAGCCGGAGCAGCCGCAGCCAAGCGAGGTCGTCCGCCGGGTTGTCGAGGAGGCGGAGGCTCGCCGTCAGGTCCTTTACGTGCGCCGCCTCGAGGAAGCGAAGGCCGCCGTACTTGCGGTAGGGCACGCCACGCGCCGTCAGCTCGACCTCGACGAGGTCGCTGTGCTGTGCCGCCCGCACGAGCACCGCCTGGGCGTCGAGGCGCACCCCACGCTCGTGCCGCTCGAGGATCCGGTCGACGACGGCCCGAGCCTCCAGTCCGGCGTCGTGGCAGCGTACGAGCGTCGGCCGTCCGCCGCCGGGCCGGTCGGCACGCAGCACGAGCGGACCGAGCACCCCGACGGTGACCATCCGGGAGGTCGCCGAGGCCGCGAAGGACCCCGAGGGCGCCGGGCGCACGGCGTTCGCAAGGTCGAGCACCGGCTGGCGCGAACGGTAGTTGCGCTCCAGCCGGACGACGGTGGCGCCGTCGAGCGACCCGACGAGCCCGAGCAGCCCCGCCGGGTCGGCGCCGCGGAAGGCGTAGATCGCCTGGGCGTCGTCCCCGACCACCGTCAGCCCCTGGCCACCTGGGCGGAGCTGGCGGACGATGTCGACCTGCAACGCGTTGAGGTCCTGGCTCTCGTCGACGAGCACGTGGTCGAGCCCGCCGGCGAGCAGTGGACCGAGCCGCTCGTCGACCACGGCCGCTCGCAGGTACAGGAGCAGGTCGTCCAGATCGAGCTGGCCGCGCGCCCGCTTGCGCTCGACGTACGCCCGACAGACCGCCGCCACCTCGTCGCCGCGGTGCGCGCACCACGGGAAGTCCGCCGCCAGCACGTCGGCCAACGGCCGCCCCGTGTTGACGCAGCGGGAGTAGGCCTCGACCAGCGTCGATGCCCGCGGCGCCCGCTCGTCACGGCTGGTCAGCCCGTGCTCGTCGCGTAGCAGGTCCATCGCCGCCGCAGCGTCGGCGGCGTCGAGCACGGAGAACCCGGATGGCACGCCGAGCGCCTCGCCATAGGCGGTGACGACCTGGTGGGCGACCGCGTGGAACGTCCCGCCGCGCAGCCGGCCGGCGACGTCGCGCCGGTCGGCGAGCGCCGTCGCCCGCCCGAGCATCTCGTCGGCAGCACGCCGCGTGAACGTGACGAGCAGCAGGCGCTCCGGTGGCACCCCCCGCTCGAGCAGCCGCGCCACCCTGGCAGTGAGCACCCGGGTCTTGCCCGTCCCGGCCCCGGCGAGCACGGCGAGCGGCCCGTCGCCGTGGGTCACGGCGGCGCGCTGCGCCTCGTCGAGCCCGTCGTCCCAGTCTCGATCGAACATACGTTCGTCACCCTAGCGCACCGGTGGGCCGGTGGGCCGGTGGGCCGCCCGGCACGGCGGGCCGGGCCGCCGCCCGGCACGGCGGGCGTCACCGCTCCGGGCGGACGGTCCCGTTAGCCTCTCGGCGGTCCGATCGAGCGAGCGCGGGAGGCAGCATGACGAAGGCGTCGAGGGTGGCCGTCGTCACCGGTGCCGGTTCGGGGATCGGTCGGGCGTCGGCCCATCAGCTGCTCGCCCGGGGGTGGGACGTGGTGCTGAGCGGTCGCGACCGCGCCCGGCTCGAGGCCACGGCCAGCGAAGCGCCCGGTGGCGAGGGGTGCGGACAGGGCCTCGTCGTCCCGTGCGACGTGCGCGACCCCGGTGCGGTCGACGCGCTGTTCGACGCCGTCGAGGAGCGCTTTGGCCGCCTCGACGTCCTCTTCAACAACGCCGGGCGGTTCACCACGGCCATCCCGATCGACGAGCTCGACGTCGAGGAGTGGCGGGCCGTGGTGGACACCAACCTGACCGGCGCCTTCCTCTGCCTGCGTGGGGCCTTCCGCCTCATGAAGCGCCAGCGGCCGCAGGGCGGGCGGATCATCAACAACGGCTCGATCGCCGCACACGCCCCGCGCCCGGACACGGCCCCGTACACCGCCAGCAAGCACGGCGTGACCGGTCTGACCCGGCAGGCGGCGCTCGACGGGCGCCCCTACCGCATCGCCTGTGGCCAGATCGACATCGGCAACGCCCAGACGCGACCGGCGCCGCCGGCGGGTGAGCCGATGATGGACGTCGCCCACGCCGCCGCCGCCGTCGTCCACATGGCCGAGCTGCCGCTCGAGGTGAACATCCTGTCGCTCACCGTGATGGCGACGAGCATGCCGTACGTCGGGAGGGGCTGAGGCCCCCGCACGACGCCCCCGTCGGCCGGTCGCCCTCGACGGTGCCCGCTGCTGCTCAGGCCACCGGCCGGCGGCCGGCATAGAGGACGTTCTCGAGGTGCCTCCAGTAGACGTCGACCCCCTCGAACCCCGCCCGGGCGAGCGCCTCGAGCTGGGGGGCGACCGGGGCGAGGTAGCGCACGTGGTTCTCCCACCGGGCCTGTTCCGCCGGCGTACGGTGGGCACGTCGCTCGGCGGCCTCGGGATCGAGGCGGTCGTTCATGCGCGTCCAGGTGTCCTCGACGAGCGGCTCGACCGCACGGGTGGGATCGAGGTTGACGAACCACCCGCCCGGGCGCAAGCGGTCGAGGATCTCGCCGAACAGGGCCGCCTTGCGCTCGTCGGGGAGGTGGTGGACGAAGAACGCGGTGACGACGGCATCGAGCACCGGGGGGACCGCCTCGGGCCAGGCGCCGGCGGCCAGGTCGAACTCGACGTAGCGGTACCGGCCCTCGTACGGGCGGAGCTGCTCGACGCCCTCCCCCATCATCTGGGGCGAGAAGTCGGCGAGGACGGCCGTCGCCTGCGAGTGGCGCTCGAGCACGGCCCGTGCCGCCGCCCCGGTGCCGGCGCCGAGGTCGGCGAAGGTGAACGGCTGGTCGGCACGGAAGGGCAGCAGCTCGGCGAGCAGCTGGAGGCCGACGGCGCGGCGCCGCTCCCGCTCCTCGGCGTTGCTGCGCCACTCGCCGACGATCGCGGCCGACTTCCAGATCGCCGCGTTCTGGTCGCCCCCGTCCCCGGTCACCGTCAGGTCGTCGCCCATGCCCCGTCCTCCCTCACCGGCGGCCGCTCGCCGAGCACCTCGGCCCGAACGACCGCCGTCGCCTCCACCATGGCGGCGAGCTTACGGCGGGCCGACTCGGCCGGAAGGTGGCGGAGGCCGCAGTCGGGGTTCACGACGACGCGCTCGGGGGGCAGCACCCGCAGCGCCTCGCGCAGGCGGCCCACGACGACCTCCACCGGCTCCACCTCGGGCCGCTTCACGTCGATCACCCCGACGCCGACCTCGATGGACGAGGAGGACCGGGCGAACAGGCGCAGGTCGTCGAAGCCCTTGCGGGCGAACTCCAGCACGACCTCGTCCACCCGCGCCGACTCGAGGGCGGGGAACAGGAAGTCGTAGTGCCCCTCCCAGGCCGGGCGGGCGAAGCGGTTGCCGTAGCAGACGTGCAGGGCGACGTGGGCGTCGACGCCCTCGGTGGCCAGGTTGACCGCCTCCAGCGCGAGCCCGACGTGCTCGGGGTAGCCGGCGAGGCGGGGTTCGTCGAGCTGCAGGTGCGTGGCGCCGGCCGCAACGAGCGCCTTGCAGGCGACGTTGGTCGCCCGGGCGATCGACCGGACGAGGTCGCCCTCGCACACCTCGCCGTCGCGGCGGATCTGGCGCGACAGCGAGAACGGGCCGGGGAGGGACGTGGTGAGCGTCTTGGCCGTCAGGCGCCGGGCGAACGCCAGCTCGTCGAGCAACCTCGAGGTGTCGATGCCGGGGACCGCCGCGAGCGGCCCGCGGACGGAGGCGTCGAGATAGTCGAAGAAGTCCCGCTTGCGCTCGCCCCCGACCTCGATCCCGCCGATGGCGCAGAGCAGGATGTCCATGTCGTTGTCGCGCCGAAGCTCGCCGTCGGAGATGACGTCGACGCCGGCCAGCGTCTGGTCGACCACGGCCGCCTTCACGGCGACCGCCTCGATCTCGGCGAGCCCCGCCGCCGAAAGCCGGCCCCGGTGGTAGTCCGTCTTGAACCGCCCGAGCCAGTCGGGGACGGCGTACGAGCCGACCACCGCCGTCAGCAGCAGTCGCGGCTCCGGGTCCGTGACCGGCGGACGGTCCGGAGGAGGCGCTGCAGCAGGCTCAGTCACGGGCACGCGCCCGGGCCGTGGCGATCGGCGAGCGCGACTGGCCGTCGAAGGGGGACAGCTCGACATGGAACCCGCGACGACCGGCCAGCGTCTGCAGGAGGGGGCCGTTCACCCAGTTGACCACCGACCCGTCGTACTTGCCCGGCCCGCGGAAGCCGGCGCGGTACTCGGCGAGATCGCGTACGAACAGGTCGTGGGACACGAGCGACCCGAGCGGGTGGAGGAGCGGCACGGTGTCGAGGAAGCTCTCGATCGCCCCGTTGCTGGCGTGGAAGCGGACGTCCCCGTACCCGTCGGCCAGGTGGGGCAGCACGCCCCCCGACAGGCCGCCGGCGATCTCGTAGCAGTCGAGCGGGCCGAGCTGCACGTACCGCTCCGCCAGCTGCAGGCCGCCCCATACCCGCTGCCAGAAGGCGGTCGCCGCGGTCTCGTCGGCGAAGGTACCCGGGAGGGTCTCACTGAGCAGGCGCGGCCCGAGCCGCAGCAGCCGGGCGACGAGCGGACCCAGCTCCTGCGGCTCGACGGCGAGCACGCCGGCGAGCTCGTCCACCGTGTCCGGGCACAGCTCGGCGCGGACCTCGACGAGGTACACGACGTCGTCGAGCACCGCCAGCTCGTCGGTGGGCAGGTTGTCGTAGACGTTGGAGATGTAGACGAAGAAGACCTTGCCGTCGAGGAACCGCAACGTCGTGCGCGGCCGGGCCGCGTCGAGCACGAGCGTGCTCACCCGGTCGCCGTGGTCGGTCACGGTGTGGCGCGCCCGCTCGAGCACGTGGGGCGAGTAGTCGCCCATCAGGTACTGCAGCCGGCGGTAGTAGCCGCAGCGGCGGCGGGCGTCCAGGGCGGCGAGCTCGTCGAGGAACACCTTGGCCTGCTCGCCGTTGCCCACCCCGAGCTCCAGCACGGTCAGCTGCTCGGGGAGCGCCCGGCGCGCCGTGAGCCCGTCCCAGACGGCGAACAGCTCCTCGATCGTCGCCTGCGTCGCCGCCCGGTCGGTGCCACCGCTCTCGCCGCCGGGGAGCGCCTGGACGTAGCCACGACCTGCGACCTTCTCCCACAGCTCGAGCTCCTGCCAGTACAGCGAGTTGAACTGCCAGATGCAGCTGCCCGACAGCGGGGTCCAGCCCTCGAGGAACGTCCCGGGTCGGCCCGGCTGGATGGCCGCCCGCACCTGCGAGGCCGCCCCCGCCTCGTCGAGACGGCGCAGGTCGATCGCCACCTCACGTTCGACGACCGCGTGGCGGTCCACCACGGGCCGCTCGAGGACCGGGGGGCGGAAGCTGTGGCGGTACTGGACCCAGTCCAGCACGACACGCGTACGGACCGGGTCCAACGTGCCGTCACCGCCAAGGCGGACCACAGCCCCGGCGGCTGCCGCGCCCGCCGCTGCGGCGCCCTCGGGACGGCCACCGAGGCGTGCCTCGATCAGCACGTCACCGCCCCCACCGGGCGGCGCGCGCCCGGCATGCCCCCCGCCCCCGGCCCGCCCGGTCGCCTAGCGGCGGAGCCCCGACAGCTCGGCCAGCGCGGAGGCCCGGTCGGTGCGCTCCCAGGGAAGGTCGAGGTCGACACGGCCGAAGTGCCCGTAGGCGGCCGTCGGGCGGTAGATCGGACGGCGCAGGTCGAGGCCGGCGATGATGGCGGCCGGCCGGAGGTCGAAGACCTCGCGCACGGCGGCGACGATCCGCGCCGGGTCGACCGTCGCGGTGCCGAAGGTCTCGAGGGCGATGCTCACCGGACGGGCGACCCCGATGGCGTAGGCCAGCTGGAGCTCACACCGACTGGCGAGCCCGGCGGCGACCACGTTCTTCGCCACCCACCGAGCGGCGTAGGCCCCCGACCGGTCCACCTTCGTCGGGTCCTTTCCGCTGAAGGCCCCCCCACCGTGACGGGCCAGCCCGCCGTAGGTGTCGACGATGATCTTCCGACCCGTCAGTCCGGCGTCGCCGAAGGGCCCCCCGACGACGAACCGGCCGGTCGGGTTGACGAAGTAGCGCGTGTCGGCGTCCCGCAGCGCCTCGGGGACGACCGGATGGACGACCGTCTCGATGACGGCGTCGCGCAGCTCCTTCTCCTCGATGTCCGGGTCGTGCTGGGTCGACACCACGACGGCTGCCACCCGGACCGGACGGCCGTCGACGTACTCGACGGTGACCTGGCTCTTGCCGTCCGGACGCAGCCACTCGAGCGCCCCCGCCTGGCGCTGCTCGGACAGCCGGCGCGTCAGGCGATGCGCCAGCACGATCGGCAGCGGCAGCAGCTCCTCGGTCTCGTCACAGGCGAACCCGAACATCATCCCCTGGTCACCCGCACCGGTGTCGAGGTCGTCGGCCAGCTCTCCCTGGCGCGCCTCGAGCGCCTGGTCGACCCCGAGCGCGATGTCCGCCGACTGCCCCGACAGCAGCACGGCCACCTCGACCTCGTCCGCCGAGGTGCCGAAGGCGACGTCGGTGTACCCGATCCCGCGCAGGGTGTCCCGCACGATCTTGTCGATCTCCGCCACGGCCAGCCGCGGCGTGGTCTCGCCGAACACGGCCACCCAGTGACGTCCCTCGTCGCTCTTGACGGCCGTCTCGCAGGCCACCCGCGCCATCGGCGAGCGCGTCAGGCAGGCGTCGAGCACGGCGTCGGAGATCTGGTCGCAGACCTTGTCGGGATGTCCCTCCGTGACGCTCTCGCTGCTCAACAGCTGCCGGTCGTCGGCAATCTGGCCCACGCTCCTGCCCACCTCGCTCTCCGACCGTCCGAACGACCGTCGTCGCCCCGCGCACGGCTCCCGCCGAGCCTAGGCCGGCCGGCCTGCGCCGCGCCCCCCTCGACGCGCCACCGCCGACTCTAGGCTGACCGTACGGGGCGGGCGCCAGTCCGGGCCTCCGGACGTGGCACCCACCGCGCTGAGGAGGTCGCGATGACAAGGGAACGACCCACGTCGGCGCCGGCGGCCTGCCGTCGGCAGATGGCCCGGCGACGCGGCCTGGCAGTGGTCGTGGCGGCGGTCGCCGCCGAGACCGCCGTGGTCTGGCGCCGGGCCGGGCGGCCGGGCGGCTGGCTGGTCGTCCGGTGCCGGGACGGCCACCGTTTCACGACGCTGTGGATCCCCGGCGTCTCGGTGAAGTCCGTTCGACTCGGCCTGTGGCGCCTGCAGCGGTGCCCTGTCGGACGCCACGTGACCCTCGTCACGCCCGAACGACCCGCGGCGCTCGACGACGAGCAACGGTCGGCCGCCCTGGCGATCCGCGACGTGCGCCTTCCCTGACGTCCCGTCGCGGATGGGTGGCAGCGCCGGCGGGCGCGCGGGTGGCAGCGCCGGCGGGCGCGCGGGTGGCAGCGCCGGCGGGCGC
>JAKBAA010000101.1 GCA_021809425.1 Actinomycetes bacterium | reverse complement strand
GCGTTCGCCGGCGACCGGCGCGGCGGTCGACACGTCGACGAGCACGGCGGGCGGGAGGTGCGGCCGGATCGTGGCGTCGACTGGCGCCCGGCGCGTCCGGGTCGCGAGGGCGCCCCTGGTCGCCCGGCGCGTCCGGGTCGCGAGGGCGCCCCTGGTCGCCCGGCGCGTCCGGGACGGGCCGCGGCGGGAGGCGTGCCGTCTCGTCCGAGTGGGAGCGGCCGACCGGCGACGCCGGCGAGCGAGGACTTCCGGCGTGCGAGTGGGGCTGGATGGGGGAGCGTGGCCCGGCGCGGCGCCGCAGGGGTACGGGTGCCGTCGGGCGAGCCGGGCTCGCCGCGACGTCCCGGGAGCCCTCTCCGCCGACCGGGCGCCCCGGCGGGCGGCGACCTCTCGCGGCGTGGCGCGGCTCGACGCGGTGGCGACACGACCGGCGCTCGTCCCGGCGAGGCGACCGGCGGTCACCCAGGCAAGGCGACGGTGCGCGCCGATCGTCCTCGCTTCGCCATCACCGGGCGGGCGTCCGAGCGGGACGGCGGGGGCGCGGTGCGCCCGGGGCCGGAGGTCGGGGCGCCGGTGCGTCCCGCGCGACGGCGTACGCCGCTCGCTCCGGCGGCGGCCATGGAGGTGCACCAGGCCGGCTCACCGCGGGACGTGGCGAGACTCGAGGCGCGCCTGCAGGCGGCGACCCGGGCCTACGAGCGTGACCGGTACCCCGAGGCGCTGTCGAACCTGCGCGAGCTCGCACGCGCCTACCCGGCGGTGCTGTCGGTGCGGGAGCTGTACGGCCTCACCCTCTACCGGGTGGGCCGCTGGCGGGAGGCGGCCCGTGAGCTACGCCAGGTGGCCGAGCTGTCCGGCTCGGTCGACCAGCATCCGGTGATCGCCGACTGCGAGCGTGCCCTCGGCAACCATGGCGCCGTCACCGAGCTGTGGGCGGAGCTGCGTCAGGCTGGTGCCGGCAGCGACGTGCTGACGGAGGGCCGGCTCGTCATGGCAGGGTCGCTCGCTGACCGTGGCCGGATCGCCGAGGCGATCGGGCTCCTCCAGCCGGCGGCGGCCCGGGCGATCCGCAAGCCGCTCGAGCGCCACCTCCGCCAGTGGTACGCGCTGGCCGACCTCTACGAGCGGGCTGGCGACGTCCCGCGGGCGCGGGAGCTCTTCCGCAAGGTGGTCGAGGCCGATCCGGAGCTCTCCGACGCCGCCGAGCGGCTCACCGCCCTCCGTTGATCGGCACCGACGGCGGTTAGGCTGCCCGGCGGGTGTACCGGTGCGAGGCGCCCGGGTCACGTCGAGGAGGACCAGATGGCGGTGGACATCCGTGAGCTGCTCGGATCCGAGGCCGACTCGCTGCTCGGGCACGAGTCGAAGGGCATCTCCCGGGACCACTTGACCCTGCCGGGCCCGGGCTGGGTCGACCAGGTGCTGGCCCAGAGCGACCGGTCCATCCCGGTGCTGCGCAACCTGACCGCGATGTTCCAGCACGGCCGCCTGGGCGGCACCGGCTACCTGTCGATCTTCCCGGTCGACCAGGGGATCGAGCACTCGGCGGCGGCCAGCTTCTCGAAGAACCCCGAGTACTTCGACCCGATCCGGATCGTCGAGCTCGCCGTGGCGGCCGGCTGCAACGCCGTCGCGTCCACGCTCGGCGGGCTCGGGGTGGTGGCCCGGCGATACGCCCACAAGATCCCGTTCATCGTCAAGATGAACCACAACGAGCTGCTCACCTACCCGGCGCGTGCCGACCAGGTGCTCTTCGCCCAGGTCCGCCAGGCGGTGGATCTCGGCGCCGCCGGTGTCGGGGCGACGATCTACTTTGGCTCGCCCGAGTCGACCCGCCAGATCCACGAGGTGTCGGCCATGTTCGCCGAGGCACACCGGCACGGGCTGTTCACCGTGCTGTGGTGCTACCTGCGCAACGAGCACTTCAAGACGCCCGAGGCCGACTACCACCTCGCCGCCGACCTGAGCGGGCAGGCCAACCATCTCGGCGTCACCATCGAGGCCGACCTCATCAAGCAGAAGCTGCCGGAGAACAACGGCGGGTACACCGCCCTCAAGTTCGGCCGTACCGACCCGCTCGTCTACGACGAGTACACGGCGGGCAACCACCCGATCGACCTCACCCGCTGGCAGCTGGTCAACTGCTACATGGGTCGGATCGGCCTCATCAACTCCGGCGGGGAGTCGCGGGGGGCGAGCGACCTGGCCGAGGTAGTGCGTACGGCGGTCATCAACAAGCGGGCCGGCGGCACCGGCCTCATCGCCGGGCGCAAGGCGTTCCAGCGACCATTCGCCGAGGGTGTCGAGCTGATCCACGCGATCCAGGACGTCTACCTGGACGAGCAGATCACCGTGGCCTGACCGACCCGTAGCCGGGCCGGACAAGCAGGGGGCTGCTCGGACAGATGGAGAAGCTGAGTAGACGTTCACGGGGCCGGTCGACATAGACTCGACGGAGCGATCCGACGAAGGAGACGACGTGAGCAGCACGGCGGAACGGACGCCCCCCCGCAAGCTGGCCGGGGTGGTGGTCCGCTTTGCAGGCGACTCCGGCGACGGCATGCAGGTCACCGGCGACCGGTTCACGACCGGAAGCGCCCTGTTCGGCAACGACCTCGCCACCTTCCCGAGCTTCCCGGCCGAGATCCGCGCCCCGGCCGGCACGCTGGCCGGGGTGTCGGCGTTCCAGGTGCACATCGCCGACCACGACATCCTCACGCCCGGCGACGCGCCGAGCGTGCTCGTGGCGATGAACCCGGCGGCGCTGCGCGCCAACGTCGCTGACCTGCCCGTCGGCGGCACGGTGATCCTGAATGCCGACGCCTTCGACGAGCGGTCGCTCGAGAAGGCGGGCTACGAGAAGGATCCCCGTACCGACGGCAGCCTCTCGACCTATCAGGTCCACGAGATCCCGATGACCTCGCTCACGATCGAGGCGTGCAAGGAGACGGGCGCGAAGCCCCGTGACGCCGAGCGGAGCAAGAACTTCTTCGCCCTCGGCCTCGTGTCGTGGCTGTTCGGGCGGCCGGTCGAGCCGACGCTCGCCTGGATCGCCGAGCGGTACGCGAAGGCGCCGGTGGTGGTGGCGGCCAACACGTTGGCGTTCAAGGCCGGCTACCACCTAGGCGAGACGACCGAGCTGTTCGAGTCCGCCTACGAGGTCCCGCCGTCGGTGCTCCCCCCGGGGACGTACACGAACGTGACCGGCAACACGGCGCTCGCCTGGGGCCTCGTGGCCGCGGCCGAGCGCGCCGGGCTGCCGCTGTTCCTCGGCAGCTACCCGATCACGCCGGCATCCGACCTGCTCCACGAGCTGGCGCGACAGAAGCAGTTCGGCGTGCGGACGTTCCAGGCGGAGGACGAGATCTCGGCGGCCGGGGCGGCGCTCGGGGCGGCGTTCGGCGGGTCGCTCGCCGTGACGACGACGAGCGGGCCGGGCGTCGACCTCAAGGCGGAGACCATCGGCCTGGCCGTGTCGCTCGAGCTGCCGCTGCTCGTGATCGACGTCCAGCGCGGCGGGCCGTCGACCGGGCTGCCGACCAAGACGGAGCAGTCGGACCTGCTCCACGCCATGTTCGGCCGGCACGGCGAGGCACCGGTCCCGATCGTCGCCCCGCGCACGCCCGCCGAGTGCTTCGACGCCGCGCTCGAGGCGGCCCGCCTCGCCGTCACCTACCGGACGCCCGTGTTCGTGCTCACCGACGCCTCGCTGGCGAACGGCGCCGAGCCGTGGCGCCTGCCCGACGTCGACCGGCTCCCGGTGATCGAGGCGAACCTGACGACCGAGCCCAACCACGTGCGCGCCGACGGTACGGCCGAGCTGTGGCCGTACCTGCGGGACGCCTCGACCCTCGCCCGGCCCTGGGCCGTTCCGGGCACCCCCGGCCTCGAGCACCGGATCGGTGGGCTCGAGAAGGCCGACGGGTCGGGCAACGTGTCGTACGACCCGGTCAACCACGAGCGAATGGTCCGCCTGCGTGCCGCCAAGATCGCCGGCATCGCCTCGGCGTTGGCGCCGGTCGAGGTGGACGATCCGAGCGGTGACGCCCGGGTCCTCGTGCTCGGCTGGGGGTCCACCTACGGGGCGCTCGCCGGGGCGGCCCGGCGGATCCGTGCCGGCGGGCTGTCGGTGGCGCATGCCCAGCTGCTCCACCTCAACCCGTTCCCCTCCAACCTCGGCGAGGTGGTCCGTCGCTACGAGCGGGTGCTCGTTCCCGAGACCAACCTCGGACAGCTCGTCCGCCTCGTGCGTGGCGACTTCCTCGTCGACGCCGTCTCGCTGACGAAGGTGCAGGGGACGCCGTTCAAGGTCGGCGAGGTCGAGCAGGCGGTCCTCGACCTGCTGGCCGGCCTCGACGACTCGCCCGTGCCGGCGGCCGGGGTGCCGCCGGTCGTCGACCCCGAGGAGCTGCAGTGACCGACACGGCCGTGCCCGTGACCTCCCGCAAGGACTGGGCGAGCGACCAGGAGGTCCGCTGGTGCCCGGGGTGCGGCGACTACTCGATCCTCGCTGCCGTCCAGCTGCTGCTGCCCGAGCTCGGCGTGCGCCGCGAGAACACCGTGTTCGTGTCCGGCATCGGCTGCGCCGCACGGTTCCCGTACTACCTGTCGACCTACGGCATGCACTCGATCCACGGGCGCGCCCCGGCGATCGCCACCGGCCTCGCCGTGAGCCGCCCCGACCTCGACGTCTGGGTGGTCACCGGCGACGGGGACGCGCTGTCGATCGGCGGGAACCACCTGATCCACGCGCTGCGCCGCAACGTCAACCTGACGATCCTGCTGTTCAACAACCAGATCTACGGCCTGACCAAGGGCCAGTTCTCACCCACCTCGGAATCGGGCAAGGTGACGAAGTCCACCCCGTTCGGCTCCATCGACCGCCCGTTCAACCCGCTCTCGCTGGCGCTCGGCGCCGAGGCGACCTTCGTCGCCCGCACCCACGACATGGACCGCAAGCACATGATGGCGACGTTCCGCCGAGCCCACGACCACAAGGGGGCGGCCTTCGTCGAGGTGCTCCAGAACTGCAACGTGTTCAACGACGGCGCTTTCGAGGGCCTGACCGGGCGCAGCCAGCGCGAGGAGGCGCTCATCCCGCTCGAGCACGGTCAGCCGATCCGCTTCGGCCACGACGGGCATCTCGGGGTGGTGCTCGACGGCAGGACCGGCTCGCTCACCGTCGCCGAGGTGGCCGAGGTGGGCGAGGACGCCGTGCTCGTCCACGACGAGACCCGCGACGACCCCGGCCTCGCCTTCCTTCTTGCCCGCCTCTCGTCCTCGGTCGACCAGCCGACCCCTGTCGGCGTGCTCCGGGCCGTCGAGCGCCCCGACTACGGCTCGCTCGTGAACGGCCAGGTCGAGGAGGTGACGGCGCGGCGCGGCAGGGGCGACCTGGCGGCGCTGCTCCGCTCGGGGACGACCTGGACGGTCGACTAGCCCCGAGCAGGCGGTCAGCCGTCGAGCCGGCGGTAGACGAGCCCGGTGCGCGGCTTCGGGTGGAAGAACGTCGTCTTCGGTGGCATCCGGCGGCCGCTGTGGGCCGTCTCGGCGATCTGGGCCACCGTCGCCGGGCGCAACAGGAAGCCGACGTCGGCGCGCCCCGACGCCACCGCATCGGCCACGGGCCGGGTGCCGTGCTGGTAGACCACCTCGTGGGCCGGCAGCACCCCGAGGACCACGTCGAGACGGCTCGAGTCGAGGTCGGCCTCGGCGGCAGCGTGCAGTGCCTCGGTCGGCACCAGCAGGAACGTGCCGGTCCGGGTCACGAGGCCGAGCGCCCCCCTCGAGGCCATCTCGGTCGACAGCTTGGCCACATCGACGCTGGTCGGCTCGACCTCGAAGTAGGGTCGAAGCACCTCGAACAGGTCGAGGTCGGCCGGAAGCGCCGACACGAGGCGGTGGGTGGGCCGCACGACGAGCTCCTCGTCGGCCAGCTCGACCACGAGCGCCATCAAGAGGTCCTGGGGACCTTCCTTCGGTCCGGCACCGGCGCGGACCTCGTTGCGGTAGAAGACGGCCGTCTCGTACCGGTGGTGGCCGTCGGCGATCACCACCGGCGTGGAGGCGACCAGGTTCCGGATGGCGTCGATCGCCTGGGCTTCGACGACCGGCCAGAGCTCGTGCACCACGCCGTCCTCGTCCGGCGCGTGCATCGGCGCCGGCTGGCTGCCGATCGCCCGGCGCAGGGTGTCGGCGAGACCGGCCGCGAGCGACAGCCCCCAGATCGGCGACAGGTTGGTGCGCGTGGCCCGCAGCAGGTCGAGCCGGTCGCCCTTCGGCTTGGGCATCGTCCGCTCGTGCGGCAGCACGTCGGAGCCACCCTCGACGTCGAGCGCCAGGGCCCCGATCACCCCGATCGTCGAGCGCTCGCCGAGGCCCTCCTCGTGGTAGCGCATCCGGTACACGTAGAAGGCCGGCGCGTCGTCGGCCTGTAGCGCTCCCTCACGCTGCCAGCGGTCGAGCAGCACGGCGGCGTGCGCGTACCGGTCGAGCCCGCCCGCCTCGTCCGGCTCCGGCAGCTCGACGTGGATGGCGTTGTACGGGCTCCGCTCCGCGAGGCGAGCCCGGCCGGCCTCGTCGACCACGTCGTAGGGCGGCGCGATCACCTCGCCGAGCGGTGCCAGCTCGGCGTCGTAACGCAGCCCGGCAAAGGGCTCGAGACGGGGCATGCGCACCTGCGTAGCACACGGGGGTGCCCGTCCGCTCCGTCCGGACGCCCTCCCGTGCCCGATCGGCCGGCCCCGGCGCGCCATGATGGCCCGATGGAGGATTCCTGCTGGCTGATCGACCTCGACGGTGTCGTGTGGCTCGGCGACGAGCCGATCGCCGGCGGCGCCGAGGCGGCACGACTCCTGCGGGCCGCCGGCCGGCGGGTGGCGTTCTTCACCAACAACTCCTCCCCGCGCCACGCCGAGCACGTGGCGAAGCTCGCCAGCTTCGGGATGGACCCAGCTCCCGAGGACGTCCTCACCTCGGCCCAGGCTGCCGCACGGCTCTGCGTGCCGGGGACCTCGGCGCTCGTGCTCGGCGGCCCCGGCGTGGACGAGGCCCTTGCCGCCCGGGGCGTCGACGCCGTCCCCGCCGGCCGGGGCTCGCCCCCGGGGGACCGCGCCGTGACCGACGTTGTCGTCGGCCTCGACCGCGCCGTCAGCTACGACCGGCTGGCCGACGCCGTCACGACCGTGCTGGGCGGCGCCCGCCTCGTCGGGACGAACGAGGATCCCACCCTGCCGACCCCGGCCGGCCCACGTCCGGGCGCCGGTGCGCTGCTGCAGGCCGTCAGCTACGCCACCGGCTCCGACCCGGTGGTCGCCGGCAAGCCCCACGGCCCCGCCGCCGACCTCGCCGTGGAGGTGCTCGGCATCGTCACGACCGTCGTCGGCGACCGCCCGTCCACCGACGGCGCTTTCGCCCGCCGCCTCGGCGCACGCTTCGCCCTCGTCCACTCGGGGGCCACCCCGGCCGACCACGGCCCGCTCGACCCGTCACCGGACGTCGAGGCGGCCGATCTCCTCACGCTCGTCCGTCGCCTCCTCGACGACCCAGGCTGAGCCGCCCGGCGGTACGCTCGACAGATGGTCGATCGTGACCGCCTCCGGGCGACGCTGCGGCGTGTCGCCGACCTCGGCTCCGCGCTCTCTGCCAACGCACGCGACGACGTCGAGGCGGTGGCGCGGGACGTGCTTCGCCCTGCCGCCGGCACCCCGCGCGAGCGAGCCGGCGACCTCCTCGAGGACCTGCGCGCCCGCACCCGCCGCTCGGCCGACGAGGTTGCCGCCTTCGTCCGCGACGAGCTGCGCGACAGCACCCCCCGGGGGCCCGCCCGTCCCCGACCCGACCTCGGCGACGCCGTCGAGCGAGCGGCGACCGTCGTCGCCGACCTGCTCGTCGCCCTCCGCAGCCGCGTCGACCCACCCCCCACACGGGCTGCGCCGGGTCCCGACCCGCAGCCGCGCACCGCCCCCTCGCCTGCCCACGACGCCTCGCCGGCGAGCGGGGCGCCGGAGGCCAAGGCACCGGCGCAGAAGGCACCGGCGAAGAAGGCAGCGGCGAAGAAGGCGCCGGCAGCAGCAAAGAAGGCTGCAGCAAAGAAGGCGGCAGCAACGGCAGCGACGGCTCCGGCGAAGAAGGCGGCGGCGAAGAAGGCGCCGGCAACGGCAGCGCCGGCAGCAGCAAAGAAGGCGGCAGCGAAGAAGGTGCCGTCCGGTCGGCCGCCGGCCGGTGGAGGGGCGGGCCGGTCGGGGAGGACGGGGGGCAGCTCGAGGAGGCCACCCGCTGCGCCCGAGGGTGGCGGGTCGGCGCCGGCGGACGACGGGCGCGGCGGCTGAGCGAGACGTCGCCGCTTGTCCCGCCGGGGCGGGCGGGCGAAGATGGCGGCGTGCGAGCGAGCGGCTTCCGCCATGTCGCGCTCGTCGTGCACCCGGAGCGGCCGGCGGCGCGGGAGCTGGCGAGCCGGTCGGCGGGCTGGTGGGAGGCGGCCGGGTACACAGTCAGCACGGTTCGCGCCGACGACGACACGGTGGCAGAGGGGGCGGCGCTCGACTTCGCCATCAGCCTGGGCGGGGACGGCACGATGCTGCGGACCGTGCAGCTGACCTTCGACCGGAAGGTGCCGGTGCTCGGGGTGAACCTGGGCACGCTCGGCTACCTGACCGAGGTCGAGCCGTCCGGGCTCGAGGAGGCGTTCGAGCGGCTGGTCGCCGGTGCGTACGAGCTCGAGGAGCGCATGATGCTCGAGGTGGCCCACGAGCCGGCCGGCGGCGGGTCGGTGGAGCGGCGCCACATCGGGCTGAACGAGGCGACGCTCGAGCGGGCGGCCCCCGGGCACACGATCCGCGCCGGGGTGGCGATGGACGGCCGGCCGTTCCTCACCTACGTGGTCGACGGTCTCATCGTGGCGACCCCGACCGGCTCGACGGCCTACAACCTGTCGGCGCGCGGCCCGATCGTGTCCCCGGGTCTCCGCGCCCTCGTGGTGACGCCGATCTCGCCGCACCTGCTGTTCGACCGCTCCCTCGTGCTCGGGCCGGACGAGCGGGTAGGGCTGTCGCTGCTCGAGGGGAGCGCAGCGGCGCTCGTCGTGGACGGTCGTCCGGTGGCGCCGGTGGCGGTCGGTGACCGCGTGGAGATCGGCGTGTCGACCGCCTCGGCGCTCGTGGTGACCTTCGGCCGGCGTGACTTCCACGCCGTGCTGCGTGCCAAGTTCGGCCTGACCGACCGCTGATGCTGGCCGAGCTGCGGGTCGAGGACCTCGGTGTCATCGCCCGCCTCGAGGTCGTGCTCGGGCCGGGGCTGACCGTGGTCACCGGCGAGACCGGCGCCGGCAAGACGCTCGTGGTCGAGGCGCTCGAGCTGCTGCTCGGGGGCCGCGGCGACGTGTCGATGGTGCGTGCCGGTGCCGACGAGGCCGTCGTAGAGGGCCGGTTCCTGGTGCCGCCCGCCACCGCCGGGGCAGCACGCCCGGACGGCGCCGGCGAGCTGGACGAGGCGGAGGTGGTGGTGCGCCGCGTGCTGCCGGCGGCAGGTCGCTCCCGGTCGTACCTGGACGGCGCCATGGCGCCGGTCGCGGCGCTCGAGGCGCGAGGGCGCACTCTCGTCGACCTGCACGGCCAGCACGCCCACCAGTCGCTGCTGCGCCCGGCGTCCCAGCGGGCCGCGCTCGACCGTTTCGCCGGCGTCGACCTCGGCCCGCTCGTGGCGCTCCGCCGCCAGCTCGCTGCCGTCGACGCCCGCCTCGGCGAGCTCGGCGGGGACGAGCGGCAGCGCCGGCGCGAGCTGGACCTCGTCCGATTCGAGCTGGACGAGATCGCGCAGGCCCGCCTGACGGGCCCGGACGAGCAGGAGCAGCTCGCCGAGCAGGAGGAGGCGCTCGCCCACGCGACGGCCCGCCGCGAGGCGGTGGCGGGCGCCCTCGCCGCCCTCGGTGGCGCGGGGCCGTCGGGCGGGTACCTGGCAGGCGGCGGCGACGACGGTGGTGCGGTCGGCCAGCTCGGCACGGCCATCGCCGTGCTGGACCGAGCCGGGCTGACGGGCCACGCCGAGCGGCTGCGGTCGCTGCAGGGCGAGCTCGAGGACGCCGTCCATGCCCTCCGGCTCGACGGCGAGGCGATCGAGGAGGACCCGGCGGCCCTGGAGACGGTCCGGGCGCGCCGCCACCTGCTGCGCGGCCTCGTCCGCAAGCACGGCACCTCCCTGGCCGACGTGCTCGCCGCCGCCGAGGCGCACGCCGGCCGTCTCGACGCCCTCGAGCACGAGGACGAGGCGAGGAGCGGGCTGGAGCGGGAGCGGCGGGACCTCCTCGCCGCCATCGCCGGCGAGGAGGCGACCGTCGGCGACGCCCGCCGGGCCGCCGCCGGGGCGCTGGCCGCCGCCGTCGAGACGCACCTGCGCGAGCTTGCCATGCCGGCTGCCCGCCTCGCCGTGGCGCTCCCGACCGAGGGTCTGGCGGACGACGTCGAGCTGCTGCTCGGTGCCAACCCGGGCGAGCCCCTCCTGCCGCTCGCCCGGATCGCCTCGGGCGGCGAGCTTGCCCGGTCGATGCTGGCCCTCCGTCTGGTGCTCACCGCCGGACCGCCGACGCTCGTCTTCGACGAGGTCGACGCCGGGATCGGCGGGGCAGCGGCGGTTGCCGTGGGTCGGGCCCTGGCGGCGCTGGCCGCCGACCACCAGGTGCTGGTGGTCACTCATCTCCCGCAGGTGGCGGCGCGGGCCGACCGCCATCTCGTCGTCGAGAAGACGACCCGGCACGAGCGGACGGTCACCGAGCTGCGACCGGTCGAAGGGCCGGCCCGCCTGGCAGAGCTGTCCCGGATGCTGGCCGGCAACGCCGGCAGCGAAGCCGGCCGGCGACACGCCGAGGAGCTGCTCGCCGAGGCCGCCGCCGAGCGCGCCGCCGCCGAGCGCCCCCCCGCCGGCCCGGCAGCCGAGCGCGGCGAATTCAGCGTTGGCGGCCGGATCCCGATCAACCCCTCGGGCGGTCTCGAATCCAAGGGCCATCCACTGGGCGCCACCGGCATCGGTCAACTCTACGAACTGGT
>JAKBAA010000019.1 GCA_021809425.1 Actinomycetes bacterium | reverse complement strand
GGGCAAGCTGGAGGCGGCCGGTGCGGGCGCGCGAGTGGCGGACGACGTTCGTGAGGCCCTCGCGTACGACCCAGCCGAACAGCTCCTGGGCGGCGTCGTCGACGAGCTCGACGGCGGGCGGCAGCTCGCCGGTGATGCCGGCGGCACGCAGCAGCTCGCGTCCGGTGGCGAGCTCGCCGGCGAGGGTGACCTCGCGATAGCTCGCCACGGCAGCCCGCACGTCGCCGAGGGCGCGCCGGGTGAGGGCGGCGACATCCGCGATCTCGCGGGCGGCGGCGTCGGGGTCGTGGGCGGTCAGCTTGTGGGCGAGCTCGGCCTTGACCGAGATGGTGGTGAGCGAGTGGCCGAGCAGGTCGTGCAGGTCCCGGGCGATGCGCGCCCGCTCGTTCTCGGCGGCGAGGCGGTCGAGCTCGGCGCGGGCGCGCTCGAGGGCGACGCTGCCGCGGATGACCCGTCCGAAGCCGTACATGGCGAGCGCCGTGGTCGAGATGGCGATGGCGGTGCCGTTGGACAGGCCGGTGGTGAGGGTGTCGTGCCAGGGTCCGACGGCGGGCGGCAGGAGGATGGCGGTGACGGCGACGGCGGCGCCGGCGACGAGGCCGCGCTCGCCGAAGCGGATGACGAGCAGGGCGACGACGAACACGCCCATCACGAAGGCGTCGGCATGAGCGAAGGGGAGCTCGATGAGCCACAGCACGGCCATCGCCGCCACGAGGCCGGTGTAGCGGCGGTCGCCGAGCACCCAGGTGGCCGGGACGGCGAGGACGTAGCCGACGGCGAACAGGACGAGGTCGGCGGCGCCGGCGACGAGGGCGGCGCCGTGGGCGTCCTTCGGCAGGACGGTGGCGACCTGGATGAGGTAGGCGAGGAAGGCGCCCGGGAAGACGATGCGCCGCCAGCCGCGGCTCCACTTGCGCTGCTCGGCCACCCAGGTGGGATCGGCCGCCGGGTGCGGATGGACGTCGCGTGCCGCCACCGCCGTAACCTACCGAAGCACCTGGCGACCCGGTCGGGCGACCCGGTCGGGCGAGCCGGTCAGGCGACCCGGGCGGTGTCGCGCCGGTAGGCGAGGACGGCGAGGCGCCCGAGGACGAGGGTCCAGGCGCCGATCACGAGCCAGGCCTCGGCCGGTGGCCATCCCGAGCCGCCGAAGGCGACGCGCCCGGACTGGACCAGCCAGTAGGAGGGGAGGGCCTTGGTGGCCTCTACGAAGGCATGGCCGGTCGACAGCGGTCCCCAGGCGCCGCTCAGCAGGGCGAGGAGCGAGGTGGTCCCGCCGACGGCCGGCCCGAGGGAGTCGGGCTTCAGCAGGTGGCCGAGGAGGATGCCGAGGACGGCGAAGGGGACGAGGCCGACGAGCAGGAGGAGGGTCATCGTGGCCCACTGGCGGGCGTCGAGGCGGACGCCGAGCCCGGTGCCGGCGAGGTCGAGGACGGCGATCGTGAGGAGCGCCAGCAGGTAGCCGGCGAGGATCTTCGAGGCGAAGTAGGTGCGGGTGCGCAGCGGGGTGGTCCGGAGCTGGCGCACCCAGCCGAGCTGGCGCTCGGCGGAGATGCGCGAGCCGGAGGAGATGACGGCGATGAGGGCGCCCCAGGAGACCATGCCGGCGAGGTAGTAGAGGGGGAAGGCGATCCCTTCGATCGAGCGCGACCGGTTGGCGCCGGCGACGGTCAGGAAGAGGACGAGGGGGAAGCCGAGCGAGAAGAAGAGGAAGCGTCGGTTGCGGAACGTCCGGCGGAGCTCGGCGTGCAGGTAGGCGGCGGTCATCGGTGGGCCGTCGCCTTCGGGGCGCCGGAGGCGGTGCGGTCGTCCTCGGCGACGAGCTCGAAGAAGGCCTCCTCGAGCCCGGCGCCGCGCACCTCGAGGTCGCGCGCCGCCGGGTAGGCGGCGAGCAGGGCGCGCAGCGCAAGGTCGGAGTCGGCACAGGTGAGCGCCACGGCGTCGCCGTGGCGCTCGGCACCTGACACCCCGGGAAGCCGGCGCAGCTCGTCGAGGGGGACGGCGTCAAGGGTCGCACGGATGCGCCGCCCGCCGACACGCGCCTTGATGTCCGTGGCCGGCCCGTCGGCGAGGATCCGGCCGTGGGCCATGAGGACGATCCGGTCGGCGTAGGCGTCGGCCTCCTCGAGGTAGTGGGTGGCGAACAGGACCGTCGTGCCACCCCTCGCCACCCGCCGCATGGCAGCCCAGAAGTCCCGCCGGGCCTCGACGTCGAGGGCGACGGTGGGCTCGTCGAGCACCAGAAGGGCGGCGTCGGCCACGAGGGCGAGGGCGAAGCGGACCCGCTGGGCCTGGCCGCCGGAGAGCTTGGTGGTGCGCTGGTCGGCGAAGGCGGCGGCGCCGGTGACCTCGAGCACCTCGCCGAGCGGGCGCGGGTGAGGGTAGAGGGAGGCGGCGAGCGCCACGAGCTCGCGCACGGTGAGGTGGTCGATGAGCTGGCCGGTCTGGAGCATGCCGGCGACGCGGCCCTCGGCGACGGCCCGGGCGGGCGGCTGGCCGAAGACGGTGACGGCACCGCCATCGGGCGTGGCGAGGCCGAGGAGGAGGTCGATGGTGGTCGACTTGCCGGCGCCGTTCGGGCCGAGCAGCGCCACGGTCTCACCGGGCGTCACGACGAGGTCGATGCCGGCGACCGCCTCGACTGGGCCGTAGCACTTGCGCAGCTGCTCGAGGACGATGCCGTGGCGGGGCTCGGCAGGGCGCATGCGAGGAGCCTCCCGCCGCCGGCCGCCTGCCACCAGTGCGCCCTGTCACCTCCGACCGGTGACAGATGTCACGAAGCGGGACGTTGCGGCGCGGCGCCGGGGTCGTCGCCGTGCGTGACGTGGGAGAGCTGGCCCCAGAGGAGCACGACGGAGAGCGCCGAGCCGGCGAAGGCGAACCAGAACGGGCCGGTCACCCCGAAGTGGTTGGCGATCGACCCACCGATGGCCGAGCCGACGACGATGCCGCCGTAGGTGCCGAGGTTGTTGGAGGCGACCAGCAGGTGTGCAGGTCGGCGAGCGCGGCACCCCAGGCGGCCACCGTGGACGCGCTCGGGGCGGAGCCTCCGAAGAGGATGACGCCGTCGACGCCGAGGGCGAGGCGCTCGTCGGCGAGGCGGCGTACCTCGTCGGGGTCGTCGGGAGCCATGAAGGCGACGGTGGTGGTCACCTCGGACGGGTCTCGGCCGGCTTCGTCGCAGTGCTGGCGCAGCACCTGCAGCTTTCGGCGGAGGTCGTCGATGCCGCCGAAGAAGTTGCAGGCATCGGCGTAGCGGGCGACGAGGGCGAGGGTGCGCCGCTCGCCGCCGCCGCCGACGAGGATGGGGAGGCGCGCCTGGACGGGCGGCGGCGAGCACCAGGCGCCGTCGAGGGTGAAGAAGCGCCCGGCGAAGCTGGCGGGCTGCTCGCCGAGGAGGGCCCGGCAGAGCTGGAGGGCCTCCTCGAGGCGCTCGTAGCGCTCGGGAAGGGGCGGGTAGTCGATGCCGTAGGCGGTGTGCTCGGCGGTGTCCCAGGCAGCGCCGAGACCGAGCACGGCGCGCCCGCCGGAGAGGACGTCGAGGGTGGCGACCGCCTTTGCCAGGAGGGAGGGCGCTCGGAAGGTGATCGGGCTGACGAGGGCGCCGAGGCGCACGGCGGTCGTGCGGGCGGCGAGGGCGGCAAGGAGGGCGTAGGCCTCGGGCATCGGCGTGGCCGGACCGCCGCCGATCGGGTTCTGGTGGGCGTGGTCGGGGACCCACAGCGAGTCGAAGCCGGCCTGCTCGGCGGCGGCGGCCACGTCGAGCACGGTCGAGGCGAGCGTTGCGCTCGTCCAACCGTCGTAGGTGGTCGAGGAGAAGTGGAAGCCGAGGCGGGTCAAGGCCATGGAGGTCCCTCCGTCGTGGTCGGCGCCGCCTGGCGGCGAACGTGCTCGTGGCGGCCGGGTGGAGGCGCCGGCGGGCGCGGCGAGCATAGCGAGCGGGGCGCGGCGGAGGGGCGACCGGTCGGGCCGGTCGTGTACCGTCCGAGCGGAGAGCCGGCCTGCGTAGCAAGGCCGTGGCGGGCGACGAGGAGGGAGCCATGCGGCTCGAGAACCGGGTGGCCGTCGTGATCGGCGCCGGGCAGTCACCGGGCGAGAGCGTGGGCAACGGCCGGGCGACGGCGCTCACCTTCGCCCGCGAGGGGGCGAAGGTGCTGTGCGCCGACCTGCACCTCGAGCGGGCCGAGGCGACGGTCGAGCTGATCGAGCGGGCGGGCGGCACGGCGGAGGCGGTACGGATGGACGCCACCGACGAGGAGGACGTCGCCCACCTGTTCGCCCGCTGCCAGGCCCGCTGGGGGCACCTCGACATCTTGCACTGCAATGTCGGTACCAGCCTGGCCGGCGGGGATGCCGTGCTGACCGAGCTGCAGCCGGAGGCGTTCGACTCGCTGACGGCGACCAACCTGAAGAGCGTGGTGCTCGCCTGCAAGCACGTCCTGCCGATCCTGCGGGACCAGGGCTCGGGCTCGATCACGACGATCGCCGCGACGGCGGCGGTGGTCGACTACCCCTACGTCGCCTACAAGACGTCGAAGGCAGGGGTGATCGCCCTCACCCAGCACGTGGCGATCACGAACGCCCGCTACGGCATCCGGGCCAACACGATCCTGCCGGGGCTCATGTACACGCCGATGGCGATCGAGACGCGCATCGGGGTGCTGGCCGACACCCGGGAGGAGGTGGTCGCCCTGCGCGACGCCCGGGTGCCGCTCCGGGGCAAGATGGGCACGGCGTGGGATGTGGCGAACGCCGCCTTGTTCCTCAACTCGGACGAGGCCGGCTTCATCACCGGCGTAGCCCTGCCGGTGGACGGCGGCCAGCTGCTCAAGATCGGCTGAGGAAGGGCTGGCCGGCGGACGGCTGGCCGGCCGGTGGTACCGGTCCCAGCGGGTGGCGGGGCGCGCCCGGGCGGGCCCCCCGGCTCAGCTGGCGTGGGCGTGCTGCTCCCCGTGCCAGTGGTCGACGGCGAGCTTGTGGGGCCATTCCGGTTCTTCCCGGTGCTCGTCGAGCTCGGGGGACCAGCCGTGGCGGCGTCGCACGTGGTCCTCCAGCTCGGCAAGGGTGAGGAAGTACTCCTGTGCCGGGCCTGTCTCAGGCTCGAGCGCCGGAATGCCCATCGGCGGCTCCCTTCGGCCGGGCGCCTTGCCGTTCGGGCTCGGCGCACCCTCACTGCCGAGGTCGATGGTACGCGACGGGGGCGATCGTGTCGACGGAGATTCGGGCGATCGGCGGGATCGGCGGGTCAGCCGGCGCCGGCCCGGACGCGCCGCTCGAGGTCGAGGAGGGCGGCCTTGGCCGGCAGGCCGCCGGCGTAGCCGCCGAGGGAGCCGTCGGTGCGCAGGACGCGATGGCAGGGCACGAGGAGGGGCAGCGGGTTGGTGGCGCAGGCGGTGCCGACGGCCCGCACGGCCCGTGGCCGGCCGGTGGCGGCGGCGACCTCGGCGTAGCTGGCGGTGGCGCCGTAGTCGATGGCGACGAGCTGGTGGAGGACGTCGAGGCGGAAGCCGCGGGCGAGCTGGAGGTCGAGGGGAACCTCGAAGCGGCGCCGGCGACCGGCGAAGTACTCGTCGAGCTCGCCGGCGACGCCGTCGAGGCGGCCGGGCGCGTGGAGCAGGCGTGGGCTGACCCGGCGGGCGAGCAGGGCGAGCGCGCCGTCGTGGTCCTCGGACGGCAGGGCCAGTCGGACGACGCCGGCGGCGGTGGCGGCGACGAGGAGGGTGCCGAGCGGCGAGTCGAGCGTGCGATAGGCGACGTCGAGCAGGCCGTCGGCCTCGGCGCGCCGGGCGAGCGAGTGGCGGAGGTGGTCGAGGTGGGCGTGGTCGAGCGGCGCGGTGAGCGCGGCGAGGGGAGCGGGGTGGGATCGGGTCATCGGATCACCTCGGAGGGGAGGGCGGCGCGTAGGCGCTTCAGGCCGTCGGCGGCCGACCTGCGGGCGGCGGCCTCGGAGGTGCCGAGGAGGGCGCCGATCTGGGCGTAGGGAAGGTCGGCCAGGTAGCGGTAGGCGACCGCCTGGCGCTGGAGGGGGGCGAGCGCGGCGACGGCTGCCCAGAGCACCTCGTCGGGGGCCTCGAGGTCCGGCCGGCCGTCGGGGCGCTCGGGGAGCGCGCCGACCGGGAGCGGGCGCCGGCGAGCCGAGCGCCAGCGGTCGATCGCCTTGCGGTGGGCGATGGTGACGAGCCAGGCGCGGACGTCGCTCCCGGGAAGCAGCCTCGGGTAGGCGGCGAGGGCGGCGAGGAAGGTGTCGCCCCAGGCGTCGTCGGCGTCGTCTCGCCCGACGACGGCGCGACAGACGCGAAGGACGACCGGGCCGTGCTCCACGACCACCTGGTCAAAGGGCGGAAGGTCGTCCCGGGCACGAGCGGCGCCGGCGGGCGGGGCGGCGTGGTGGGGCGGGGTGCCATGACCGTCGAAGGGGGCGGCGGGCGGGTCCATGCCGGGTGAACGCCGCAGGGGCCGGCGCCGTGAGGTGGGCGGCCGAGGATCGATCCCCCCGGGACCGCCGGCTCGGGGGTCGGGGGCGGCCACGCGGGGAGGGTAGCCCGGCGCCCGCCGGAGCTGTGCCGCCGCCCATTGACAAACGGAACCAGAGTTCCGTATCCTGAGCTCAGAACGGAACGACCGCTCCGGATGGCGGCGGCGGCCCGATCGCTTCCTGACCCAGACCCCGATCTCCCTGAAGCCCCGGCCTCCGAGCGGGTGGAGGGGCGCGCCCGGAGAGGAGCACGATGGAGACAACCCTCGAGGCGGTCGGAACGACCGCCGAGGCGGCGGACCCGAGGCGGTTCCGGGCGCTCGCCGTCATCGCGATCGCCCAGCTGATGATCGTGCTGGACGCGTCGGTGGTGACGATCGCCCTGCCGTCGGCCCAGCGGGCGCTGCACATCTCGGTGGTGGACCGCCAGTGGGTGGTGACGGCGTACACGCTGGCGTTCGGCGGGCTGCTGCTGCTCGGCGGGCGGATCGCCGACTACCTCGGGCGGCGGCGGATGTTCATCATCAGCCTGCTCGGCTTTGCCGCCTCGTCGGCGCTCGGCGGGCTGGCCCAGAACGCCGGGATGCTGTTCGGGGCGCGTGCCCTGCAGGGGGCGTTCGCCGCCGTGATGGCACCGGCGGCACTCTCGATCCTGACGGTCACGTTCACCGACGTGCGCGAGCGGGCGCGGGCCTTCGGCGTCTACGGGGCGATCGCCGGCGGCGGGGCGGCGATCGGACTGGTGCTCGGCGGCCTGCTCACCGAGTACGCGAGCTGGCGGTGGACGCTGCTGATCAACGCTCCGATCGCCGTGATCACGGCGGTGCTGGCGGCTCGGGAGGTGCGGGAGAGCCGGGTTGCCACCCGCGGCCGCTACGACGTGCCCGGCGCGCTCGCCTCGACGGGTGGTCTGCTGCTGCTCGTCTACGGGTTCACCCTCGCCGAGACGGACGGGTGGGGCGCGGCGACGACCGTCGGGCTGCTGGTGGGCGCCGGTGTGCTGCTCGCCACGTTCCTGCTCATCGAGCGCCGATCGGCGAGCCCGCTGCTGCCGTTGCGGGTGGTGGCGGACCGCAACCGCGGCGGGGCCTTCCTGGCGTCGCTGCTCGTGGGTGTGGCGCTGTTCGGGGTGTTCCTGTTCCTCACGTACTTCTTGCAAGGGACATTGCACTACTCGGCGCTGAAGAGCGGGTTCGCCTTCCTGCCGTTCTCGGGCGGCATCATCGTGGCGGCGGGTACGGCGAGCCAGCTGCTGCCGCGCTTCGGCCCCCGGCGGGTGACCGGCCTCGGCCTGCTGCTCGCGGCGCTCGGGCTGGCCTGGTTCACGCGCCTCGGCGTCGACTCGTCGTACGTGGTGCACGTGCTGCCGGCAGAGATCGTCATGAGCCTCGGCCTCGGACTGGCGTTCGTGCCGTTCAGCAACACGGCGCTGGTGGGCGTCGACCGGGCCGACGCCGGCGTGGCGAGCGCCCTCGTCAACACGACCCAGCAGGTCGGGGGGGCGCTCGGGACCGCGCTGCTCAACACGGTGGCGGCCTCGGCCACGGCGGCGTACGTGGCGAGCCACGGGCGGGCGGCGATCGCCGCCGGGCTCGTCCACGGGTACACGACGGCGTTCGTGGTGAGCGTCGCCCTGGTGGTCGCGGCGTTCGTCGTGAGCGTGACGCTGATCCGGGCAGGGCGAGAGGACGTGGGCACGGAGCTCGCCGGCATGCCCTGACGGGAGGCCGCCCGCGCGCCCGGCCCACCGCCCGCCGCCTGCTGGGCATCGCCGCCCGCGCCGCGGTGCCGGTGGGCGGCGGTGCCGCGTCCGGCGCGCACCGTGCGGGCAGCGCCTGCGCGGTGCGCCCGGACGGTCGGTCGAGCGCCGCCGCCAAAGGGCGCGGGGCGCCGGCGGTCCGGCCGGAAAGGGCTAGCCGCGCCCTCGGGAGGAGGAGCCGCCGTCGCTGCCGGTCGAGCCGTTGCTGCCGGTCAGGCCCGTGCTGCCGGTCGAGCCGGTGCCGCCGGTCGAGCTGGCAGTGCCGGTCGGGACGCTGGTGGGGGCGGCCAGGGTGACGCTGGAGAAGCCGAAGGTCAAGGTGAGGGTGCCGCCGCTGTCCGAGGAGATCTCGTACCGCTGGAGGGAGAGCCCGGCGAAGGTGGCGTCGAGGGCCGAGGCGCCCTCGCCGTGGGCGACGAGCTCGCCGCCGGCGCTGCTGGTCAGGCTGGCGAGCGCGCTCTGGGCGTCGAGGGAGGTGGTGACGACGAGGGTGTTGGCCGCCACGGCGCCGGTGGGGCTGCCCGCGCTGGCGGAGCTGCCGCCGACGGAGCTGCCACCCACGGCGTCGACGAAGTCGTAGCTCGAGACCGCGATGACGGTCCCGGTGGTGGTGCCGCCGGTACCGCCGCCGGCGGCTGGGGCGCCGATCGTCAGGGTCGTGCCGCCGTGCGAGCCAGGCCCGGCTGGCTGGTGATCTGCCGGACGGAGCCGTCCAGTGGCGGCCGATGCCGGTTGACGGTGGGCTGTCGATGCGGACGACGCGGCGCCGCCGGCGACGGCTGCACCCCCTGCAGCGAGCGCGGCCACCGCCACGCCGACCCCCACCCGCTTGCCGCTCGGCACCCGTGCCATGGTGACCCCTTTCGTCGCGTAGCCACTCAGAGTAGTACAAGCGACACGCTAGGTGGTAATGGGCGTGACGACCCGCTGGCTGGTGCGTGCTGCCGGGGGGGCGGTGGCGAGGTCGGTCGGGGGCCGCCGCGTCGGTCCGGGTGCCGCCGCGTAGGGTCGGACGCGGGCCGGCCGGCGGGCGCTCCGGTCAGGTGCGGCAACATCGGGGCCGGAGTCGGGCGGTGGCCACGGCGAGGCGCCGCCGGCCGGCTGGGCGGGGCGAGCGGGGAGGGGCGATGGCGGCGGTTGATGGGCGCGTGCCGACGGTGCTCGGCGACGGCGACTACGAGCGGATCCTGGCGTTCCGTGACGGGCTCCGCCGGTTCCTCCGCTGGAGCGAGGACGAGGCGCGGCGTGCCGGGCTGACGCCGGCGCAGCACCAGCTGCTGCTGGCCGTACGCGGGCACGGGGGGGAGCCGCCGACGGTGACCGAGCTCGCCGAGCACCTCCTGTTGCGGCACCACTCGGTGGTCGGGCTGCTCGACCGGGCCGAGTCGGCCGGGCTCGTGCGCCGGGAGGTGGACGCCGTCGACAAGCGCCGGGTCCGGGTCGTGCTCGAGGCGAGGGGGGAGCAGGCGCTGGCGCAGCTGACGGCGCTCCACCTGGACGAGCTGCACGAGCTGGCGACGTCGCTGCGGCGGGTCGTCGACCACGTTGGTACCGATGAGGGTGCCCGGCATGTGTCCGGCGCGCGGCGACCGGACGGGCCGGAGGCTGTTGGTGGTGCCGCTCCGGGAGGGCCGGTGCGCTAGCCCCACCCGACGCCGCTGGTGCGGCGCCACGACGTGCGGTCCGTTTGCCGGGCAACACCGGCGGGAAGTGGTGCGCGCAACGCAAGGAAGTGTGGTGCGCGCGGCGCAAGGAGGTGGCGAGATGGGCATCGGACTGAGCATCCTGCTGGTCGCGGTCGGGGCAATCCTCCGCTGGGCGGTGCATTGGAGCACGGCGGACGTCGACGTGGCGACCGTCGGGCTGATCGTGTTCCTCGTCGGCCTCGGCGGCCTGGTGCTCAGCCTGGCCATGTTCGGGCCGTGGTCGAGCCGGACCCGGCGGAGCCGCCGGGTGGTGGACAACACGACGGGCACGACGCTGCTCACCGACGAGCAGCGGGTCGAGCACGGGGCTCGCGTCCCCTGACGGTCGCGGCTCCGGGGCGGCGGCGTAGGGGGCTCGTCGCTCCGGGGCCGCCACGGGACCGCCTCGGGGCCGGGGTGGGGCCGGCACGGACGGGGCTCGGCGCCACCGGGCCGGCGGTCGGTGGGCGGCCCTAGGATCGAGGGGGTGGCAGCGACGGGGGGCGGGGCGGCGACCGGCGGTGACGGGTCGCGCTGGGGCTGGTCAGGCGGGGGCGAGCCGCTCGACGGGCGTGAGCGGCAGGCGCTGTGCGACCGCCTGGACGAGCTCGGCCCGGACGCCCCGACGTGGTGCGAGGGATGGACGACGGGGGACCTGGCAGCGCATCTGGTGCTGCGTGAGCGGCTGCGGCGGTGGGGCGATGGGGCGCGCGCCGAGGTGCTGGCGGCGGGCTTCCCGGCTGTCGTGGCGCAGCTGCGGGCCGGGCCGCCGGCGTTGCCGTGGGGGATCCCGGTGCTGCGCACCTTCCTGAACGGGTTCGAGTACTTCGTGCACCTCGAGGACGTGCGCCGGGCCAACGGCGGCGGCCCACGCCCGGCGACGCCCGACCTCGAGCGGGTGTGCTGGCAGGTCTCGTTCTTGCTGGGCCTGCGGGCGGCGCGGGCGATGCGGCCGTTCGCCCTGGAGCTGGTTGCGCCGGGGCGCCACCGGCGGCTCGGCCGGGGCGAGGCGGCGGTGCTCACCGGGCCGGCCACCGAGCTGGCCCTGTACCTGGCAGGGCGCCGCCAGGCGGTGGTCGAGCGGGGCGGGTCGGCGGGGGCGCTGGCGGCGCTCGACGCCGCAGGTACGGGCCTGTAGCAGGAGGGAGCGGCCAGCGGGCCGGCCGCCTTCCGGATCCCACCCCACGCGTCGGGCCGTTTGTGCATTGCCTCCAAGGTGAGAACGGTCCTATTGTGGGCCGGGTGGACGGGGTGGGGGCGTCGGGGGCGTCGGCACGGGCGGCGGCCGTCGCCGGGCTGCGGGCGGCCGGGCTGCGGGCGACGGCGCCGCGCCTCGCCGTGCTGGCAGTGCTGGGGTCGCTCCCGCACGCCGACACGGCCCAGGTGATCGGCGCCGTGCGCGAGGAGCTCGGGGCGGTGTCGAGCCAGGCGATCTACAACGTGCTGGCGGCGCTCGTCGAGGCCGGTCTGGTACGACGGATCGAGCCGGCGGGCAGCGCCGCCCGGTACGAGGTGCGGGTGGGGGACAACCACCACCACCTGGTATGTCGGAAGTGCGGGGCGGTGGCGGACGTGGACTGTGCCGTCGGCGAGCGCCCGTGCCTGGCCCCGTCCGAGCACCACGGGTACTCGGTCGAGGAGGCCGAGGTGACCTACTGGGGCGTGTGCCCGGCGTGTCGTGCAGCAGTGGCATCGGAGACGAGCAGGGAGGCGAGATGAGCGACGACGAGGGCGGGGCGGAGCAGGCGAGCCAGTGCCCGGTGGTGCACACGCCGCGTGAGCGGTCGAACCGGGACTGGTGGCCGGGCCGGCTGGACCTGCGGGCGCTGGAGCGCCACGCCGGGGCACGGGGCCCGCTCGGGGAGGGGTTCGACTACGCGGCGGCGTTGGGCACGCTCGACGTCGAGGCGCTGCGCCGGGACGTGGTGGCGGTGATGACCGACTCGCAGGCGTGGTGGCCGGCCGACTACGGCCACTACGGACCGCTGTTCGTGCGGATGTCGTGGCACTCGGCAGGCACCTACCGGATCCACGACGGGCGCGGGGGTGCGAGCAGGGGCGCCCAGCGGTTCGCGCCGCTCAACAGCTGGCCGGACAACGCCAACCTGGACAAGGCGCGGCGGCTGCTGTGGCCGGTCAAGCAGCGGTACGGCAGCCAGGTGTCGTGGGCCGACCTGATCGTGCTGGCCGGGAACTGCGCCCTCGAGGCGATGGGGCTGGCGACGTTCGGGTTCGCGTTCGGCCGTGAGGACGGGTTCGGGCCGGAGGAGGACGTCGACTGGGGTCACGAGGACAGCTGGCTGGGCGACGACCGCTATCACGGCGACCGCCAGCTGGACGAGCCGTACGGGGCGGTGCAGATGGGTCTCATCTACGTGAACCCGGAAGGCCCGAACGGCACCCCGGACCCGCTGGCCGCCGCCCGGGACGTGCGGGCGACGTTCGCCCGGATGGCGATGGACGACGAGGAGACGGTGGCGCTCATCGCCGGGGGCCACACGTTCGGGAAGACCCACGGTGCGGTGGACCCGGCGCTGTACCTCGGGCCCGAGCCGGAGGCGGCGCCGATCGAGGAGCAGGGGCTGGGCTGGCGCAACACGTACGGGACGGGGAGCGGCGACGACACGTACACGAGCGGGCTCGAGGGCGCCTGGACGGCCAACCCGACGGCGTGGGACGGCGGGTACTTCGACAACCTGTTCGGCTACGAGTGGGAGCTGACGGCGAGCCCGGCCGGGGCGCACCAGTGGCGGCCGACCGACCGGGCGGCCGACGACACGGTGCCGGACGCCCACGACCCGGGGCGGCGCCACGCGCCGATGATGCTGACGACCGACCTGGCCCTCAAGGTGGACCCGCAGTACCGGCCGATCGCCGAGCGGTTCCACGCGCACCCGGACGAGCTTGCCGCGGCCTTCGCGAAGGCGTGGTACAAGCTGCTCCACCGCGACATGGGGCCGGTCTCCCGGCTGTACGGACCGTGGGTCCCCGCGGCGCAGCCGTGGCAGGACCCGGTGCCGCCGGTCGACCACGAGCTGGTGGACGATGCCGACGTGGCGGCGCTCAAGGCGGAGCTGCTGGCCTCGGGGCTGTCGGTGACCGACCTGGTCTCGGTCGCCTGGGCGGCGGCGGCGAGCTTCCGGGCGAGCGACCGGCGCGGCGGGGCGAACGGGGGGCGGCTGCGGCTGGCCCCCCAGCGCGACTGGGAGGTCAACGCCCCGGCCGAGCTGCACCGGGTGCTCGGGGTGCTCGAGCAGGTGCGCGGGCGCTTCTCGACCGGCCGGAGCGACGGCCGGCAGGTGTCGCTCGCCGACCTGATCGTGCTGGCAGGGAGCGCCGGGATCGAGGAGGCAGCCCGTCGGGCAGGCCACGAGGTGCAGGTCCCGTTCGTGGCGGGCCGGACGGACGCCACCGAGGAGGCGACCGACGTCGCCTCCTTCGCCGTGCTCGAGCCGGTGGCGGACGGGTTCCGCAACTACGTCCGGTCCGGGGTGAAGGTCCCGGCGGAGCACCTGCTCGTCGACCGGGCGGACCTGCTCAGCCTGACGGCAGCCGAGATGACGGTGCTGGTCGGTGGTCTGCGGGTGCTCGGGGCCACCTACGACCGGTCGGCGCGGGGGGTGCTCACGGCCCGGCCGGGGACGCTCACGACGGACTTCTTCGTGAACCTGCTCGACCAGCGCACCGAGTGGGCGGCCTCGGCCACCGGCGAGGGCGTCTACGAGGGCCGTGACCGGGCCAGCGGCGAGCTGCGGTTCACCGGGACGGCCGTCGACCTGGTGTTCGGGTCGAACGCCTCGTTGCGGGCCATCGCCGAGGTGTACGCCGCCGCCGACGGTGAGGAGCGGTTCCTGCGAGACTTCGTCGCGGCGTGGGTGAAGGTGATGGAGCTGGACCGGTTCGAGCTGCGTCGTCGCTGAGCGGCGCCACCGGGGACCGTGCTGGGCAGAGAGGGGAGCGGGGTGCAGATCGAAGGTGCGACGGCGCTCGTGACCGGGGCCAACCGGGGGATCGGGCGGGCGTTCGCCGAGGCGCTGCGGGAGCGGGGCGCCCGCCGGGTGTTCGCAGGGGTGCGTGACCCGTCGCGCCTCGAGGTCGCCGGCGTCGAGGCGGTGCAGCTCGACGTGACCGATGCCGCCCAGGTTGCCGCCGCGGCGGCGCGCTGCGGGGAGGTGACGCTGCTCGTGAACAACGCCGGGGTCCTTCGCCATGCGGCGTTGATCGGGGCGGCGACGATGGACGACGCCCGCTACGAGATGGAGGTGCACTACTTCGGCACGCTCGCCCTGTGCCGGGCGTTCGCCCCGGTGATCGAGCGGAACGGGGGCGGTGCGATCGTCAACATGCACTCGGTGGTGAGCTTCTTCACGCCGCCCGACAGCGGTTCGTACGCTGCGTCGAAGGCTGCCCAGTGGTCGCTCACGAACGGCGTGCGCAGCGAGCTGGCGCCGCGGGGGATCCACGTGGTCGGGGTGCACGTGGGTTTCGTCGACACCGACATGGCGAGCGGCGTCGACGCCCCCAAGGTGACGCCGGCGTCGGTCGTCGCCCAGGCGCTGGACGCGGCCGAGTCCGGGTTGCCGGAGGTGCTTGCCGACGAGACGGCCCGCAACTTGAAGGAGGCGCTGCCGCGCGACCAGGAGGTCGTCTACCCGGCCATCCGCGCCGCCTACGTCGAGGCCACCCGAGGCTGAGCCCCGTCAGCGCCCGTAGGCCTCGAGGAGGCGGAGCCAGACCTCGCTGATGGTGGGGTACGACGGGACGGCGTGCCAGAGGCGCTCGATCGGCACCTCCCCGACGACGGCGACGGTGGCCGAGTGGAGCAGCTCGGCGACGCCGGGTCCGACGAAGGTGAAGCCGACGGGGACGCTTCGGTCCTCGTCGACCACCATGCGGGCGGTCCCGGCGTAGCCGTCGGCGTGGAGGGCGGCGCCGGCGACGGCGCCGAGGTCGTAGTCGACGGCGCGGGCACGCACCCCGGCCGCCTCGGCGGCGGCGAGGCCGAGGCCGACGGCGGCAACCTCGGGGTCGGTGAAGACGACCTGGGGGACGGCCCGGTGGTCGGCGGTGGCGACGTGGCGTGTCCACGGGGTCGTGTCGAGCCGCCCGGCCGACCGGGCGACGATGGCGTCGCCGCAGGCACGTGCCTGGTACTTGCCCTGGTGGGTGAGGAGGGCGCGGTGGTTGAGGTCGCCGACGGCGTACAGCCATGCACCGGCGACGCCGGTGGCGCAGAGGGTGTCGTCGACGTCGACCCAGCTGCCCGGCTGGAGGCCGACCGACTCGAGGCCGAGGTCGCCGGTGCGGGGGCGCCGGCCGGCGGCGACGACCAGCTCGTCGGCGAGGAGGCCGCCACGGTCGAGCTCGAGGCGGAGGCCGTCGGGGCCGCGGCGGACGGAGCTGAGGGTGACCCCGGTGCGCACGTCGACGCCGTCGGCGCCGAGGGCGGCTGCGACGGCCTGGCCGGCGAAGGGCTCGACGCCGGCGAGCAGCCGGTCGGTCGCCTCGAGGAGGGTGACGCGGCTTCCGAGCCGGGCGAAGGCCTGGGCGAGCTCGCAGCCGGCCACGCCACCGCCGAGGACGGCGAGGCGGGCCGGGACGGCCGTGGCGCTCGTCGCCTCGTGGGTGGTCCAGGGGCGGGCGTCGCGCAGGCCGTCGATCGGGGGGAGGGTGCCGGCCGACCCGGTGGCGAGGACGACGGCGTGGGTGGCGATGAGCAGGAGGGTGCCGTCGTCGGTGTCGACGGCGACCTGCCGCTCGCCAGCCAGGCGACCGTGGCCCCGCACGAGGGCGATGCCGGCTCCGTCCAGCCAGCGGACCTGGCCGCCGTCGTCCCAATGGCTCGTGAAGGCGTCGCGCCGGGCCAGCACGGCGGCGAGGTCGGGGCGGTCGGCGACGACCTCGCGGGCGCCGCCGACCTGGCGTGCGTCGTGGAGCAGCTGGGTCGGTCGAAGGAGGGCCTTCGAGGGCATGCAGGCCCAGTAGGAGCAGTCGCCCCCGACGAGGGCCTCCTCGACGACGACGGCGGACAGGCCGCCGCGCACGGCCCGGTCGGCCACGTTCTCGCCGGCAGGGCCGGCCCCGATGACCACGACGTCGAAGGTGCGCCGGTCGACCATCGCTGCTCCTCTCTCCGCCCGTTGCCCGTTGCCCGTTGCCCGTTGCCCGTTGCCCGTTGCCCGTTGCCCGTTGCCCGTTGCCCGTTGCCCGTTGCCCGTTGCCCGTTGCCCGTTGCCCGTTGCCCGTTGCCCGTTGCCCGTTGCCCGGAGCTGCCCGCCGGGGGACCACCGGCGGGGGACATGCGGGGCGCCCGGGGCCGGGCGTCCCGGTCGGCTTCCTCCGGGGTAGCTTGCCCCAGCTGGCCTGGCGACGCTCCCGCCGGCCTGCGGGCCCCTCCCGTTAGGCTGCGGGTCGAGCGAAGATGCACGAGACCCTCGGCATGGTCGCGGCCGTCCTTGCTGGTGGGTCGTACGCCGCTGGCGGTGTGCTCCAGCAGCACGCGGCGGCCGCCGAGCGCCGGTCCAACCCGGCGCGCCTCGTCGCCGCGCTCCTGCGTCGGCCGGAGTGGCTGGTGGGCATCGCCTTCGCCGTCGTGTCGAACGTGCTGGAGGCGTTCGCCCTGTGGTGGTCGCCGCTGGCCGCCGTCCAGCCGCTGCTGGTGAGCGAGCTGCTGCTCGCCGTGCCGGTGTCGGCGCGCCTCGCCGGCGTCCGGCTGCGGCGAGCCGACTGGCTGGCCCTCGTCGGGGTCGCTGCCGGGGTGGCGGTGGCGTTGTGGGGTGCGGCGCCGTCGGGGCCGTCGGCGACGGGGTCGACGGTGCGCTGGCTGGCCATCGGGGGCGCCGTCGCCCTTGCCGCCGCCGCTCTTGCCGGGCTGGCCCGGTGGGGGGTGGCGGCGGGCCGAGCGACCTGCCTGGCGGCGGCCGCCGCCCTCACGTTCGCGCTCGCCTCGGCGCTCATGGCGGCGACCGTGCACGGCTTCGGGACGGCCGGGCTGGGCGGGTTCGCCCGGCCGGCGCCGTACGCGATGGCGGTTGCCAGCTGCGCAGGGCTTCTGCTGCTCCAGTCGGCCTACCAGGCCGGCCCGCTGGCCATCACCATGCCGATGGTGGACTGGGTGCAGCCGATCGTCGGGGTGCTGCTCGGGGTGGGAGTGCTGGGGGAGGCCGTCGAGACGGGGCCGCTCCGGCTGGCGGTCGCCTCGGCGGGTGCCCTCGTGGCGCTCGCCGGGATCGTCCGCCTTGCGGCCTCCCCGCAGGTGCGGCACATGCGGCCACCTTCCCGCCCCGCCGATCCCGGACTGGCCGCCCCCGACCCAGCAGACCCCGACCCAGCAGACCCCGGCCCAGCCCGCCGGGGCCCAGCAGACCCCGACCCAGCAGACCGGGTCGTGCCCGCCGCGGCGGCTCAGTCCTCGCGGGCGAGCAGCCCGTAGATGCGCCGGCGGGCATCGGCGAGGATGGTGATGGCCTCCTCCTTCTGGCCGGTCGTGCCTGCCCGGACCACCTGGGCGGCGGCGATGACGAGCTGGCGGATGCCCTGCTGGAGCCCGAGCGCCTGCGGGTCGGCGCCGGCGGTGACCTCCTCCCACGGGGCGGGACCGTCACCGCGGGCGGCTGCGGCCTCGCTGCCGGCGTCGGTCAGGCGGAAGCTGCGCTTGCCGTCGGCCTCGTCGTGGGCGACGAGGCCTTCGTCCTCGAGGAGCTGGAGGGTCGGGTAGACCGAGCCGGGGCTCGGTCGCCACAGGCCCTGGGTGCGCGCCTCGAGCTCCTGGATGATCTCGTAGCCGTGCATCGGGCGTTCGGTGAGGAGCGCCAGGACGGCGGCGCGGACGTCGCCGCGCCGGGCGCGGCCGCGGCCCCAGGGCCCGAGCCCGCCCATCGGGCCGCCCGGGCCCTCGAAGCGACCGCCGAAGATGGCCGGGCCGAGGCGGGTCGGGTCGAAGGGACCGTGGCCGCGATGGGCGCGGGCGCCGCGCAGGCCGGGGTCGCCGGGGTGGGGAGGGAAGTGTCGGTGCATGGGGTGCCTCCTGCAGGTCTTCGCCGTTACGTTGACTATCAACGATATATCGAGACAAGTCAAGAGCGATCGCCGTGGGGTCGTAGGAGGGACAGGCGGCGGGCCGGAGGGAGCGGAGGAGGGGAAGGACCGCAGGGCCGCGGGGCGGCCGGCGGGCTGGGCGGCGGGCTGGGCGGCGGGCTGGGGTGGCCGGGCGGCGGCGGGCTGGGGTAGCCATGCGTATGGCGGTGACCGGGCCGGGGGCGGCGGCGCGGCGTGGCCGGCGGCTGGACGGGCTGGACCGCCGGATCGTGGCGCTGGCGGTCCCGGCGCTCGGTGCGCTCGTGGTGCAGCCCGTGTACAACCTGACCGACGCGGCGATCGTCGGGCACCTTGGCACGGGCCCGCTGGCCGCCCTGGCCCTTGCCGGCGGGGCGCTGGCGCTGGTCGGGTGGACGGCGGGGTTCCTGCAGATGGCGACGGTGTCTGCGGTGGCGTTCCGCCGTGGGGCCGGCGACGAGGCGGGCGCCGGACGGGCGGTGGGGGCGGCCTACGCCCTGGCGGCGGCGGAGGGGGTGGTGCTGGTCGTCGCCGTGGTGCTCGGTGCGCCGGCGGTGGTGGCGGTGCTGGGCGGCCACGGGGGGGTCGCCTCGGCGGCGGTGGGCTACCTGCGGATCTCGTCGGTCGGGCTCGTCCCGCTGCTCGTGTCGCTGGCGGGCAACGGCCACCTGGTCGGGACGAGGGACACGCGGGGGCCGTTTCTGGTGGCGCTCGTGGCGAACGCCGTCAACGTGGTGCTGGAGGTGGTGCTCGTGTACCCGGCCGGCCTGGGCCTTGCCGGGTCGGCGTGGGGGACGGTCGGTGCCGAGGTGGTGTCGGCGGCGCTGTTCGTGTGGCGGTGGCGGACCGCCGCGGTGGTGCCGCGGCGGCCGGGCCGAGCCGAGCTCGGGCAGCTCGCCCGGGACGGGGCACGCCTTACGGTTCGGTCGGCGGCGCTCGGTGCGGCGCTGCTCTCCTCGACGGCGGTGGCCGCCCGGCTCGGTGCGGCGGCGCTTGCCGGCCACCAGGTGACCCTCCAGGTGTGGACGCTGCTCGCCCTGGCGCTGGACGCGCTGGCGGTGCCTGCCCAGGTGTTCGTCGGCGAGGCGATCGGGCGGGGCGACCTCGCCGCAGCGCGGGTCGTCGGGCGGCGGACGTTGCGGCTCGGGTGCGCCGCCGGGGTGGTGGTGGGTGGGGCGGTGGTGGCGAGCGCCTGGGCGCTGCCGGCGGTGTTCACGCCGGGGCGAGCGGTGCAGGCCGAGGCCACCCGGGCGCTCGTGGTGTGCGGTGCCCTGCAGCCGGCGGCGGCGCTGGCGTTCGTGCTGGACGGGCTGCTGCTCGGGGCGGCCCGCTACCGGACGCTGCAGCGGGCGATGGTGGCGGCGCTCGCCGCCTTCGCCCCGCTGGCGGTGGCGACGGCGCTCGACCACCGCCTGGGACTGGTCGGGGTGTGGCTGGGGCTGTGGTGCTGGCTGGCGGCGCGCGCCGGGTTGCTCGGGTGGCGATGGATCGCCATGACGGGCGGCAGGTCGGCCGCCGGCCCGCCGCACCTGGCGGGTCGGCCGGGTGCGGCGGGCTCAGCCCCGGCGCCGGGTGCCGGTCGAGCTGCGGCGGAGGGCGAGCAGGGCGATGTCGTCGGCGTTGACCTCGTCGCCGACGAGCCCGCTCATGACGTCGTGGCAGACGGCCTCGGGGTGGACGGCGCGGACGAGGGAGCGGAGGCGCTCGAGGCGCAGGTCGAGGCGGGTGGACCGCCGCTCGACGAGGCCGTCGGTGTAGCCGAGGAGGACGGCGCCGGGAGGGAGCTCGACGGCGGTGGCCGTGCGGGGTGACGGGGCCGGCACGCCGAGGGGAGGGCCGAGGGCACCGTCGACGAGGACGGCGGGGAGGTCGGGCGCGGCGAGCACCGGCGGGAGGTGGCCGGCGGAGGCGAGGCGGAAGCAGCGGTAGGGGGGCGGGGCGACGGCGGCGAGGACGGTGGCGATGTCGCCGGGCTCGAAGCGCTGCAGCTTGCGGTCGGCCCGGGTGAGCACCTCGGCGCGGTCGTCGTGCTCGAGGGCGTAGGCCCGAAGGGTGGAGCGGAGGCGTCCCATGATGACGCTGGCCTCGAGGCCGTGGCCGGCGACGTCGCCGAGGGTGAGCCAGAGGGTGCCGTCGTCGAGGACGAAGGCGTCGTACCAGTCGCCGCCGACCCCGCCGCGCTCGGCCGGGACGTAGCGGGCGGCGAACTCGAGGCCGGGGCAGGTCGGGACGGCGGCGGGGAGGAGGCTGCGCTGGAGGACGCGGGCAGTCACCTCCTGGACGGCCTGCTCGCGGCGCTCGACGGCGCCGGCGATCCGGCTGGCGATGGCCTCGAGGAGGGCCACGTCGTCGTCGTCGAAGCGGCGCCCCGAGCGGGCACCGACGTGGAGCACGCCGAGCAGGCGGGCGCCGGCCTGGAGCGGGACGCCGAGCATGGAGCGGATGCCGCGCTGCCAGAGGAGCGGGTTGGCGACGGTGGTGGCGTCGACCCGCTCCAGTCGGAGCGGCCGGCGGGAGGCGGCGATCCGGCCGGCGAAGCCGACCCCGACCGGGATGCGCACGCCGTGGCGCACCTCGACCTCGACGCCGCGGGCCGCCCGGGCGACGAGCTGGCCGGCGCGCTCGTCGAGCAGGAGGACGGCGGCGGTGTCCGAGTCGAGCAGCGCCGTGACCTGGTCGAGCAGGTCGTCGAGCAGGCTGTCGACGTCGAGCCGACCGACGGCGACGTCGGTCGCCTTGTCGAGGGCGGAGAGGAGGGCCTCCGTCCGCTCGCTGCCGCCGGCCGTCACCTCGAGAGCTTGCCATGGGGGCGAAGGCAAACCTCGCGGAAGGGTTCGCCGGCGCTGGCCGGCGGGCGCGAAGGGGCAGCGGGCGGCGGCGCATCGGGCACCGGCCGGCGGCCCGGGACGGAGATGTCGCCGCGAGATCACGCGCCGGAAACCCGGCGGCAACACGGGGCGGGTCTGCTTCGACCCATGGACCTGCTCGCACAACCGATCTGGCGCCGCTTCTGGTACCCGCTGGCCTTCGCCGAGGACGTCGGGCCGGTACCGCTCGCCCGCCACCTGCTCGACCGGCCGCTCGTGCTGTGGCGCGCCGGGGACGGCCGGCCGGCGGCGGCCGTGGACCGCTGCCCGCACCGGGACGGGCGCCTGTCGACGGGGTGGACGTGCGAAGGGCGGATCGTCTGCCCTTACCACGGGTGGCAGTTCGGGGCCGACGGCCCGGTGGAGGTGGTGCCACAGCTGCCCGAGGCCCGGTCGTTCCCGCCACGCTTCTCGCTGGAGGCGGTGCGCGCGGCCGAGCGGTACGGGGTCGTCTGGGTGTGCCTGGACGAGCCGGTACGGCCGATCCCGGTCCTGCCCGACGCCGGGCGTCCGGGGTGGCGGTCGGTGCGGGAGTTCGACGAGGAGTGGGCGGCGGCGCCGGGTCGGCTGATGGAGAACAGCTTCGACCCGGCGCACACGGTGTTCGTGCACCGGGCGACCTTCGGTGACACGAGCCGGCCCGACGTGGAGGTGCCGAGCGTCGAGCGGACCGAGGGTGGCCTCGTGATCCGGAGCGACCTGTCGGTGGCGAACCCGGCGGACGCGAGGGCGGTGACCGGGGAGACGACGCAGCGGACGGTGCGGGCGAGCGAGACCGAGCTGCACGCCCCGTTCGTCCGGGTGCTCCGGTCGCGGTACCCGGGCGGAGCGGTGCACGCCATCGTGACGGCGGCGACGCCGGTCGGGCAGGACCGGCTGCGCCTCGTCCAGTGGGCGGTGCGCAACGACACCGAGGAGGAGGCGCCGGCGGCGGCGGTCGTGGCGTTCGACCGCAAGGTCACCCTGGAGGACCGGGCGGTGCTCGAGGCGATCGCCGTCGGGTACTCGCCGTCGCTGCACGCCAACGTGCACCTCAAGGTGGATCGGCCGACGGTCGAGATCCGGCGGATCTACCAGGAGATCTCGGCGGGGACGTGGGCCGGCCTACGGGGGTCGCCGGCGGGGGAGCCTGCCGAGGCGAGCCGGGAGGGGTGGTGCGAGGTGACGGCCGACGCGCTCGCCGGCACGGCGGGCGGGTAGTCGCCGGCACGGCGGGCGGGTAGTCGCCGGCACGGCGGGCGGGTAGTCGCCGGCACGGCGGGCGGTGCGCCGGCCGGCCGTGTAACGCGGCGTTCAACTCGGGGCAACTGGGCGGAAACCGTCCGCTCGTAGGTTGGCGGCGACGTGGTGGTGGGGCAGCGAGGCGGGCCCTTGCCGGCGAAGGGAGCAGTGTGCGCATCGATTGCAGCTTCTATGGGACCGTGCCGATGGCGGACGCCGGTTCTGGCGGGCCGCTGCCTCAGGACCGCCGCTACGGGCCGGACGACTATGCCGCCTGCTACGCGAACCTGGTCCACTGGGCGGGAACGGCGGACCGGCTGGGCTACGACACGATGTGGTTCACCGAGCACCATTTCCAGCACGAGGGCTACGAGGTGATCCCGAACCAGATCCTGTTCGGGCTGTACTGCGCCACGAGGACCGAGCGGCTGCGGTTCGGGCAGATGTTCAACGTGGTGCCGCAGTGGCACCCGCTCCGCCTGGCCGAGGACTTCGCCCTCGCCGACGTGCTGAGCGGCGGCCGGATGGAGCTGGGCGTGGGGCGGGGAACGGTGCCCCGGGAGGCGCAGACGCTCGGGACGGTGGTGGCGTCGGGCGACAACGCGATGAGCAAGGAGGCCGACCGGCGGAACCGGGAGATCTTCGAGGAGTCGATGGAGGTGATCCAGGCGGCGTTCGCCGAGGAGTGCTTCAGCTTCACCGGCAAGCACTTCGAGCTGCCACCGGCGGGGATCCCGGACCGCGGCTCGACGGTGTCGTCGCTGACGCTCGTGCCCCGACCGACCCGGCCGGTGACCATCTACCAGGCGGCGACGTCGCCGCCGTCGATCGACTACGTGGCGCGCAAGGGCTTCGTGGGGGTGTTCGCGGGCAAGCCGCTCCACAAGCTGGCGGCGGACTGGCGCCGGTACGGCGAGGTGGCGGCCGAGGAGGGCCGGGAGCTGCGCCCGGGCGAGGGGCGGGCGCTGGTGCTGAACATGCACGTCGGGGAGACCCGGGCCGAGGCGGTGCGCACGGGGCGGGCCGGGCACGATGAGTACTGCCGGTTCCTGTCGCCGTACGGGAGGTTCCGCCACTACACGCCGCCGGCGGGAGCGGCGGCGACCCCGTTCGACTACTGCCCGAGCCTGGAGGCGTCGATGGGCGAGCAGGTGTGGGCGGTCGGGTCGGTCGAGGAGGTGGCGGCCACGGTGGCCGAGTACCGGGAGACGCTGTCGCTGGAGCACCTGGTGTGCTTCTTCGACCTCCCCGGGCTGAGCCGGGCGGAGCTCGATCGCCAGCTCGAGCTGTTCGCGACGGGGGTGGCCCCGCTGCTGGGCGTCGGGCTCGGCGGTGGTGCGCCGTGACGAGCGACAAGGGCGCAGCCGGCGGGCGGGCGGGCGGTTCGGCCGCCGCGCTCCGTCTGGTCGGCGCCGTGGACGCCGCCGGCGTCCCGGTCGAGGTGCGGTGCGACAACGGGCGGATCACCTCGGTGCGGCGCGGGGCGCCGGCCGGGCCGGTGGTCGAGCGGACGGCGGGCGGGCAGGTGACGACGGTGGAGCTGTCGGGGATGACCCTGCTGCCGGCGCTGGCCGAGCCGCACGCCCACATCGACAAGGCGTACACGGCCGATCGCTACGTCAATGCGACCGGGGACCTCGACGGGGCGATCGCGGCCAGCCATCGCTGCTTCGCCGAGCGGACGGCGGCCGACATCGCCGCCGACGCCCGGCGGGCGCTCGGGGCGTACCTGGCGAAGGGCTGCCTGTCGGTGCGGACGCACGTGGCGATCGGGCCGGTGATGGGGCTGCGGTCGATGGAAGGGGTGCGGTCGGCCGTCGCCGACTACGCCGGCCTGGTCGACGTGCAGGTGGTGGCGCACGTGGCACCGCCGGTGCACGGCCGGGCGGGGCGGGCCAACCTGGCGCTGCTCCGCGAGGCGATCGCCATGGGGGCGACCCAGGTGGGCGGGACGCCGTACCGCGACGACGACCCGGTGGCCGAGACGGCGGCGCTCGTGGAGGCGGCGGCAGCCGCGGAGGTGCCGCTCGACCTGCACACCGACGAGACGCTCGACCCGGGCTGCCTGACGGTGGTCGAGCTGGCACGGGTGGTGCAGGCGCGCCGCTTCCCGTTCGCGGTGACGGCGTCGCACTGCGTGAGCCTGGGCGTCCAGGACGAGGCGGACCAGCGGCGGGTCGCCGGGCTGCTGGCGGAGGCGGGGGTGGCGGTGGTGTCGCTGCCGCAGACCAACCTGTACCTGCAGGGCCGGGGCACCCCGAGGGCGACGCCGCGCGGCCTGACGGCGCTGGGGGCGCTGCGCGCCGCCGGGTGCCGGGTTGCGGCGGGCGGGGACAACGTCCAGGACCCGTTCAACCCGATGGGGAGGGCCGACCCGCTCGAGGCGGCGTCGCTGCTCGTGACGGCCGGCCACCTCGACACGGCAGCGGCGTTCGCCCTGGTGTCGGAGGGGGCACGCGAGGTGATGGGGCTCGAGCCGGTCGCCCTCGTCGAGGGGAGCCCGGCCGACCTCGTGGCGGTGCCGGGCGCCGGGCTTCGAGAGGTGGTCGCCGAGGGGGATGCCCGGCGGGTGGTGGTCCGGCGGGGCGAGGTGGTGCGCCCGTCGCGGGCGGCCCACCCGACCGCACGAGCGAGGGAGGTCGCCCATGTCTGAGGCCCTGTTGGCCAGCCTGCCCCGAGCCGCCGGGCTCGGGATGCGGGGCACCGAGCGGAGCGGGCTGTCGACGCTGTCGTTCCGGGAGGTCGGGCTCGTGTACGGCGACGGGACGGCGGCGCTCGAGGGCGTCGACCTCGAGGTGGCCCCGGGCGAGCTGGTGGCGGTGGTCGGGCCGTCGGGATGCGGCAAGTCGACGCTGCTGCGGCTGGCCTCGGGGCTGCTGGAGCCGACGTCGGGGGCGATCGCCGTCGACCGGGACCAGCTGGGCTACGTGTTCCAGGACGCCACGCTGCTGCCGTGGCGGACGGTGCGGGCGAACGTCGAGCTGCTGGCCGAGCTCCACGGCATCGGCCCGGCCCGGCGGCGGGCGCTGGCGGAGGCGGCGATCGAGCTCGTCGGGCTGCGCGGCTTCGAGCGCCACCTTCCGGCCCGGCTGTCGGGAGGGATGCGCATGCGGGTGTCGCTCGCCCGCTCCCTGACGCTCGACCCGAGCGTGTTCCTGTTCGACGAGCCGTTCGGGGCGCTCGACGAGATCACCCGGGAGCGGCTGAACGACGAGCTGGGGCGGCTGTTCGTCGAGCGCGGCTTCGCCGGGCTGTTCGTGACGCACTCGGTGCAGGAGGCGGTGTTCCTGTCGACCCGCGTCGTGGTCATGTCGGCGCGGCCGGGCCGGATCGCCGCCAGCTTCCCGGTGCCGCTCCCGCTCCCGCGCCAGCCGGAGTGCCGGTACGACCCGACGTTCACGGCGATCGCCCGAGAGGTGTCGGCGGTGCTCCGGGAGGTGTCGTAGTGGCGGTGGCCGAGCCGCTCGCCGAGGCGACGGCGCTCGTCGGGCTGCCGCCGCCGGTGGCCGGGCGGCGGAGCGGGAAGGCGCGGCGGCTGCGGCGTCTGGCGCCGCCGCTCGCCATGGCGGTCGTGGTGCTCGGGGGGTGGCAGCTCGCCTCGTCGTCGCTGTCGGGCGGGCGCCAGTTCCTGCTGCCGCCGCCGCTGGCGGTGTGGCGGGTGGGGATCTTCGACCGGCAGTCGTTCGACGCGCTCCTCCCGGCGTTCGGCCGCACGGCCGAGCTGTCGGTGGTGGGCCTGCTCGTGGCGGTCGTGCTCGGCATGGCGAGCGGCACGGTGCTGTACCGGTTCCACTGGCTGGAGCGGGCGTCGTACCCGTACCTGGTGGCGCTCCAGGCGATCCCGATCCTGGCGGTGGCGCCGCTGATGGCGGTGGCGTTCGGCTACACGTTCGTGACGAAGCTGATCATCGTCGTGATGATCGCCTTCTTCCCGATCCCGACGGCGTTCCTGCTCGGCCTCAAGTCGGTGGATCCGGGCCAGCAGGACCTGTTCCGGCTCCACCGTGCCGGCTGGCTGACACGGTTCTGGAAGCTGGCGCTGCCGAGCTCGCTGCCGCACCTGTTCACCGGGTTCCGCATCTCGGCCGGGCTCGCCGTGGTCGGGGCGGTGGTCGGGGAGGAGTTCTTCCAGACCGGTGCCCCCGGCCTCGGGATGCTGTTCCAGCAGTACCTGAACTACGTCGAGTACGACCAGCTGTACGCCTGCCTGCTCGTGTCGTGCCTGCTCGGCGTGGCGTTCTACTCGCTGTTCACGGTGGCGAGCCGTCGACTGTTCGGCTCGTGGCACGCCTCGGCGCACGCCGACGAGCCGGCGGCCCGCCGGCCGGGCCGCTAGCGCCCCTACCGATCCCCCCTTACCCCGACCAGCAAGGAGCGGAGATGCACATCAGGAGACCTCGCGGCGCACGCCTTGCCGGGCTCGCGGCCGGCGTGGCGCTGCTCGGCACGACGGTGGGCGCGACCGCCGGCACGGCGGGCGCGACGCACGTGGCGTCACCAAAGGTGACGGCACGGCGGGCCGTGCCGGCCGGCGCCGAGCCGGCGGCCAAGCTGTTCACGACGAGCCTGAAGGGGATCTGCCCGAACCCGCTCATCGTGCAGACGAACTGGCTGCCCGAGGCGGACCACGCGGCGCTGTACGAGCTGATCGGTGCGGGGGGCACCATGAAGCAGTACTCCTACGAGGGGCCGCTCGGGTCGACGGGGATCAAGCTGCAGATCCTCTCGGGGGGCCCTGGCGACGCCTTCCTGCCGACCCAGGCCACCCTGTACGCCGGCAACCCGGTGGTGCGGGTGACGCCGCAGCTCGTGATGGACACGGTCGAGAAGACGCTGCAGTTCTCGAAGAAGTTCCCGACGGTCGCCGTGGTGAACCTGCAGAACCACGACCCGCAGATGCTGATGTACGACCCGACCCGTTGGAAGCACCTCGGGACGATCGCCGACCTGGCAGCGGCGGCAAAGGCCGGTGCGCACCTGTACGTGTCGGGTCTCACGTATCCCTACGTGCAGTACCTGATCGAGCACGGGGTCCCGGCGGGCGCCTTCATCGGGGGCTACAGCGGCGACCTCGAGAAGTTCGTGACGGGCGGCGGGATGGTGCTCAACCAGGGCTACAGCGACGCCGAGCCGTACCTGCTCGCCCACGACACGCCGGCGTGGGGGGGAAAGCCGGTGAAGTACGTCTACATCAGCCAGTACGGGCTGAACGACTACCCGACGGCCATCCAGGTGCGGCGGGACAAGCTGGCCTCGCTGTCGAGGTGCCTGACCAAGCTGGTGCCGATGCTGCAGCAGTCGATCGTGGACTACTTCGCCCACCCGCAGACGGTGAACGAGGTGTTGGCCAAGTTCAACCCGAAGTACAGCGCCAGCTACTGGACGACGCCGGTCGCCGAGTCGGTCTACTCCGACAAGGTGCAGCTCGCCCAGAAGATCGTCGCCAACAGCTCGAGCGGCTCGGTCGGTGCGTTCAACATGGCGCGGCTGGCCGAGACGGACCGCCAGCTGTTCCCGATCATGGCAAAGGAGAGCCCTGGCACCTACGTGCCGGGCATCCCGGCGTCGCAGCTTGCCACCAACAAGTTCATCGATCCGAGCATCCACTTGCCGTGATGCCACCGCCCGCTGCGGGCCCGGTCGCCCCTCGGGTCCCCGCGAGCATCCACTTGCCGTGATGCCACCGCCCGCTGCGGGCCCGGTCGCCCCTCGGGTCCCCGCAGCAGCTGCCCGGGGAGGCTCGTCCTCCCCGGGCACGGGCGCGCCGGGGGCGCGGCGGGAGCAGCGACGGGGGTGTCCGGGGCGTAGCGGGGCGGGCCGGCGCCGCGGGCGGCGTCGGTCAGTCGAGGGCGTCGAGCTCGAGGCGGGCGGCGGCGACCTCGACGACGGCGACGCGGTGGTGGTCGCGCTCGGCGTCCCCGGAGGGCTCGGTGGCGGACTGGGGGTTGCGCCCGTAGAGGGGGAAGCAGCTGGCCGACAGGTCGAGGCGCATCGCCGATCCGGCCGGGAGGCGCCAGCCGATCGGGCCGAGCTCGAGGCGTGCCTCGGTGCGGCTGCCGGGCTCGAGGGTCCGGAGCCGGCGGCTCCCGACGGCGAGGCGCCGGGCGACCGGCCCCTCGACGAGCACGAGGGCCGCCACGAGGTCGAGCGAGGGGGCGTCGGCGGAGAGCTCGACGACCACCTCGGGCGAGCCGGCGACGACGAGGGGCCGGCCGAGCGGCGGGGTGGTGTAGCAGAGGACGTCCCGGCGGTCCTGTGCCGGCCCGACGTCGGGGTACGGGCCGCCGTCGCCGGGACGGGGCACGAGCGGCTCTGCGACGAGGACGTCGCCGAGCGGGCCGCCGGGCTCGTCGCCGAGGCGGCCGTCGCCGTGCCGGCTGTTGGCGCCGGCGCGGCTGGTGCCGTGCAGGACGATGCGGTGGCCGGGCGGTGGCCAGGTCGGCGCGTCCCGCCAGCCGGCGCCGCCGACGTAGATGCGGGCGCCGTCGGACGGCGCGTGGCGCCGGTCGGGGTCGGTGCCGTCGGGCCGGAGGACGCGGCGGATGAAGGCGAGGAAGGCGTCGTGGGCGACGCCCGGTCCGGCACCGGGCCCGAGCTCGAGGGCGCCGAGGCGGCTTCCCCAGGGCATGTGGGCCCAGGGGCCGGCGACGACCTGCGCGCCGAGGGCGGCGGCAAGCCGTGCGCTGGCCTTGGCGAAGGTGTCGGCGTAGCCGAGCACGACGAAGCTGGGCACCTCGACGCGGTCGAGGTCGGGGCGAAGGCCCGCCCAGAACGGCCCGTCGGCGGCCTCGTCGGCGAGCCAGTCGAGGAAGAAGGCGGGCGGGTGGCGGCCGAGGGCGTCACGAAGCGGGACCGTGCCCACCTCGACCGGCCGCGGCGCCTGGCGGTCGCCGATGGAGGCGAGCTGGGCGGCCCACCGGGTGGCATGGTCGGCGAGCAGGCAGCCGTCCTCGTAGACGAGGTCGTAGGGACTGGCGCCGCACATCATCGGGGCGATCGCCCGGAGGCCGGCCGGGCGGAGGGCGGCGGCGGCCACCTGGTCGGTGCCCTGGTAGGAGAAGCCGTAGGTGACGACGTCGCCGTTCGAGAAGGGCTGGGCGGCGGCCCACTCGATCGTGGCGGCACCGTCGGCGGCCTCGTGGAGGAAGGGGACGAAGGAGCCGCCGGAGTCGCCGGTGCCGCGCACGTCCTGCACGACGACGGCGTAGCCGAGCGCGGCGAGCTGTTGGGGCGCCGGCAGGACCGGTGCCGAAGCGACGGTGCGGCCGTAGGGGAGGCGCTGGAGCAGCACCGGTAGCGGGCCGGCGCCGGCCGGGCGCCAGCAGTCGGCGACGAGCTCGACGCCGTCGGCCATGGCGACCGACAGCCCGCGGAGGCGCTCGACCGGCCCGCCGCCGGGTGCGCTCACGGCCGGACGGGCTTCTGCCGCCGGGTGGCCGTCACGGGGGTGGCTCGTGGGGGAAGTGGAAGCGGCCGATCTCGTCGAGGGCGGCCACGACCTCGGCGACGGCCGCCTCGAAGCGCTCCTTGCCGGCCTCGGGGGTGGCGAGGGTCGGGTCGCCGACGACGCCGGAGGGGGTGAGGTCGTTCGAGCACCAGGCGAACTCCCCGGCACCGTCGAAGCCGAGGTGGGGGTAGTCGTGCACGAAGGAGGGGATGGAGCGCTCGGCGAGGGTCAGGTCGACGAGGTCGGGGCGCAGGTGCAAGAGCACCGAGGTCTCGCCGAGGCCGCCGTGGATGCCGAGGCCCTCCTCGCGCGGGTCGGTCGGCGGCCCGCCGTTGTCGGGGGGGAGGCTGGCGTGGAGCAGGAAGGTGTGCAGCCCGTGGGCGACCCGGGCTTCGCGGCAGGCGACGCGCAGCAGGTGGGTGTTGCCACCGTGGCCGTTGAGGAGGGCGAGGCGGGTGGCACCGGCGCGCCGGGCCGAAGCGGCGAGGTCGTCGAGGACGGCGAGGAGGGTGCGCGCCGACAGCGAGACGGTGCCGGGGGCCCAGAGGTGCTCGCTGGAGAGCCCGTAGGAGAGGGTGGGCAGCAGGTGGACACCGGAGGCGGGGCGGGCGGCGACGGCGGCCTCGGCGAGCGCCTCGACGACGAGCGCGTCGGTGGCGAGCGGTAGGTGCGGGCCGTGGTGCTCGAAGGCGCCGATGGGTTGGAGGAGGATCGAGCGGCCGTCGAGGGCGGCCGAGAGGGCGGGCCCGGAGCGCTCGCCGGCGCGTGGCGCGAGGGGGATCATGTGCGGCGAGGGTACGAAGCGGGTGTTTCCGGGCGATGAACTGCCGGTGAACGCCGGCGCCGTCAGCGGTGGCGTTGGCGTGCACGTAACGCTGCGGCCTCGCCCTGGCAATGCTGCGGAAACAGAGCGTCCGTAGCGTCTCGGGCGTGCGCCGCGCCGACCTGCCCGCCCGTGGAGGCGACGGGTGACGAGCGATGCGGTGGTGGTGGTCGGTGGGGGCCACAACGGCCTCGTGTGCGCCGCCTACCTGGCACGTGCCGGGGTGCCGGTGACGGTCCTCGAGGCGCGGCCGACGGTGGGCGGCTGCACGTCGACGGTCGAGGCGATCGGTGCCCGGGTCAACGTGTGCAACTGCGACCACTCGATGATCCGGGGCACGTCGATCCCCGAGGAGCTCGGGCTCGAGCAGTTCGGCCTGCGCTACCTCGAGGTGGCGCCGGTCCAGCTGTCGCTCACCTGGACCGACGAGGCGCCGTGGTTCCTGTTCTCCGACGTCGAGGCGACGCTGGCCTCGATCGGCCGCTCCCACCCCGGGGAGGTGGCCGGGTACCGCAACTACCTGAAGGCGGCGATCCCGGTGGCACGGCTGGTCCAGCAGCTGTCGGCCGACCCGGTGGCGGCGCGGTCGGTGCTGCACTCGCTGGCCGAGCGTCGCGGGGCCGGGACGGCGCGGCTGCTCGCCTGGAGCCGCCGGTCCGCCGCCGAGATCGTGCGGTCGTACTTTGCGAGCGAGGCGCTGCGCGGGCCGGTGCTGACGACCGGGCCGGCCGTGTGGGGCCTGTCGCCGGAGGGGGCCGGGACGGGGCTGGGAGCGCTCGGGTACGCCGTGCGGCACCTGCTGCCGGTCGGCCGCCCCGAAGGGGGGAGCGGGGGGCTGCCGGCGGCGATCGCCGCCAGCCTGCAGGCCTCGGGCGGGAGCATCCGGACGGGCGCCACGGTGGCGGCGGTACGGGTGACGAAGGGCGCCGTGCACGGCGTGCGGCTGGCGTCGGGGGAGGAGATCGAGGCCACGGTGGTCGTGGTCGCCACCGACCCGCGTCAGGCGTTCGTCGAGTGGCTGACCGAGGTGCCGCCCGGTGCCGCCCGGCTGGTGCGCCGGTGGCGACGGCGACCGGTGGTCGACGGGTACGAGTCGAAGCTCGACGCCGTGGTGGCCGAGCGGCCGAGGTTCCGCGCCCTCGAGCGGCGGGGCGGGCCGGCCGCGCACGGCGTGGACGAGGCGCTGGTGCCGACGGCGGTGGTGGCGCTGCCGGTGCCGGAGATGGTCGAGGCGCACCGGGCGATGGCCCGGGGGCGGGTGGCGGGGAGCCCGATGCTGTTCGTCAACGTCCCGTCGGTGCTCGACCCGACCATGGCGGTGGCCGACGGGGACGTGCTGAGCCTGGAGGTGCTGTTCACGCCGTACCGGCTGGCCGGTGGCTGGGTGGGCTCGGCCGAGCCGGAGCGATGGCTGGAGCGCTTCGCCCGCCTCGTCCAGCCCGGCTGGCGGGCGTCGGTGCGCCGCTACCGGGCGATGACGCCGCCGGACTTCGAGGCCCAGTTCCACCTGTCGCGCGGGCACGCGCCGTCCTTTGCCGGAGGTCCGCTCGTGGCGCTGATGGGGCGGGATCCGGAGCTCATGCGGTACGAGACGGCGATCCCGGGGCTGTTCCTCACCGGCGGGGCGACCTTCCCGGGCGCCGGCGTGTGGGGGGCGTCGGGGCGGGCCACCGCCTCGGTCGTGCTGCGCCACCTCGGCGCTCCGGCGCTGGCGGCAGTGCTGTGACCGGGCAAGGGCGGCGCCGCGCCGTGGCGCTCGGGAGGGAGGCGACGTGATGCTCGTGGTGGAACGGGCCGTGCTGCTCACGATGGGCCCGGCGGGCGTGGTCGAGGGGTGGATGACGGTCGGCGACGACGGTCGCATCGCCGGGGTCGGCGAGGGCGACCCGCCGCCGCTGCCGCCCGGGGTCGGGAGGATCGACGCCGGCGGCGCGCTGGTGGCGCCCGGGTTCGTGTCGGCCCACAGCCACCTGCACACGAGCGCAGCGCGCGGCCTCGGGACCGAGTCGTCGTTGTACGGCTGGATCGAGGCGATGACGACGTGGATCCGCAGGGCCAGCCCGGAGGACATGTACTGGGCGACCCTGCACGGGGCGCTGGACTTCTTGGGCAACGGCATCACGACCGCCTACGACTTCACGAACGGGCGGCTCGACTTCGACGCGGCGAGCGCCGGTCGGGGGGGCTACGGGGGGGAGCTGCGACCGGCAGCGCACGTCGAGCGCCAGCTCGACGGGAAGCTGGACGCCGGGATCCGGTTCGTGCACAGCGTGATGCTCGATGACGCCGCCGGCACCCCCGAGGAGGTGGCGGGGCGCTTCGAGGAGGCGGTGGACCACGCCGGGCGTCACCGGGAGCGGCCGGAGCTCCTCGGGCTGGCGATCTCGGGCGGCGTCCAGTGGGCCCGTGAACGCTCGACGGCGGCGCTCGAGGTGGAGCTGATGCAGCGCCACGGCGTGTGCAACCAGGCGCACTTCCTCGAGACGGCCGAGCAGCTGGAGCTGCAGCGGTCGAAGTTCTCCTGGTACGAGGAGGCCGGAGCGTTCGGCCCCCGGTTCCTGTTCGGGCACTTCATCCACCCGACCCCGGACCAGATGGCCCGTGCCGCCGCCTCGGGGAGCGCAATGGTCTGGCAACCGACCTCGAACGGCCGGCTGGGCTCCGGCGTGGCGGACATCCCGCGGCTGCGGGCGCTCGGCATGCCGATCGGGGTGGGTCTGGATGACCAGTCGTGCACGGACGTGTCGGATCCGTTCCAGAACCTGCGCATCGGGCTGTACACCCAGCGCGCCGCCCACGAGGACCCGGAGGCGGTGGCGGTGGGCGAGATGCTCGAGCTGCACACGATCGGCTCGGCGCGGGTGCTCGGGGTGGACGACCGGGTGGGCAGCCTCGAGCCGGGGAAGTGGGCCGACTTCCTGGTCGTCGACCCGACGTCACCGGACACGGGACCGATGTGGGACCCGGTTGCCACCTACGTGCTCGCCTGCAGCTTGCGCAACCTGAAGCAGGTGTACGTGGCGGGCCGGCTGGTGAGCGAGGAGGGGGTCGCCGTCTCGATCGACGGCGACGGGGTGAGCGCCGAGGTGCACGAGCGCTTCGCCCGGCTGTCGGGTCGGCCGTCCCGCTGGAGGCGGCCGGGGGGCTCGGGTCGGGCGTCGTTCGTTGGAGGCGGTCGCCTGGCCGAGCCCGGTGTCGGGAGCCGGCCGTGACGGGCGGCGCGACCCGGGGGCCGGAGCAGGGCGGCCTGGCGGCTGCCGAGGTGCGGGCGGCGTTCGACCGGTACGAGGCAGCACTGCGCTCCGGAGACCTCGCCACGATGGCCGAGCTGTTCGACGAGGGCGACCAGGTGGTGCGCTTCGGGATCGCCGACGAGCAGCGTGGGGCGGCCGCCCTTGCTGCCTGGCGGGCCGTCCAGGCGGCGCCGCGCCCGGGGCGGAGGCTCGAGGGGACGACGATCACCGTGCTCTGCGCCGACGCCGCCGTGGTGAGCACGCGCTTCGCCTACCCGGACCGGCCCCGGATCGGCCGGCAGCAGCAGACCTGGGTACGCCGGGGAGGCGGCTGGCGGATCGCGGCGGCGCACGTCAGCGAGATCGACGCACCGGCGATGCCCCCGCCTTGAGGCGCCGGGTCGCCTTGCCCGTCCGGGCGTTCGAGGTCGGGAGGCGCTTCCGGGACGGTGTGCTCGGGTAGGCGTCACGCATGCTCCGGGCAACGCCGCCGGCTCCTTCCGGTGGCGAGGTGGCTGCGCTGCGGCACGGGCGCGAGGCGCCCGAGCTGCGCCGCCCGTTCCGGGTGGTGGCGGCCGTGTACGTGCTCGTGCTGGGTGGCCTGGTCGCCGTCATCGGCGTGCGCCTCGCTGCGACCCATGGCCAGCTGCTCGCCGCCAGCGCCACCGGGGCGACGGCGAGCGGTGGTGGCCGCCCGGCATCGGGTGGGCGGGGCAGGGGAGCCGGTCATGCCCCGGCCGGTGGCCTCGGCTCGGCGAGAGGGTCAGGGTCGGCGACGGCCGCGACCACCGGGACGGTGCTCCGGCGGGCCGGCTCGTCGACGGCGTCGGCAGCCAGCTTGGCGCAGCGTGCGCCGTCCAGCGCGACGGCCGTCGGGCTTGCCGCTTCCACCTCGGCGAGCCGCACCCCGCGGCCTGCGGCCCGGCGCCGTCCGGTTGCGCCTACCCCGGCGCACCGGGCCCGAACCGGGCGCGCCGCAGCGGGGGCTCCGCGGGCCGTCCACGCCGTGAGCGTCACGCCGCCCGATGGGAGGTCGGGCGCCTCGGCGGCGAAGCGGGTCGGCGACCGGGCATCGTCGTCCCTCGCCCGTCGACGAGCGGGGCCTCACCGGCGGGGCGGATCGGGATCGGACGACCCCCGCCGGGGCCCCACCCGCGCGCTGTCGCCGCGGGCGTCCGCCCGGCCTTCGACGCCGCACCGCACGCCCGCGCACCGAAGCACGACCGCGCACCGAAACGGGAAGGCGCCACGCCACGCCCCACGGCGTTCGGCGAGCAGCACAGGCCACCGGTCAGGCGGCACGGGCCGCCCGGCGGGCGGCGCCGGCCGCGGCAGCACCGCAGGCGCCACCCGTGGCAAGCGACCGGCCGGCCCGAGCGCGACGAAGGCCACCAGGCACCACCGGCATCGCCATGGACGTCGCAGGCACTCACGACGGCACCACCGATCCGGGTCCGGGTCGAGCTCCCCGAGCGGAGCGGCAGCCACCCCGTCGCCTGCCGTGGCGGTCACCACGACGGCGCCGGCCGGCAGCGGGTCGGGCGTAGCAAGTGGCATCGCGACGCAAGGGACAACCACCGCGTCGGAGCCGCAGGGCGAGGGATCGGGCTCGACGGGCACCTCGACCGGGCCGAGCGCGTCGGGTGGCACCGGGCCGGCTGGCACCTCCGGCACGGGCACCTCCGGCACGGGCACCTCCGGCACGGGCACCGCGTCGAGCACGGGCTCGGGAAATTCCGGCACCTCCGGCTCCGGCACGTCGGGAACGGGCAGTACCGGCACCTCGGGGGCTTCCGCCACCTCTGGCTCCGGAACCTCCAGCACTTCGGGCGCCAGCACCTCCGGCTCCGGCACGTCGGGCAAGAGCAGTGCCGCCACCTCTGGCTCCGGAACCTCCAGCACTTCGGGCGCCAGCACCTCCGGCTCCGGCACGTCGGGAACGGGCGGTACCGGCACCTCGGGCACCTCTGGCACCTCTGGCACCTCGGGCTCCGGAACCTCGGGCTCGGGCACGTCCGGGAAGGGCAGCACCGGGACGTCGGGCTCGACGTCCGGCAGCTCCAGCTCCGGCACGAAGGACGGCACCGGCACGTCCGGCTCGACCAAGGGGACGTCGGGCGCCACGGGGACGTCGGGGAGCGGAGGATCGACGGCGGGCTGAGGGGGCGGCGCCGGCACCGTCTGCGGCGGGGCGGGCGGCGCGGGGGATCAGGGCGGGGCGGCCGGCCTGGTTGACAGCGCGAGGGGAAGACGCGAGCCTCTTGCCGAGCCGGCGAGAACGAGGTGAGCATCGTGGTACGTGAGGCATTGCTGGACCCGACCGGGCGCACGGGTGGCGGGGCCGATGCCCGGCGGGCGCCTCGGCTGGTGCCGCTTCGGGGTGCCCGTCTCGGGCTGCTGAACAGCACCAAGCCGAACAGCGCCGTGGTGCTCGAGCAGGTGGCAGCGCTCCTCGAGCAGGAGGAGGGGGTGGCGAGCGTGACGATGTTCTCGAAGCGGTCGTTCGCCGTGCCGGCCGAGGAGAAGGTGCTGTCGGACATCGCCGAGACGTGCGACTACGCGATCGCCGGGGTAGGCGATTGAGGGTCCTGTAGCGCGGCCAGTTTGGCCGACGGGATCTTTCTCGAGCGCCGGGGCGTGCCGGCGGTGTCGCTGTGCACGGACAAGTTCCACGTGACGGCGGCAGCGATGGCGCGCCTGCACGGGTTCCCCGACTACGAGTGGGTCGAGGTGCCGCATCCGATCGCCAGCCTGTCCCTGCCCGAGGTGCAGTCGCTGGCCCGGGCCTGTCTCGGCGACGTGCTCGCCATCCTGGGGGTTCCCGAATGACGGTCGAGGCGCAGGCGGCTGAGGCTGCCGGGGAGCCGGCGGTCGAGGCGGCCGAGGTGCGTCGGGCGATCGAGCACTACTACGAGCAGGGCTGGACCGACGGGCTGCCGGTGGTGCCGGCGACGGCGTCGTACGTGGAGGAGTTCCTGGCGGCGGTCGACCGGGACCCGGGCGAGGTGCTGGCGTCGATGGCCCACCTGAACCGGGAGTGCACGGTGAAGGTGGCGGCGATCAACGCGGCGATGGCCGGGTGCCGGCCGGAGGTGTTCCCGGTGATCGTGGCGGCGCTGGACGCGATGCGCGACGACACCCGGGCGCGCGGGGCGAGCCGGTTCTCGAGCGGCCTTTGGCAGTCGACGACGGGCACCGTGCCGATCATGGTGGTGAACGGGCCGGTGCGGGGTGCGCTCGGGTTCAACAGCCAGGGCAACGTGTTCGGCCCGGGGTTCCGGGCGAACGCCACCGTCGGCCGGGCGATACGGCTGATCGCCCTCAACGCCTTCGGCCTGGTGCCGCACGTGCTCGACCAGTCGACCCAGTCGAACCCGGCCAAGTACACGTGCTGCATCGCCGAGAACGAGGAGGAGAGCCCGTGGGAGCCGCTCTCGGTCGAGGCAGGGTACGAGGCGACGGCGAGCACGATCGCCTTCATGATGATGCGGTCGGCCTACCACATCGAGGCGCGGTCGGCGCTGCGCGGCGAGCAGGTGCTCGAGGACATGGCCAACTCGATGTCGCGCACCGGGGCGCTGTACAGCGAGACGACGAGCGTGCTCGTCGTCGTCGGCCCCGAGCACGCGGCGCTGCTGGCCCACCAGGGGTTCTCGAAGGACGACGTGCGGACGTACCTGTACGAGCACGCCGCCTGCACCCGGGGCGAGCTCGAGCGGGCGGGAAAGATGGGCGTGTCGCGTGACATGCGGTGGCTGGTGCCGGCCGACCACCCCGATGCCATCCCGGGAGCGGCGCCGAGCTTCGTGCCCGGCCCGGACGGGGAGGAGGTGCACCGCGTGCTCGGCTCGCCGGACGACGTGGTGGTGGTGGTGGCCGGGGCGGCCAACGCCGGGGTGTCGTCGATCGTCGAGCTGATGGGCTCGTCGACGTCGCCGAGCGGGCGGGGGGGCCGGCGGGTGCCGGTGATGGGCGAGATCGGGCCGACGCCATGACGGTGCACCGTGGGGTGCCGGTGCGGGAGCGGTCGGTCGAGCTGAGCCACGGGCGCAGCCGTGTGCTGGAGGCGGGCGACGGCCCACCGGTGCTGCTGCTCCACGGCGTCGGGTTCGTCCCGGCGGCGGACGGGTGGCGGCCGATGCTGCAGGCGCTCGGGCGGCGCCACCGCGTGGTGGCGCCCGACCTGGTCGGCTGGGGACCGGGCGATCAGCTCGAGCAGGGCTACTCGTTCGCCTACCTGGTCGACTTCGTGCGCGAGCTGCAGGACACGCTGGGCGTCGGGCGCTGGGACGTGGTCGGGCACTCGATGGGGGGCTGGCTCGCCTCGATCCTCGCCTACGAGAGCCCGGAGCGGGTCGGCCGGCTGGTGCTGGCGGCGAGCGGTGGCCTGCTGACGCGCCCGCTGCCGCAGATGGCGGCGTGGACGCCGCCGGACGAGGGGGCCGTCTCGGCCGCCCTCGCGCCGCTGGCCGGGACGGGTGCCCCGGTCGAGGCGCTCACCGAGCGCTGGCGGCAGCTGGCCGCCGACGAGGAGCGGACGGCCCGGTTCCGGCGGATCATGGTGCACATGAGCGACGGCGAGACGCGGGTGCGCTACAACACGGTCCGGCGGCTGGCCAGGGTGAGCTGCCCGACGCTTGTCGTGTGGGGGACGGCCGACGAGGTCAACCCGGTGGCGATGGCGTCACGCACGGTCGAGCTGGTGCCTCGGAGCGAGCTGGTCCTGCTGGAGGGCGCCGGCCACCACCTGCCGGCGGAGCGGCCGGACGAGCTGCACGAGGTCGTCGGCGCCTTCCTCGCCGAGGGGGCGGCGGCGCCCGCGGTGCGGCACCGCCGGTCGGTCAACTTCGGCGGCCCGGCCCACGGCGCCCCGATCCCGATCGGGAGCCGGGTGGGCGACGTGGTGTACTCGTCGGGGATCTTCGGCACCGGACCGGACGGGGCGGTGGATCCGGAGGCCGGCGAGCAGGTGCGGCAGCTGTTTGCCAACCTTCGCCAGTTCTTGCAGGCGGCCGGGGTCAGCCCCGAGGAGGTCGTCCGGGCGACGGTGTACGTGCGGGACCGGTCGGTCCGTCCGCAGCTCGACGAGCAGTGGGTGGCGATGTTCCCCGACGAGCGGAGCCGGCCGGCGCGCCACGTCGTGGTCCACGAGCTGCCGGGCGAGCTGCTCGTGCAGCTGGAGGTCGTGGCGGTGGCGGTACCGTCGAGCTGAGCATCGAGGCGGCGGGCGACCGGCCGGGGGGCCGGCCGCCGCCGGCCGCCCCGATGCCACGGGAGCCCCTGGGGCGCCGGCAGGCGCGCCGGGCTCAGCCGCGGTCGGCGAGCTGGCGCTCGAGGTCGTCGAGGACCCGGTAGCAGTCGAGGACGCGGGCGACCGACGAGTTGGGCTCGCGTCCCTCGTCGATGGCGGCGAGGAACTCGCGGTCCTGCAGCTCGATGCCGTCGGTGGAGACGGCGACCTTGGACACGTCGATCTGCTCGTCCTTGCCGTTGAACAGGTCGTCGTAGCGGGCGAGGTAGGTGCCGTTGTCGCAGATGTAGCGGAAGAACGTGCCGAGCGGGCCGTCGTTGTTGAAGCTGAGCGACAGGGTGCAGAGCTTGCCGCTGCGGGTGGCGAGCTGGATGGACATGTCCATGGCGATGCCGAGGTCGGGGTGGACGGGACCCTGGAGGGCATTGGCGTAGGCCACCGGCTCGCCGGTCTGGTACTGGAACAGGTCGACGGTGTGGGCGGCGTGGTGCCACAAGAGGTGGTCGGTCCAGCTGCGGGGCTGGCCGAGGGCGTTGAGGTTGGTACGGCGGAAGAAGTAGGTCTGGACGTCCATCTGCAAGATGGCGAGCTCGCCGGCGGTGATCCGGTTGTGGACCCACTGGTGGGAGGGGTTGAAGCGGCGGGTGTGGCCGACCATGGCGACCTTGCCGGTCTCCCGCTGGACCCGATCGACCTGTTGTGCCTCGGCGTAGGAGTCGGCGAGCGGGATCTCGACCTGGACGTGCTTGCCGGAGCGCAGGACGTCGACGGCCTGGCTGGCGTGCAGCTGGGTGGGGGTGCAGAGGATGACGGCGTCGACGTCGTCACGGGCGAGGACGTCGGCGAGGTCGGTGGTGGCCTGGTCGACGCCGTACTTGTCGGCCACCTCGCGGACCTGGTCGAGGCGGCGGCCGACGAGCGCCACGACCTGGGCGCCGTCGATGCGGGCGAGCCCGTCGAGGTGCTTCGTGCCGAAGGCCCCGGCGCCGGCGATGGCGATGCGCATGGTTGTCCCTCTCGTGGTGGAGGAGCCAGCGGAGCTGGCGTCGCGGTTGTCGGAGGTGGCCTGCCGGCCGGTGCTAGCCGGCCGGCTCGATGACGAGGTGGCCGAGGGCGGTGTTGGAGGCGGGCACGTGGTAGAAGCGGCGGAGCTCCTTCACGGCGCCGCCCATGGCGCCGCGCATGATGAGCCACATGACGAGCTCGATGCCCTCTGAGCCGGCCTCCCGCAGGTACCGGAGGTGGGGCATGGAGCGCAGCGACTCGGGGTCGTGGATGAGGCGGTCGAGGAAGTCCATGTCGAACTCCCGGTTGATCAGCCCTGCCCGCGGTCCCTGGAGCTGATGGCTCATGCCGCCGGTCCCCCAGACGTGGACGTTGAGGTCCTCGGGGAAGGCCTCGACGGCGCGGCGGATGGCCTGGCCGAGCAGGTAGCAGCGGTTGCCGGTGGGTGGCGGGTACTGGACGACGTTGACCGGGATGGGGATGACGCGGACGGGCCAGGCGTCGACCTTGCCGAAGACGAGCGACATGGGCACGGTGAGGCCGTGGTCGACCTCCATCTTGTTGATGATGGTGATGTCGAACTCGTCGAGGATGAGCTCCTGGGCGAGGTGCCAGGCGAGGTCGGCGTGGCCTTCCACGACCGGGACCGGGCGGGGGCCGTACCCCTCGTCGGCCGGCGGGAACTGGTCGGCGCAACCGATGGCGAAGGTGGGGATGAGCTCGAGCGAGAAGGCCGAGGCGTGGTCGTTGTAGACGAGGACGACCACGTCGGGGAGGTTCTGCCGGATCCACTGCTTGGTCCAGTCGTAGCCCTCGAAGACGGGCCGCCAGTAGTCGGTCTCGGTCTTGCCGAGGTCGAAGGCGGCGCCGACGGCCGGGATGTGGCTGGTGGTGAGACCGGCGGTGATGCGGGCCATGTCAGCGGCCCTCCTTCTTGGAGCGCCAGCCTTCGATGGAGCGTCCGCCGTCGAGCATCATCTGGGCGTACGCCTCGGGGGTCATCCCGGTCATCGAGCCGGCGGCGTCCTGGAAGGACTTGCCGTCGCTGGCGAAGAGCTTGGCGAGGAAGTAGATGTTGCCGCCCTCGGCGATCGCCGCGTTGTAGTCGCGGGTGAGGACGGCCTGCTTCTGGGCCTCGCTGAGCGGCCACTCGTCGAGGTAGGCGCGCTCGTCGGCGTGGAAGCGGTCCCGGTTGTCGGCCTTCATGAGGCTCATGCAGAACTGGTTGAGCCAGTAGCCCTTGCGGGAGCGCTGGGCGGTGAAGACGGTGGTGCCGGGGATGTCGTCGAGCTCGGAGAGATCGGCCATGGTCAGCGAGCACCTGCGTTCTCGGCCCAGTAGAGCCGGGTCGGGTTGTCGACGAGGAGCTTGTGGCGGGCCTCGTCGGTCGGGGCGATGCGCCAGACGTAGTCGACGAGGGCGCCGTCGTCGGGCATGTGGCTGTTGAGGTTGGGGTGCGGCCAGTCGGTCCCCCAGACGACGCGGTCGGGGAAGGTGTCGACGAGCCGGCGGGCGAAGGGGACGACGTCGTCGTAGGGGGGGCCGGCCACGGTGAGGCGCTCGGGGCAGGTCACCTTGGCCCAGACGTTCGGGCGCTCGTCCATCAGCTTGACGAACAGGTCGAACTGGGGACCGTCGACCGGCTGGCGGACGTCGGGGCGGCCCATGTGGTCGACGACGACGGTCGTGTCGAGACCGGCGAAGAAGTCGAACCGCTCGGCGAGGTCGGCCGCCTCGAAGTAGATGACGACCTGCCAGCCGAGCGGGGCGATGCGCTCGACGATGCCGTGGTAGTAGGCGTCCGGCTTGGGGTCGACGAGGCGGCGGACGTAGTTGAACCGGACGCCGCGCACGCCGGCCTCGTCCATCTCGGCGAGCTCGTCGTCGGTGACGTCGGGGCGGACCGAGGCGACGCCGCGCGCCCGGCCACCGGCAGCGCGGAGGGCGTCGACCATGGCCCGGTTGTCGTTGCCGTGGCAGGTGGCCTGGACGACGACGTTCTTGTCGAAGCCGAGGAAGTCGCGCAGGGCGAACAGCTGGTCCTTGCTGGCGTCGCAGGGGGTGTACTTGCGCTCGGGGGCGAACGGGAACTGGTCGCCGGGGCCGAACACGTGACAGTGGGCGTCGACGGCGCCGGCCGGCAGGACGTGGGCGGGCTTGGTCGGGTGCTCGGTGAAGCAGAGCCAGTCGGGGTCCATCGTGAAGGACGCCATGTCAGATCCGCCCCCGCTCCTTGAGCCGCCCGGCGAGGCGCGGGTAGACGCGCAGGGCGTTGGCGGCGTAGATCTGGTCGCGCGCCGCGTCGTCGAGGTCGAGGGCGTCGACGTAGCGCTTGGTGTCGTCGAAGTAGTGGCCGGTCCGGTCGTCGATGCCGCGGACGGCACCGATCATCTCGGAGCCGAAGAGGATGTTGTCGAGGTCGACCACCTCGAACAGGAGGTCGATGCCGGGCTGGTGGTAGACGCAGGTGTCGAAGAAGACGTTGCGCATGACGTGCTGCTCGAGGGGTGGCTTGTGCAGCATGTCGGACAGCCCGCGGTAGCGGCCCCAGTGGTAGGGGACGGCGCCGCCGCCGTGGGGGATGACGAGGCGCAGGTCGGGGAAGTCGGCGAACAGGTCGCCTTGGATGAGCTGCATGAAGGCGGTGGTGTCGGCGTTCAGGTAGTGGGCACCGGTGGCATGGAAATTGGGGTTGCAGGTGCCCGAGACGTGGATCATGGCCGGGACGTCGAGCTCGACCATCTTCTCGAAGAATGGGTACCACGACCGGTCGGTGAGCGGCAGCGAGGTCCAGTTGCCACCGCTCGGGTCCGGGTTGAGGTTGCAGCCGATGAAGCCGAGATCGGTGACGCAGCGCTCGAGCTCCTCGATCGAGTGGGCGATCGGCGCGCCGGGCGACTGGGGGAGCTGGCAGACCCCGACGAAGGTGTCGGGGAACAGGTCGACGACCCGGGCGATGAGGTCGTTGCACACCCGCGACCAGGCCAGGCTGACCGCCTCGTCGCCGAGGTGGTGGGCCATGGTGGAGGCGCGTGGCGAGAAGATGGTGAGGTCGGTGCCGCGCTCGTTGATCAGGCGGAGCTGGTTCTGCTCGATCGAGGTGCGGATCTCGTCGTCGGAGATCGAGGGGTAGGCCGGGGCGGAGCCGGCCGCCTCGAACGCCTCGAGCTGGGCCTTGCGCCAGAGGGTGTGCGCCTCCGGGGCCGTGGTGTAGTGGCCGTGGCAGTCGATGATCATGCGCCGGCGCCTTGGTCGAGGTAGCGGAGGCCGCGCTCGGCGAGCTTGTCGCGCATGTCGTAGAGGTCGAGGCCGAGCTCGCCGGCCCGGAGCCGCTTGCGCTTGTCGGCCTCGTTGTCCTCCCGGGCGCGGGACCGCTCGAGGACGGCTGCGGCGTCGGCGCGGCGGACGACGACGACGCCGTCGTCGTCGGCGACGACGACGTCGCCGGGGTCGATCCGCTGGCCGGCACAGACGATCGGGGTCTGGACGTTGCCGGGCGTCTCCTTGACGGTGCCCTGGGCGCAGACCGCCTTGGACCAGACGGGGAAGCGGAGCTCGGTGAGGTCGGCGACGTCGCGAACCCCGGCGTCGATGACGAGGCCGCGCACGCCGTGGGCGATGAGGCTCGTGGCGAGCAGCTCGCCGAAGTAGCCGTCCTCGCAGGGGCTGGTGGGCGTCACGACGAGCAGGTCACCGGGCTGGGCCATCTCGACGGCGACGTGGATCGACCAGTTGTCGCCCGGCGCCACCTCGCAGGTGAGCGCCGTGCCGGCGACGCGCACCGGCCGGTAGATCGGCCGTAGGTGGCTGGCGAGCAGGCCGACGCGACCCTGGGCCTCGTGGATGGTGGCGACGCCGAGCTCGCCGAGGGCATCGACGAGGGCGGGGTCGGTTCGCTGGGTGTTGCGGACGACGATGGCCATGCGGGCTCCTCGGCTCCTCGGGCAGCTCGATGCTCCGGTCATCGTAGCCACGGCCCCCACGGTGGCGGCCAGCCGAGGCGGTCGATGCCCTGGTCGCAGGCCTGGGCGGGGGCGTCAGACGTCCGCCGCGCCCCGGACGGGCACGGCGGAGGGCGGAGGGAGATCGGCGGACGAGGAGGGGGATGCGGCCGGCCGGCCGGCCGGTCCGTGGCGGGCCGACGGTTCTGCCAGCATGCCGTCGGTGCACAGCATGGCGTCGGTGCAGACGAGGCTGCGGGCGGACCGGGAGGCGAGGTCGGGCGGCGGGGGCGCGGAGGGCCGGCGCCGCGGCGCGCGACGGCGCGTGGGGGCGGGCGACCGGTGGGCGCTGGGGCTGGTGGGGGTGCTGCCGCTGCTGGCCTTCGTGGTGCCGGCGCTGGCCGGCCACCCGGTGCTGCTCGGGGACGACCTGACCCAGAGCGAGCCGTTGCGGGTGCTCGTCGGGGCGGACCTGCGGGCGGGGCACCTGCCGCTGTTCGACCCGTACCTGTGGAGCGGGGCACCGCTGCTCGGCGGGTGGAACGCCGGGGCGGCCGACCCGCTCAGCTGGCTCTTCGCCGTGCTGCCGGCGACGGCCGCCTGGACGGCCGGCCTGGTGGTGACCTGGTGGGTGGCCGCCGGCTCGCTGTACGGCTACCTGCGCAGCTCGCGGCTCGGGCCGTTCGCGAGCGGGTGCGGGGCGCTCGCCTTCGCCTGGTCGGGGGCGTTCCTGGCCCAGGTGGTCCACTTCGGGTTCGTCGCCGGGATGAGCGTGGTGCCGCTGCAGCTGCTGGCGGTCGACCGGCTGGTGACGCCGCGCGGCCCGCGCCTTCGCTGGGCGGTCGTGCTGGCGGCGGCGCTCGGCGTCACGGTGGTGGCCGGCGAGCCGCGGGCGATCGACGACGCGGCCGTGGTGCTGGCCTGCTACACCGCCTGGCGGCTGGTGGGGGCGGGCGGTCGCCGGGGGGCGGCGCTCGGGTGGGTGGCGGGGGCGGCCCTCGTCGGGGTGGCGCTCGGGGCGGTCCAGTGGCTGCCCGGGCTCGAGGCGGTGGGGGGCTCGCAGCGCTCGGCGCCGTCGGTGGCGCTGTTCGCCTCCGGCTCGCTGCCGGACCGATGGCTGGGGCTGCTGCTCGTCCCCGACCTCCTCGGCGGGTCCGGATCGCTGCGCCAGCCGGCCTTCCTGCCGTCCTACAGCCTGACCGAGGTCGCCGGCTACGTGGGGGCGCTGCCGCTCGTCGGCGGGCTCGCCCTGCTCGGCCGGCTCCGCCGCCGGCGGCCGGTGCCGGCGTGGCTGGTCTGGGAGGTGGTCGCCGTGGTGGGCGTGGTGCTGGCGCTCGGCATCAACACCCCGCTCGGCCACCTGCTGGCCCACGTCCCGTTCTACGGGGCCCAGCGCCTGCAGAGCCGCAACGTGATCGTCGCCGACCTGGCGCTGGCGGTGCTGACCGCCTACGTGGTCGACGACCTCGGGCGGCGTCGCCAGGCGGCCGGGCACGACGGCGGGGGCCAGGCCGGGGATGGGCGTGTCCGGTGGCTGGCGGCGGTCGGGGGGCTCGTCGTGGCGAGCCCGGTGGTGCTGCTGGGGACCTGGGGCAACGGGTTCGTGGCGGCGCTCGGGGTGCGGGCCGCCCCCGGGACGGCAGGGCGCCTGGTGCCGGCGGCCGTGCCGTTCGCCGTGTGCGGGGTGCTCGCCGCCGCGGCGTTCTGGGAAGCGCCGCGTCGGCCGTCGAGGGTGGTGCGGCGCGGGCTCGCCGTGCTGCAGGGGGCCAACCTGGCGGCGTTCGCGCTGCTCGTCGTCGTGGCCGTGCCGCCCGCCGCCCTGCCACCGCCGTCGGTGGCGCCGCCGCCCAGCTCGCCCTCGAGCGGGCGCCCGGGCCGGGCGGCGACGGCGGGCGGCGCCGCCGGAGCAGCAGCAGCTGCGACGTCGCCGCCACCAGGGCCGGCGCGGCCGGTCGGCGCCCTGGGGCTCGGTGGGCGCTTCGCGATCTACGACCCGGGACTGCTCGACGCGGCCGAGCTGACGGTGGTGGGGACGCCGGACGGCAACGTCGTGACCGGCACCCCGTCGGTGCTCGGCTACGGGTCGATCGTGGGGGCCCGCTATGCGGCGGCGACCGGGACGCACCTCGCCACCGGGGCCGGCCAGGACGTGCTGTCGCCGGCGGCGGTGACCGACGGGGTGCTCGACCAGCTGGGCACCCGGGTGTTGCTGACCCCGCCGGCCTATCTCGTGACGCCCGCCGGGGGCGGTGGCCCTGCGCCCGGGGTGGGGACGGGGACGCGACGGCTCGGCGCCGGGGCGGTCACCTGGCCGCTCGGCGAGCCGCTGGCCCTCCGGTGGGTCCAGCTGGCGCGCCGTGGCGGGCCGGACGGAGCGGTGCGGATCGGCCTCGTCGGCGTGGACGGCCGGACCCGGTGGTGGCCGGCGGCGAACCGCCGGGGGACCGTCACCGTGGGCCTGGCCCGTCCGTTCGTGGCGGTGGCGGTGCGGGCCACCGGGCCACCGGGCGTGCGGCTCGGACCGGCGCAGGTGCGGACGGTCGGCGGGCGCCTGCTCGTGGCGGACGGGCAGCTCGAGGCAGCGCTGGCTCCGCCCCACTGGCGCTACCGGGGGCGCGACGGGGGTTTCGCCGTGTTCGTCGACCGGCGTGCGGCGCCGATGCTGGCGCTCGAGGCGCCGCCGGGGGGCGCGCTCGGCAACGGGCACCTCGGCGCCGCTGCCGGGCCGCCGGGGGCACCGGACGCGGTGCCGGTGTGGTCGCCCGCCGGCGCCGTCGTCGTGCGCGCCGTGAGCGCCCTGCCCGGATGGCACGCCACCTGGCAGGCGGACGGGAGCGGCCCGGCCGTGCCGGTGGGGGTGCGCCGCCGGGGCCTCGTCCAGGCCGTGACGGTGCCGCCGGGCGGCGGGGTGCTGCGCTTCGTCTACGACCCGCCCGGGTTCGCCACCGGCGCGGCGCTCAGCCTGGCGGCGCTCGCCCTGATGGCCGTGGCGGGGGCGGGCGGCGCCTGCGCTCGGCTCGGGCGGCGTGCACGCGGCGCCGGGGGGCGCCGGGGGACGCCCGGGGGCGGTAGGCGTGCCGCGGGAGGGGCGCCGGCTGGATAAGGTCGATACGTGGCCGACCAGGCGACGTTCGTCGACGACACGATGGGGTTCATGCCTTCGCTGTACAGCGCGGCGCTGCGCATGACGCGCAAC
>JAKBAA010000018.1:9054-47113 GCA_021809425.1 Actinomycetes bacterium | reverse complement strand
GGCACCTATGTAGGCAAGCTGACCCTCGACCCGATCGCCGGGGCGATCGTCGAGGGGGAGCTGCGTCGCCTCGCGGACGACCTGTACGAGGCGGACGTGGCGGCCGCCAAGGTGGCGCTCGGCCGCGACCCGCTGCCGGGCGAGCTCGAGCGGACCTCGGCACAGCGCCGGGCGGACGCCCTCGTCGAGATGGCCCGCCGCTCGGCTGGCTGTCCCTCCGACGCCCGGTTCCCGGCCCCGCTCGTGTCGGTGCTGGTGGACTTCCCGACGCTGGCCGGGCGCATCTGCGAGCTGGCCAACGGGACAGTGGTGTCGCCGGGCAGCGTGCTCGCCTACCTGGACGAGGCGCTCGTCGAGCGGGCCGTCTGGCACGGCCGGACCCGCGTCGAGGTGGGGGCCCGGACCCGGTTCTTCACCGGGGCGACCCGGCGGGCGGTCGAGCTGCGCGACCGGGTGTGCCAGCACCCGACCTGCGAGGTGCCCTTCGAGCGGTGCGAGGTCGACCACGTGGTGCCCTACGAGCACGGTGGCGAGACCACCCAGGAGAACGGGCGGGTGCTGTGCGGCTGGCACAACCGGTTGCGCAACCGGAGCCCGGACCCGGAGCCGCCGCCGGACCCAGAGTCGGACCCAGAGTCGGACCCAGAGCCGGACCCACCCGGCGGGGCGGACGGCCGGCGCGAGGCGGGCAGCGGTTAGCGGTGGCGCCGCGCCGGCCCGACGGGGGCGCCCGCGGCGAGGGTGGCCGTCGGGAGGTAGGTGCTACCGTGTCGCACATGGAGGTCGGCGTGCGAGAGCTGCGCAATCGGACCAGCCAGGTGATCGAGGCGGTGCGGGCGGGGGAGCGGGTGGTGCTGACCGTGCACGGCGAGGCGATCGCCGACATCGTCCCCCATGCCCAGCGGTCCCGGTGGGTGTCGGGCGACCGGTTGCGCAGCGAGCTGGGAGGGCGGGCGGCCGACCCGGCGCTGCGGGAGGAGCTCGACCTGCTGGTGGGACAGACGTTGGAGGACCAGTGAGCGAGCCGGCCGGGCTGGTCGACACGTCGGTGTTCATCGCCCGTGAAGGCGGGCGGCCGCTCGGCGAGCTGCCCGACCGGGTGACGGTGTCGGTGGTGACGATGGGCGAGCTGGAGCTGGGCGTGCTGTGCGCTGCCGACGACCGGACGCGGGCCCGTCGAGCGGGCACGCTGGCGTTGGCCCGGACGATCGACCCGGTGCCGATCGGCGAGTCGACGATGACGGCGTGGGCTCGCCTGGTGGCGGACTGCCGGGGCGCCGGCATCGTGCGGACGGTCAAGCTGGCCGATGCGTTGATCGCCGCCACCGCCGTCGAGCTGGGGCTGCCGGTGGTGACCCAGGACGACGACTACGACCAGATGGCGAAGGCCCACCGGCCGCTCGAGGTTCGGAAGGTTTGAGGGCACAAGTGTGAAGGTTCTGTCAGCGTTCCCGCAGGGTGACCATCCCGGTGGACGCGCGCGCAGTACGTTTTCACCATGAGACTCTTGCGGGGCAGCGCCGTCATGGTGGCAGCAGCGGCGTTGGTGGCCGCCGGCGCAGGTGTGTCCGGCGCCAGCGGCGCGCCGTCGGGACCGCCGTCGATCACCCAGCTCAGCCTTGGCCGGCCGCTGATCGGCGCCAACGGCGGGGCGTCGGCCATCCGGCTGCAGGTGAGCCGCGGGTCCACCTGCTGGTTCACCGCCCCGGCCAACGTCCAGGTGGACCGCTCCCACCGCGGGTGCGCCGGCGGCCGTGACTGGACCGTGGTCCGCCTCGGCCGGGCCACGTCGACGGCCACCGCCACCTTCCAGCTGACCGGCTGGGTGCGCAGCGCCAACGGGATGACCGTGCAGCGCTCGGTGGAGCTGGCCCAGGCCGGGCTCACCCCGATCGTGCCGTCGGTGGCCGCCACCCTCACGGTGGGCGTCCCGGTGGCCGAGCAGCTGGGCGGTGCCGGCGGCCACGCCCCGTACAGCGCAAGGGTGGTCGGCGGCAGCCTGCCGCCCGGCCTGTCGATGGCGGCCAGCGGGGCCCTCTCCGGCACGCCGACCTCGGTGGGGACCTTCTCGGCGACGGTCGCCGTCGCCGACAGCTCCCAGCCGCAGGGGGTGACCGCCGACGTGGTGCTCGTGTTCGTGGTGGCCGCCCCGCCGGTGACGGTGACCAGCACGTCGCTGCCGGCAGCGGCGCAGGGCACGGCCTACTCGGCCACCCTGACCGCCAGCGGGGGCAACGCCCCGTACACCTGGGCGGTCACCGGCGGCGCCCTGCCGTCCGGCCTGACCCTCGCCCCGACCGGCCTGCTGAGCGGGACCCCGCTGACGTCGGGCACCTTCACGGTGACCGTCCAGGCGACCACCGCCGGCACCCCGGCGGTGACGGCCACCCAGCAGCTCACCCTGACGGTGGCCGCCGCCACCCTCCAGGTGACGTCGAGCCAGTTCGCCAACGCCTCCACCGGGTCCGCCTTCTCCTACACGCTGTCGGCGACCGGGGGCACCTACCCGTACACCTGGTCGGTCACCTCCGGGACCCTCCCGCCGGGGCTGACCCTGCTGCCGGCCGGCACCATCACGGGGACGCCCACCACCCTCGGCACCTACCCGGTGGTGCTCTCCGTGCACGACTCGTCGGCGCCCCAGCAGACGACCACGTCCAACCTGACCATCTACGTGACCAACGGCACCCTGTCGATCACCACCCCGGCCACCCTCAGCCCGGCGGCCACCCAGGGCAGCCTCTACACGTTCCCGCTGTCCGCCACCGGCGGCACTGCCCCGTACTTCTGGCAGATCTCGAGTGGCACCCCGCCGCCGGGGATGGGCCTCCAGAACAACGGCCTCCTCACCGGCACCCCGACGGCAACCGGGACGTACAACTTCACGGTCGAGGTGTACGACTCGGCCAGCCCGGTGCACACGGCCACCGAGGCGATCACCTTGACGGTCAACTAGTAGCCGGTACCACCCGGTAGGTCCTCTCGTCGAGCGACCGGAGGCGGCATCCCGCCCGTGCGATGCCGCCTCCGGTACGCTCCACGAACGATGCGACCGGTTCGCCAACGCGCCACCGCCCTGCTCCTCTCCGCCGTCACCCTGGCCGGGGCGGCCGGACTGATCGGGGCAGCCGCCGGCACCGCCTCGGCCGCCCGCCCCGCCACCGCCCACACGGCTGCCGCCCGGCGCCGGCCGGTGGCGAAGCCGGTGGTGGTCCGCCTCTGGCTCAGCCGAGCCGTGCTGCCGGCGACCGGGGGGGTCACGGTGGTCCACCTGAAGGTGCGCCGGGCGACCACCTGTTGGTTGACGGCCGCCCCGGCGGTCCGGATGGTCCGCGCCCACCGGTCGTGCGCCCGGGGGGCCGACGCCGTGGTGGCCCGGGTGGCCGCCAACCGGTCGACCCGGGGGCGTGCCTTGGTGATCGTGGCCCACGTGCACGGGGGCACCACCACGGTCACCCGGCGGGTGGTGGTCCGCCAGAAGGGGCGGCGGGCGGCCCCGACGAAGGTGAGCCCGGCCAACCCGGCCACGCCGACCGGCCCGGCGGCACCCGCCGGGATGGCGGTGGCCACCGGCCCCCTGCCGGTTGGCTCGGTCGGGGTGGTGTACGACGCCGTCCTGTCGGCGTCGGGTGGCACCGCCCCGTACCAGTGGGCGCTCACCGCCGGGGTGCTGCCGGCCGGGGTGACCCTGTCGGCCAACGGGCTCCTGTACGGCACCCCGACCGTGTCCGGCCCGTTCCCGCTCACGGTGACCGCCACCGACGCCACCGGCAAGACGGCGTCGGCCAACCTCACCCTGCAGGTCGGCTCCGGCTCCCTCCAGGTGACCTCGACCCTCGCCCCGTTCGCCACCCAGGGGGTCCCCTACTCGTTGCTCCTGACGGCGACGGGCGGGTCGGCCCCGTACCACTGGAGCATCTCATCGGGGGTGCTCCCCTCGGGGGTGGCCCTGTCGTCCACCGGCGTCCTGGCCGGCACCCCGACGACCATCGGGACGTTCCCGGTCACCCTGGTGGTCACCGACGCCTCCCAGCCGGTCCAGTCGGCCAGCTTCACCCTCACCCTGTCGGTGGTCGCCTCGTCGAGCATCTCGGTGGTCGCCCCGTCCACCCTCCCGGCGGCCACGGTCGGGTCGATCTACGGGTTCACCTTCCAGGTGTCCGGCGGCACCGCCCCGTACAGCTGGCAGGAGCTCGGCGGCACCGTGCCGCCCGGACTGATCCTCACCGGCAACGGCGCCCTGTCGGGCACCCCCACCAAGGCCGGTACGTACGTGTTCAGCGTCCAGGTCAAGGACAGCTCGACCAGCACCCAGGTGGCCCAGGCCACCGTCACCCTCACCGTCCAGTAGCCCCCGCCCGGGGCGTTCCTGTGCGCCAGCTGTGGCGCCGCCCCGAAGTTGCCCAGAAGGGCAACAATGCCCATCCCGTGACAGAACCGGTCACTACGCTTCCCGAGTGATGACCGTGTCGCGATCGCTCCCCCTCGCCCTCCTGCTCGCCGCAGCAGGCACGCTCGGCTCCGCCGGCCTGGCCGGCGCCGCCCCAGCCCCGAAGGCCGCAGCCCCGATGGCAGCAGCCCCGAGCGGCCCGGCGATCATCTCGCTGGCGCTCGGCCGACCGACCGTCGGCCCGGGGGGCGGGGCCGTGACGGTGCGGCTGCACGTCAGCGCGGCGACCACCTGCTGGTTCGCCGCCCCGGCCGCCGTCAAGGTGAGCCGGGCGCACCGGGGGTGCAAGAACGGCTACGTGGCCACCGCGGTCCACCTGGGCGCCGCCGACACGACGCGGTCCCTGGCCTACCGCCTGACGGCCTCCGTGGCCGGACTCGGCGGCAGGACGGTGCGGCGTGTGGTGGTCGTCCGCCAGGACGGGCTGCAGCCGCTGTCGGTGTCGTCGCTCTCCCTGTCGGCCACCGTCGGGGTCGGGTTCACCGGCCAGCTGGCGGCGCGGGGGGGCCGGCCGCCGTACACGATGGCGGTCGTGGCCGGCTCCCTGCCGGCCGGCATCTCGCTGTCGCCGGGCGGGGCCCTGTCCGGGACGCCCACCACCGCCGGCACCACGTCGGCCACCGTCAAGGTCACCGACGACGCCAAGCCGGTCGCCCTGTCGAGCGAGCTGGCGGTCGCCTTCACCGTGTCCCCCCCGCCGGTGACCATCGCCACCGGCTCGCTCGCCGCCGCCAGCCAGGGGGTGTTCTACAGCCAGCACCTGTCGGCGTCCGGCGGGACCGCCCCGTACAGCTGGTCGGTCGCCGCCGGCGCCCTGCCGGCCGGGCTCACCCTGGCGGCCAACGGCACCCTCAGCGGCGTACCGTCGTCGGCCGGCACGTCCACGTTCACGGTGCGTGCCACCGACTCCTCCAACCCGGCGCTGTCGGCCACCGGCCAGCTGACGGTCGCCGTCACGTCCACCCCGCTGGTCGTTCCGGTGACCACCATCCTCGGGGCTACCCAGGGCGTGTCGTACAGCTCCACCCTGCCGGCCACCGGCGGTACCGCCCCGTACACGTGGACGATCGTGTCCGGCGCCCTGCCCCCGGGGCTGGCGCTCCTGCCGGGCGGCCTCGTCGAGGGGACGCCGACCGCCTCGGGGACCTACCAGGTGATCCTGAACGTCACCGACGCCTCGAGCCCGGTCCAGGCGGCCACCTCGTACGTCACCATCCAGGTGTCGAGCGGCGCCCTCGCCATCACCACGCCGGTCACCCTGAGCCCGCCGGCCACCCACAACCAGTACTACTCGTTCGTGTTCACGGCGAGCGGGGGCACCGCCCCGTACACGTGGCAGGTGGTCGGCGGCACCGTGCCGACCGGGATGACCCTGTCGACCACCGGGCTGCTGTCCGGCACCCCCACCACGCCCGGCGCCTACAGCTTCACGGTCGAGGTGTTCGACTCGGCCTACCCCCAGCACACCGCCACCGAGACGGTCTCGCTGACGGTCGTCTGACCCAGCCTGCCCCCGGCCGGCACCGCAGAGGTCATCGCCTCGCCGGGGCGCCGTGCGCCGTGTGCCGTGCCGTGCCATGTCGTGCTCGATGAGGTACCCGCTGCGTAGCCTCGTCGCCATGGTCGCCCACCTCCCTGTCACCCCGGCGGTCGTCGCACGGCCGGCGACCGCCGCGGCGGTCGTCCCGGCGGCGGCGGTGGCCGGCCAGGCGGTCGCCCTCATCGCCGGGGCCCGGCGGACGGTCGGCTTGGAGGTGTACGAGCTGGGCAACCCGGCCGTCGTCGCCGCTCTCGTCGCCGCCCACCGCCGGGGCGTCGCCGTGCAGGTGGTGGTCGACCCGACCGAGGGCCAGAGCGCCGCCGCCGCCACCACCCTGGCCCGGGCGGGGGTGGCCGTGCGCAGGCTGGCGGTGGCGGGCGGGATCGACCACGTCAAGCTGCTGGTGGTCGACGGCACCACCGTGCTCACCGGCGGGGTCAACCTGGGGGCGGCGTCGTCGTACACGAGCGACCTGGACGTCGAGCTGCACGGGGCGGCGGCCGGCCAGGCGGCGTCGGCGGTGATCGCCACCGACTGGGCGGCAGCCGGCGGGGCGGGCCGGCCGTCGTCGGGGAGCGCCGGCCCGTTCGTCAGCGGGCCGGCGATCGAGGGGGCCATGCTCGCCGTGCTGGCCGGGACGCCCGCCCGGGGAAGCTGCACGGTGCTGGCCAACTACCTGACCGACTGGACCATCCGGGACGGCCTCGTCGCCGCCGCTCGCCGAGGGGTGCGGGTGACGGTCGACCTGAACGGGTCCGCCTACGGGGCTGCCGTCGCCATGCAGCGGCTGCGGGCCGGCGGGGTCCGGGTGGTGACGGCGCCGTCCGAGCCGTACCTGCACGCCAAGGTGCTCGCCTGCGGGACCGCTGCCGTGGTGGGCTCGGCCAACTTCAGCTACGACGGGCTCACCGTCAACCACGAGGTCGACGTCCGCCTGGCCGGTCCGGCTGCGGCTGCCGTCACCGCCGCCGCTGCCCGGATCGCCGCCACCGGTCGCAGCGCCGCAGCCGGTCGCAGCGCAGCCGCGTGGTAGCAACGCCGGCCCAGGGGGAGATCTGGTGGGCCGAGGCGGAGGACAAGCGGCGTCCGGTGCTGGTGGTGACGCGCAGCGAGGCCGCCCCGGTGCTCGCCGGCATCGTGGCGGCCCCGGTGAGCCGTACGGTGCGCCACATCCCGACCGAGGTGCACCTGGGTGCCGACGAGGGGCTGGCCGTCGAGTGCGTCGCCTCGTTCGACAACCTGCAGCGGGTCCGGCGGTCCGCCCTGGTCGCCCGGATCGGCTCCCTGGGACCCCGGCGAAGTGAGATGTGCAGCTCGCTGCGCGCCCTGGCCGACTGCTGACGAGCGTGCCCGAAGGCGACGACCGGCCCTACCCGGTGGCGCCGACCGGCCGGTCCAGCTCGAACCACACCACCTTGCCGGTCGCCCTCCGGCCGGACCCCCACCGGTCGGTGACCGCCTGCACGATGGGCACCCCCCGCCCGTTGGCGCTGTCGTGGTCGGTCGCCCGGGCGACCGGCGCCAGGGCGCTCCCGTCGGACAGCTCCACCCGCAAGCGGCCGGGCCCGACGGCCACCGAGACGGTGAACGGGGTCCCGGCGTGGACCACCACGTTGGTGGCCAGCTCGCTCGCCGCCAGGGTGGCCGCGAACAGGTCCACCCCGGCCTCGCCGGCGGCCGCAGCGACGAACGAGCGCACCTCGTGCACGTCCTCCGGGCGCCCCCCGAACGAGCGCTCCCGCCGCACGGTGTCCCTGCCGGCCGACCTTCCCAAAGGATGGGAGGGTTCACCGGGGCCACTGCCGGCCGGAAACCCCTGGTGCACCACCTCACCGTACCGCCTTGCCGGCAGGATCCCGCGGCAATGGCCGAAGGGGCACCGAGGGGGCCCCGAGGGGGCGTTGCGGGGGGGGGTGCCGGAGGTCAGCCCCGGGTGGCCCCGAAGCGGAGCCCGTCGAGCAGCAGCCCGACCAGTGGGCGCAACTGGTCGGTCCGGTGGGAGGCGTCGGTGGCCATGCAGATGCCGCCCATGGCCCGCAACAGGTCGCCGGCGTCGACGTCACGGCGGACGAACCCCGACTCGGCGGCCGCCCCGAGCATCCGGGCGGCCGTCGCCTCGAGGCAGGCCCTGCAGTCGTCGAACAGGGTGGCGTCGGCGTCGAGCAGCGACCGCAGTGCGGTGAGCATGCCGCGCTTGGTGGCAACGTACGACACGAACCGGTCCATCCACTCCGCCAGCGCCCGGTCCGGGGGGAGGTCGGCCAGGAGCTGGTCGGCCGCCTCGCACAGCGACTCGACGCCGCTCCGGTAGACCGCCTCCACCAGGGCGTCCCGGGTGGGGAAGTGGCGGTACAGGGTGCCGATGCCGACCCCGGCCCGCTGGGCCACGTCCTCCAGCGAGGTCGCCTCGCCCCGCTCGGCGAACGCCGCCGCCGCCGCCTCGATCAGCCGTGCCCGGTTGCGCACGGCGTCCGCTCTCGCCGGCCGGCCCCCCGACGGGCCACCGGCGACGCCGGCTTCCGGCTGGGGTCCCGGCTCGGTGTCGAGGCGGGCCTGCCGGCTCGCCGCTCTGGTTGCTGCCACCTGCTACCTGTCCGCTCGGCGCCCACACAGCGCCCGCTTGTCAAACGGAGGAATCCTCCGTATAGTGATCGGAGGAAGCCTCCGCTTCTGTCGAGATCCTACCTCTGGAGCATGCCTTCGTGTCGATGCACCTCGATCGGCGAGCCGGCCAGGTCCACAAGGACCGGTCAGGCCTCGTGCTTGCCATCATCCTTGCTGCACAGCTGATGGTCGTCCTGGACGCCACCATCGTCAACATCGCCCTTCCCCGGATCAAGGAGTCGCTCGGCTTCTCGAGCACCGGCCTGTCGTGGGTGATCGACGCCTACACCCTGGTGTTCGGCGGTCTCCTGCTGCTGGGCGCCCGAGCCGGCGACCTGCTCGGCCGCCGCCGGACGTTCCTGGCCGGGATCACCCTGTTCACGGTGGCCTCGATGGCCGGCGGCCTCGCCACCTCGTCGGGCCTCCTGCTGGCGGCACGCGCCGTCCAGGGGGCCGGGGCCGCCTTCGCCGCCCCGTCGGCGCTGGCCCTGCTGATGGTCCAGTTCTCCGAGGGTCCGGCCCGCCGGCGGGCGATCGCCTGGTACGCCGCCATGTCGGTGGGCGGGGTGGCCATCGGCCTGCTGGCCGGCGGGGTGCTCACCCAGTGGCTGTCGTGGCGTTGGGTGTTCTACGTCAACGTCCCCATCGGCATCCTGGTGGTGGTCGGCGCCGCCCGCCTGGTCACCGAGACCGGCCGCCGGCGCGGCCGGTTCGACCTGTCGGGGGCGCTCACCTCGACCCTCGGGATGGGGGCGATCGTGTACGGGTTCATCCACGCCGCCACCTCCAGCTGGTCGAGCCCGACCACCGTCGGGTCGTTCGTGGCCGGGGCCGTCCTGCTGGCCGGGTTCGTCCTCAACGAGCAGCGGGCCGCCGAGCCGATCACCCCGCTCCGGCTGTTCGCCGACCGCAACCGGTCGGCCTCCTACCTGGCCCGGCTGCTGCTGGTGGCCGGCATGTACGGCATGTTCTTCTTCCTCACCCAGTTCCTCCAGGACGAGCTCGGCTACCGGCCGCTCGTGGCCGGGCTGGCCTTCCTGCCGCTCACCGTGGCCCTGTTCTCGGCCTCCCAGGCCAGCGCCCGGGTGCTCAGCCGGAAGCTTCCCGAGAAGGCCCTCCTCGTGGGCGGGGTCCTCCTGTCGACGGCCGGCCTGGCCTGGCTGACCCAGCTGTCGGTAGGCAGCTCCTACTTCGACGTGCTCGGCCCGCTCGTCCTGTTCGGGGCCGGCAACGGGTTCGCCTTCGTCCCGCTCACCAACGTCGCCCTGGCCGGTGTGGCCCCGGCCGACGCCGGTGCCGCCTCCGGGCTGGTCAACGTGGCCCAGCAGGTCGGCGGCTCGCTCGGCCTGGCCGTCCTCGTGTCGGTGTTCGGCTCGGCCAGCCGCTCCGCCGCCGCCCACGCCCCGGCCGGGGAGGCGGCCCGTGCGGTCGCCCGCCACGCCTTCGTGGTGGGGGCCGACCGCGCCTTCTTCGCCGCCGCCCTCTTCCTGGTGGCCACCGCCGTCACCCTCGCCCTGGCCGTCCGCCGGGACCGCACGGACACGGCCACCGCCGACGAGCCGCTCCCCGACGACCTGGTCGTCGCCGAGATCGCCTGACCGTCGGCCCCTGACCGCCGCATCCCGGCGGCGCCGGTCCCCCCACTCGCCGGCCCTCTGGCAGCTCGCTGCCAAGGGGCCGGCGCCGGCGCGCCCGGGGCCCGGCGCGCCCGGGGTCCGGCGGCCGGCGGCGAGCTCGGTCGCCGTGGCTTAGGCTCCGCCCCATGCTCGCCACCGCCCGCCGCAGCGCTGTCGCTGCCGCCCTCGCCGGCGTCTCCCTTGGTGCCACTGCCCTTGGTGCCACTGCCCTGCGTGTCACTGCCCTGCCGGCGGCCGGTGCCTCGCCGCCACCGGCCGCCTGCTTCGGCTCGTCGTCGGGGCCGGGGCCGGCCGTCAACAGCTTCTGGCTGGCGACGACCACCGGGTCGGTGTACGCGTTCGACAACGCCGCGCCGCTGCACGGCGCCGGCAACTTCACCGGGACGCTCGCCGACGTGGTGCCCGACCTGTCCTACACGGGGGGCCTCACCCCGCAGCTGGGGTCGACGCAGGGGTACTGGATGGTGGGGACGGCCGGCCAGGTGGTCGCCCGGGGCATCGCCGCCACCTACCCGCCGGCCACCCCAGGGGCCCGGCCGGCCGGCCCGGTGAGCGACCTGACGGCGACGGCCAACGGCAAGGGCTACTGGGTCGTGTCGGCCGACGGCGACGTGACCGCCTACGGCAACGCCCGACCGTTCGGGGTCGGCCACGACCCGGCCACCGGACCTGGCCACGTGGTCCGGCTGGTCGCCACCCCGGACGGCCGGGGCTACTGGCTGTTGTCGGCCGACGGCCAGGTCCAGGGGTTCGGCGACGCCACCGCCTACGGCCCTCGACCGGGGAGCGGGCCGACCGGCCAGGTGGTCGACCTTGCGTCGACCGCCGACGGCAAGGGCTACTGGGAGCTGACCTCGACCGGATCCATCTACAGCTTCGGCGACGCCCACTACTACGGGGCCCACCCGCTGGCGGCCGCGACCGACCCGGCAGAGAAGCTGGTGGCCGACGCCGCCGGCACCGGCTACTGGATCGAGGACCAGAACGGCACGTCGTGGGCGTTCGGGTCGGCCGTCCACGCCGGCTGCGGAGCCTTCGACGACCCGTTCAACCCGGTCGGGAGCCCCCCGCTCGAGGCGCTGGTCGTTCGGCCGGTCACCGTCGGGGACAAGGCCGTCCTGTTCGCCCTCTCCCAGCTGGGCAAGCCCTACCGGCTGGGAGGCACCGGTCCGGCCAACTACGACTGCTCGGGACTGGTCTACCGGTCGTACCTGTCGGTCACCGGCAAGGCCCTCCCGCGGACCGCCGCCGACCAGTACCACGCCGGCGGCACCCACGTGCCGTGGACGGGCCTCCAGACGGGCGACATCCTGTTCTCCTCCTCCAACCCGGCCAACTGGCAGGACATCGGCACCGACGCCCTGTACGTCGGGGGCGGCGCCCTCGTCGAGGCGGACGTCCCGGCCGTCCAGACCTGGTCGGTCCAGAGCTGGGCGCCACCTTCCAAGTCGGGCCTGATGGCGGAGGGCGTGCACCCTTCGCCGTAGCGGGCGTGGCGTTTGACGGTGAGGTGGGCCTCTTGTGCCGGTGCCGGCTCGACCGCCGCGCCGGTCAGGTCAGCGCCCGCCGGTAGCGGACCTCGGCGATGGGGAAACCCAGGCCGTCATCGACCTTGCTGGCGCCGTCAGCGCTCCAGCCGCCTGCCTCGTAGAACCGGCGGGCCCGGTCGTTGCCTTCGAGCACCCAGAGGGTCGCCTCGTCGAAGTCGAAGCCGGCGAGCGTGTCGAGCGCTGCGGCCATCAGCTGGCGCCCGAGGCCCTGTCCTCACAGCGCGGAGCGCAGGTAGATGGCATAGACCTCGCCGGCGCCGTGGGCGTCGTCGTCACGGCAGGGTCCGACGCTGGCGAAACCTCCGACAGTGCCGTCCAGGTCGGCGACGAGGGCGGCCTGGCGGTCCCGGTCGGTGCGCCCTAGGGTGCGCCGCCAGCGGTCGGCCCGCTGTGCGGGGTCGAGGCCGTCGAGGAACTGCTGGGGGAAGTGTCCGGCATAGGTCTCCTGCCAGCAGCGGACGTGGACCAGTCCGATGGCGGCGGCGTCGTCGAGGCGGGCGGCTCGCAGGGTGGCGGCGTCGGTGCCCATGACCTGATGGTGACGACCGCGATCCCGGTCTGCAACCGAGCTCGGCGGGGCGCTCGTCGAGGCCGACCAGCCGGCCGTCCAGACCTGGTCGGTGGGGAGCTGGTCAGCTGAGGACGCGCCGGCGGAAGTTGCGCAGGCCAAGCCACAAGAGCAGCCCGGCGAACCCGGCGAGGACGGGGTAGACGACGTACAGGTGCAGGTGGGGAAACGACGTGAAGGCGGCCCGCATGCCCTCGTTGACGTAGATGAGCGGGTTGAGCAGGACCAGCGCCTGGAGCCAGGGGAACCCACCGACCTTGACCGGGGCGAGGGTGGTCCAGGAGTAGTAGGTGCCGCCGAGGAAGGTGATCGGCAGGATGATGAACCCGAACATGAGCCCGATGTTGCGTGGCTCGAAGCTCGTCCCGAGCACCAGCCCGAGCCCGGACATGGCGACGCAGGCCAGCGGCACCAGGGTCAGCACGACCGCCCAGTGCACGTCGAGGTGGGCATGCACGCCCGCCGCGTGGACGACGTCGGCGATGGGCAGGACGATCACCGCCGAGATCACCCCCTGGGCGGCCCCCGACAGGACCTTGGCGACGGCCACCAGCCAGATCGGGCAGGGGGCCTGCACGCGGTCCTCGATCTCGCGGGTGTAGCCGAACTCCTGGGCCATGTTGAGGGCGATCGACTGGACCCCCTGGAACATGATCGAGATGCCGACCACCCCGGGGACGAGGACGGTGGCGAAGGCCGACTCGCCCCCCGCCCCCCGCCCGCCGACGCCCTGGCCGATCTTGGGGAACACGAACAGGAAGACGAAGCACAGGAAGAACGGCTGGACCAGCGTCCGCAGCACGAACACCCATCGGTCCTTCCACAGGACCCGCAGGTCTCGCAGCAGCAGGGCGCCGAGGGCCGTCGTGCTGGCGGCGACCACTGGCCGCAGGTTGACGGCGATGGGCTGGTGCCCGGGGGTGGTCGTCCCGGCTTGCCCTGAGGTGGCGAGCGACATCAGTCGCGTAGCTCCCTTCCGGTCAGGCTGATGAACACGGTCTCGAGGGTCGGCTCGGCCACCGAGATGTCCGCCAGCTCGAACCCGTTGCGCTCGGCTGCCAGCACGATCTGCGGGATCGGCCGGTGGGCGTCGCGCAGGTGGAGCTGGAGCACCCCGTCGCTGACCCGCCGCCCGGTGATCCCGCCCACCTCCCCGGCGAGCCGCTCGCCGAGCGCCTCGAGGTCACCGCTGGCCCGCACCGACACGACGGTGTCCGTCCCGAGCTGGCGCTTCAGCTCGGCCGGCGTGTCGAGGGCGAGGATCCTGCCGTGGTCCATCACGGCCACCCGGTCGCACAGCTGGTCGGCCTCCTCCATGTAGTGGGTCGTCAAAAGGATCGTCTGGCCGTCCTCGTGGAGCTGCTCGAGGATCTCCCACAGGGCGAGCCGGCTCTGCGGGTCGAGCCCGGCGGTGGGCTCGTCGAGGAACAGGACGGCCGGCCGGTGGAAGATCGCCCGGGCCACCATCAGCCGCTGGGCCATCCCGCCGGACAGGGCGTACACCGAGGCTTTCGCCCACCGGCCCAGCTGGAGCTGCTCGAGCAGCTCGCTCGCGATCCGCCGGGAGGCCGGCGCCCCCATCCCGAACAGCCGGCCGTGGTAGTACAGGTTCTCCCAGACGGTCAGCTGGCGGTCGAGCGTGTTCTGCTGGGAGACGATTCCGGTCAGCTGCTTGACGAGGGCCGGGTGGGCGGCGACGTCCACCCCCCCGACGAGCGCCCGCCCGGAGGTCGGCACCACCCGGGTGGTGAGCATGCCGGCCGTCGTCGTCTTGCCGGCGCCGTTCGGGCCGAGCAGCCCGAAGATCTCGCCGGCCGTCACGTCGAGGTCGAGCCGGTCGACCGAGGCCACCTCGGCGCGCGGGTAGACCTTGGTCAGCTGCTCGGTGTGGATGATGCCGGCAGCGCCTGCGCCCGTCTGGTCGGTCACCGCGCCACGCTAGGCCGCCCTGGCTTGCCGTCTGGGACACCCGCCGCCCCGTTCGCGCCACTCGCTCGGTGGCGCCGGTCGTGGACGGTCTGTTGCCAACCCGGCCCGACGACGCCTGCCACCGTCGGTCGAGTGACGGCGGAGCTAGGGCGACCAGCTGGGTGGCGCGCAGCCGAACCGCCCGGAGGCGGTCGCCCTCCTGTCGTCGTTCGTCCTCGAGGGGGCCCGCCACGGCACCGGGGTTGCCGCCCTTTCCTCGGCGGCCGGCCAGATGCTGACCCGGCACGACCTGATGGAGGGCGTCCCGGAGATGCTCCACGAGGTCCGCCGGTCACCGGCCCGGCTCCAGGCCCAGCTGCGGGTCGGCTACGGGGTCGGCTACTGGTCGGGGCGGAGCGAGGCGAGCACGACGGCCGGGGTGGCCTGGGCGAGGGTTGCCGGGAAGCAGGTGGTCGCCTCGGCGACGTCGAGGATCTCCCCGAGGAACGCCTCGTGGGCGCCCCGCCGGGGGTCCTCGACGGTGCCCTCGACGAAGAGCACGGCGAAGCGGGCCGTCCGGCCGTCCGGCTTTCGGCGCAGGACGCGCCCCATCCGCTGGACCATCTGGCGGCGGGACCGGCTGGCGCCGACGATCACGGCGAGATCGGCGGCCGGCACGTCGACACCCTCGTCGAGCACCCGGGGTGCCGCCAGCACGTCGAGCGCTCCCGCCGCGAACTGCTGGAGGGCCGCTCGCCGCTCGCCGGCGGGCTGGGCCGAGTGGACGACGCCCGACCGCAGCCCGCACACGGCGAGCAGGGCCGCTGCACGCTCGCTGCCGGCGATGCTCCGGGTGAACACGAGGGCGCGGTCGGCCGCCTCGACGGCCGGGGCGAGGCGGACGAGGGCCGCCTCCTTGGCCGGGGTGTCGGCGAGCAGCCGGCGCCGCTCGAGCATCGCCTGGCGGTACGTCCGGGCCAGCCGGCTGCCGGGGCCGTTGCCGTCGGCCAGCGCCACGACGGCCCGGAGGAACGCCTCGAACGGCTCTGGCACCACGCCGTGCTGGGCGAGCAACCGGGCTCGTGCCTTCGCCATGGCCGCCGTCAGGTCGTCGTAGCCGGCCTGCTCCTCGTCCGAGAAGCGCACGCCGACGAGGGTGGCGCTGAACCGGGCGGTCACCCCGTCGGCGACGGCTCGGGCATAGCCGAGCCGGAAGCACACCCCGCCGAAGTAGGGGTCGAGGAAGGTCCGGCTGCCGCCGTCGTCCCGGGCGTACGTGGCGCTCAGGCCGAGCCGGCGAGAGAAGCGGCGGTCGAGCGCCATCTGGTTGACGGTGCTTCCGTACCGGTGGCACTCGTCTGCCACGAGCAGCCCACCGCGGCGAACCGGCCGGAGGTCGCCGGCACGGGCGCTGTTGACCACGGCGACGAGCACGTCGCAGCTCGCCAGGCGGTCGCCCGAGCCGGCGCCGAGCTGCCCCACCCGGGCGCCGTCGGGCAGGCGGCAGGACAGCTCGGCGACCCACTGCCGCTGGAGCTCGGCCGTCGGGACGAGCACCACCACCTGGCCGCGCCGGCCCAGCTCCTCGAGGGCGGCGGCGATGCCCACCATCGTCTTGCCCGCCCCGGTGACCGCCTCGACCACGCCGCGGTGGCCCTGGGCGGCCCAGGCGGCGAGGGCATCTGCCTGCCAGGCGTGCAGCCCGACCAGCTTGGCCGGCTGCCGTCCCGGCTCCCTCCCCGTCCGAGCGGTGCCCCGCACCGGGCCGGCCGCCAGCCACCACCGCGACGGCGAGCCCCGGTCGCAGCGGAACCGGTCGTGGGCGGCATGCAGGGTGACCACCACCGCCTCCTCGTCGACGGCCACCGCCACGGCGAGCTCGGCGGCGGTCATCCCGCCCGGCTTCGCCAGCACCCGCACCAGCTCGTCGGCGAGCATCGCCGTCAGGCCGATCTGCCCTCGCCGTCCCCCTCGCCGGCGGCCGGCTCGCCGGCGTCCGGGTCGGTGGCGAGGTCGACTGCGAGCTGGTCGACCGACAGGTGCGGCTGGTAGGAGGGATCGAGGCGGCGCAGGTCCCACTCGTTGATCCAGGCGCGCACGTACTGGCGCATCCGGTTGGACGGCAGCCGCTCGAGGCCGGGGACGTCGGGGGGCTGCCAGCCGTAGGCGTCGGCGTGGATGGTCTTGAGCCGGGCGTACAGGCGGTCGAGCTCGTCCCGACCGGGTGGCTGGAGCTGGACCTGCTCGCGCTCGATGATCCGCATGCCGGTCTCGGCCTGGGCGGCCAGCACGTCGTCCTCGGTGGTGCCCCGGGAGCGGAGCCGCTTGCCGATCAGCTCGATGTCGTTCTTGCCGACCAGCACCTGGCCCTCGAAGTCGTCGACGGTGGCGAGCACGCTGCACAGCGGGGCGCCCGGGTCGTCGCGGTCGCCGCGCACCAGGCGGGCGATCTCGGCGTACGAGCGGGCTCGTTGGAGGGCGGAGTACCGGCCGATCAGCTCGGCCTCGTCGAGCAGGACGACCCACCCGGCGTAGCCGGCCGCCTGGACGAGGCGGGCGACGAAGCGGAACCGGTGCCGGGCGAGGTCACGCTCCTTGATGGCGCCCAGCCGGTAGGTGGCGGCCGCCCCGGCCTCCTTGAGGCGCCGGCGCAGGTCGCCGACCGGCAGCGGGTCTCCCGCCCAGAACCGGACGAGGCGGTCGGCGAACTCCTCGTCGCCTCGGGCGTACTCGTACAGGAACAGGGTCGCCCCGAACCGGCTGTCGACCGGCCCGTCCTCCTGGTGGACGAAGCGGTACAGGTCGGCGTAGCGCTGCGAGTCGACGTCGAGGCCGGCGACGATCTCGTCGATGGCCGAGCCCGGCCGCCCGGGCACCTTGGCGTGCTCGATGGCCGCCCGGTAGAGCTTGACCGGGTCGTAAAGGGGGGTCTCCTTGGAGATGACCACCTTCGACACGACGAACCCGCCGGAGAGGGCGACGTGGGCGAGGTGCTCCAGCACGTGGCTCTTGCCCGAGCCGAACCCCCCGCCGATGAGCATCCCGCCGGGCGCCGGTCCCTCGGGGAGGCCGGCGACGGCGGCGGTCAGCTCGCTGAACCGGTCGCGCACGCCCTGCTGGGTCGACCCGAGCACGGCGACGGCGTCGCGGTTGGGGACGCCGGCCCGCAGCGCCTCGAGGGCGCGCCTCGCCTCGAGCGAGCCGCCGCCGCTCACGTCGCCCCCACCCGGACGAGCGACGACAGCGGGTTGTCCCGGTTGACGTCGCGCACCTCGTCGAAGATCCGCAGCTTCAGCGCCTGGTAGGCGTCGAGCCCTCGCCCGGGGTCCGACAGGAAGGCCGGCGAGGCGACGGCGACGACGAGCAGGTTGGCCATCTCGTCGGTGTTGTCGACCAGCTGGCGCAGCCCCTCGTAGGCGTCGAGCAGGGCCGCCCTCGTGTAGTACAGGCCCTGGCGCTCCTCCGGGCTCGGGCGGCGGGCGTAGCCGAGGCGGCGGAGGTCGAGCACGAGCACGAGCCCGGCCCGGTCGTTGACCGACAGCCAGTGGGCCAGCGAGAACAGCAGCTGCCGGGCGTTGTGCCGGCCGATCCGCCGGAAGATCAGCGACGAGCGCAGGGCGGACATCTGGCGCAGGTCGCCCCGCAGCCAGTCGAGGATGGCGGCGTGCTCGGCCTCGGCCACCTGGCCGGTGTGCAGCTGGGCCTGGCACAGCCGGAGCATGGCGGTGCGGAGCTCCTGGACCATGGCGTAGTCCTGGTGCACCCGTGCCTGCAGCTGGCGGTCGACGTCCCGCTTCAGCTCGCCGGCCTCGACCCGGTGGTGGGCGGCCAGCTGCTCGACCGCCAGGGTTGCGCCGGCCGGCACCGGGTAGCCGGCGGCTGCCGCCGCCGACCTGGCGGCGACGCCGGCCAGCTCGTCCCAGTCGACCTGGCGGGCCACCTCGGTGAAGACCTGGTCGAGCAGGTGGACCCGGGTCTCGGCGGCGTCCACCGAGGCCATCAGGTAGCCGGCCCGACCGGCCGCCCCCGACAGCCCGTCGAGGAAGGTGGCCGCCGCCTCCTCGTCGGCCGGCACGACGAACTTGACGGCCGCCCCACCGGAGGCCACGTAGTCCGACACGTACTCCCCGTCGAGCGTCTCGAGGTAGTCCCGAACGGCGATCATGCCGACCCCCCGGCGAAGGCGACCCCGACGTACACCTTGGTCTGGCCCGCCTTGGTCACCGTGGTCAGGACGCCGGACCCCCTCGTCATGGCGCTCGCCGGCAGGGTCATCCGCCGGCCGTCCCTCGTCTCGACGATGCCGCTCTGGTCGAGCAGGTAGATGTCCCGGGCGAACTCCTGGCGGGTGTAGTCACGGGCCGCCCCGGGGAGCAGGGTGAGCACCTTGTGCACCTCTACCAGCCGGGCGGGCCCGCCCGGGCGGAGCCCCTTGTCGGCCACCACCAGCTGGTAGGCGGTGGCCAGGCTCTCGATGAAGGCGTCCGCCTTGAACGCCGGCGGCCGCTGCTGGAGGGCGCCGAGGGCTCGTACCACGACCGACGGCCGGATCCGCCGGTCCTTCCGCTTGTCAACCGCCACCGTGGCGTCGCTCGCCGACACCTGGACGACGGCCGGGTAGCACAGGATCCGCTCGTCCGACTCGAACGCCTTCACCCCGGCCTCGGCCGCCGCCGCCAGCAGCTCCTTGGCGTAGGCGCCCGACGAGATCCAGCCGGCCACGTCGAAGGTCCACCCGTCCCGGAGCGCCGCCGCCGCCCCGGTCGCCTCGCCGGCGAGCGCCACGGCCGCCTCCATCGCCACCTGCAGGTCGCGCACCTGGCCGGTCGCCGCCGCCAGCTTGGCCCGCTTGGCCGCCCGCAGCGCCGCCCCGAGGGCCTTCAGCGCCGCGTCGGCGTCGAGCTCGACCGCCCGCAGGGCCTCCTCGAGGCTCGCCTCCCCGCCGGTCCCCCCGGTGCGCCGGTCGCTCCTCGCCAGGTTCGTCACGATGCCCCTCCGGTTGCCGTCTCGGTCGTTCCCGGTCGTCTGCCCGCGGCCGTCACCCTGTCGCCTTCGCCGGCCCGCTCGCCGGCGGCGGCCCGGCGCACCTCGACGGTGACGTCGCCGGCCCTGGCGAACCCCAGCACCAGCGTGTCGCCTGCCTGGGCCCCGGTCGCCAGGGCGACCGCCCGGACCGAGCCCCTGGCCGGGTCCGGCGCATCATAGGAGAGGGCGACCGGTCCGAACCGGCTCGAGAACGTCCGCCGGGTGCGCCGTGCCATGCCGAGGTCGTCGACGAGCGTCACCGGCACCGGCCCCTCCGAGCCCCGCAGCACGTCGTGGTCGACCGGCACCGCCAGCCACTGCCGCTCGCCCGCCGGGGCCGTCTGGGCCGCCGGGGCCGTCTGCTCGCGCCGCCCGGCCCGGTCGCTCCCCGCTGGCCGGACCGGCGGGGCCGGGCCGCTCGGGATGGCCGGGCCGCCGGCCCCCCAGCAGGCGAGGGACAGCGCCCCGTCGGCCATCCGGAAGCGGCGGTGACCGCCGAGGCGCGCCAACGTGCCCGGGTCGACGGCCCGGCCGGCGCGGGCCAGGTCGGCGGCGAGGTCGTCGGCGGACCGGGCCGAGCCGTGGGCGTCGAGGATCCGCTCGACGGCGTCGGCCAGCGGACCGGTCGCCTGGACGGCGAGCTCGTGGGCGACGGCCGCCCCCGACGAGGTCAGCCACGCCTCGAGCTCGTCGGGGCGGACGCCGGCGGCGGCCAGCTCACCGGCGAGGTCGGCCAGCGGTCGGACCCCCCCGTCGGCCTGCAGGCCGGCGGTGGTCGTCGCCACGAGCGACCTCGGGTCGGTCGCCAGCCAGCCGGGCCGGCCGGCCACCTCGTGGTAGGGGCCGGCCAGGAACAGCGCCAGGTCGGCTGCCCCAGGATCGCCCCGAGGATCGCCCACGCCCAGCCGGCCGAGGGTGCGCATGGCCCGCTCCTCCGCCGCCACCGGCCCGAGCCGCCGGGCCAGGCTGGCGACCAGCCACCGGGTGGCGAACGGGGCGGTGCCGAGGGCGTCCCGGACACGGGCCTCGGCTCGGTCGCGCAGCTGCAGCACCCGCGCCCCGGAGACCCCGAGCCCGATCGCCAGCTCCCCGGCGGCCGGCCGGGACCCCCTCGGCAGGCAGAGGGCGGCAAAGACCATCCTGCTTCGCTCGTCGCCGGCGGCCGTCAGCAGGGTCGACAGGGCACCCCCGGCATCGAGCGCCCACGGGGCTGCCGCCTCGAGCAGGCGCCCGGCGGCCTCGCCGGCGGCCGGCGGTCCGTCCCCGCTCCAGCGCTCGAGCAGGGCCTCGAGGACCGGCTGGCCTGCCTCACCCCGCTCGTGGCGCAGGACGACCCCGAGGTCGCCTGCCGCCGGGTCCGATGCCCAGGTGTCGACGACGGTGGCGAGGCTGCGGGCGAAGCACGACTCGAGCAGCCTGCTGGCGGCCTGCCCACCGACGCCGGGCAGCGACAGGATGCTCCGCACCGGCCGGTCGACCAGGTCGGACCAGCGTGTCCATCCCACCTTGGACAGCGCTGCCGTCCCCTGCCGGCCCAGGTCGAGCGAGGTGACCTCCCCGTCGGGCGCCAGCGCCGACCCGGGGAACAGTCGGAGCAGCGTGGCCCGGGTCGAGCGGAGCCGGTCGAGCTGGCCCGGCAGCGCCTCCCCGAGCGCCCCTCGCACGAGCCCACCGACGCCGTGGTCTGCCACCGGGACCCTCTCGAGCGCCGCCGCCTCGTCGACCCGACCGGCGAGCGCCCGCCGGAGGGCGGCCCGCCCCGGCTGGTCGAGGACGCCACCCACCCACAGCGCCTGCCCGAGCAGTGGCCCGTCCGCCTCCTCCTGTCGCCGCCGAGGGCGGCAGGGCTCGCGCCACACGGCCCGACGTTAGCCAACCCGGTGCCTCCGGGGTCGGTGCAGCTGCCCGCTCCGCCGGGCCGCTCGCGGCAGCACCGGCGGCTATACTCTTGGTATGGCCAAGGTGATGGTGTCCCTGCCCGACGAGCTCCTCCGAGCGGTCGACGCCGCCGCCCGCTCCCGCTCGACCAGCCGGAGCGCCTTCCTGGCCGCCGCCGCACGGCGCGAGCTCGTCCGACCCGATCCCGATGCCGTCGCAGCCGCCATCCGTCGGTCGGAGGACCGCTTCCGCCGTGCCGGATCCTTCGAGTCGGCCACGCTCGTCCGACAGGACCGCGATCGAGCCCGGTGACCTCGCTGCCGCCCCCTACCTCGCTGCTGGTGGACACGTCGGTGCTGCTGAAGTGGTTCCACGCATCCGGCGAGTCCGAGGTCGACGAGGCCCGAGCGTTGCGGGACGCCACACAGGCCGGGGCGATCGAGGCGCGCATGCTTGACCTGGCGCTCTACGAGACCGGCAACGTCCTGCTCCGGCGCCTCGGCTGGGACGGGGCCGACGTGGCCGACCAGCTCGACGACCTCGTGGCCATCTGCGGCGCCCCGCTCGCCATGTCGACCGACTGGCTTCGCCGGGCCGCCCTGCTCGGCGCCGACCGGCGCCTCACCTTCTACGACGCCTGCTGGGCCGCCGCCGCCGCCAGCCTCGGTGTCGTGCTGGTCAGCGCCGACCGCGAGCTCCTCGGTGCCGGCCTCGCCGAGCCGCCCGGCACCGTCGCTCGCCGGCTCGGCCTCGCTCCGGGCTGCTGACCCCAGCTGGTCGCCCGCTGCGGGCCGGTCAGGCCGGGGCGACGGCGGTGACGACCTGGAAGGCGAGCGGCACCTCGTAGCGGCCGCCCGGCCGGGCGAGCGGGGCGAGCTTGGCACGGACCGCCTCGACCGCCTGGCCGACCCGCTCCTCGGGGACGCCGGCGACGTGGAGGAAGGACTCGTCGAACAGCACCTCCTCGTCGACCTCGACGGCGACGTCGCACGGCGTCGCCCGAGCGGCCTGCCAGCCAGCCGCCCCGACCAGGGCGAGGGTGGCGGCCGTGTCGGCGAAGGCGAACGGTCCGGGCACCCCCGGACCGGGGGGTGGCGCCGGCGGGGCGGCCGAGAAGGCGGCCACGGTGGCGTTGACCATCCACGGGTTGTCCGCCGGGGAGCGCCAGCAGGCGAAGGCGAGCGGCGCCCCGCCGGCGACGTGGGCGCGCAGGTTGGCGAAGGCGGCCACCGGGTCGTCGAAGAACATCACCCCGAACTGGCTGACCGCTGCCGAGAACGGACCGCCCGGGATGTCGGCCCGCTGGGCGTCGGCCACGACGAAGGTGACGTTGTCGATCCCCCGCTCGCCGGCCCGGCTGCGAGCCAGGTCGCACAGCGGAACGGACACGTCGACGGCGACCACCGACCCGCCGCTCCCGACGCGATCGGCAAGGGCGAACGTGGCCGTCCCGCCGCCCGAGCCGACCTCGAGCACCCGCTCGCCGGCCACCGGGCCGAGGTGGTCGAGCAGGGTGCCGGTCACCTCCGACGTCAGCCGCTCCCGCCTCGGCCACGAGGCCGCCCAGCCGGGGTCGTTCCAGTGGCGCTGCTCGGCGCTCACCGGGCCACCGCCGCTCGCACGCGCTCCCGAGCCGTCATCGGCCATCGCTGTCCCCTCCCGCGCTCGGCTGCCGCCCTGGATCGTCCGCACCATAGGCGAGCCCCGATCCGCCCGGAGGGCACCGCCGGTCGAGAGGGTCCGTGGCTACGCTGCCGGCAGAGGCCCGGCCGCAGTGGCCGGCCGCAGTGGCCGGCCAGCTCGGCCTGCCGCCGTCGAAGCGGCCGTCGGAGGAGCGTCAGGATGCCACAACCGCTGCCAACCCTCGCCGTCGTCTGCCTTCCTGCCAGCCTGGCGGCAGGGCTGGCGGCAGGGCTGGCGGCAGGGGTCGGCGTCGCCGGAGCGTCCGTCCGCTCGGGAGGCGGGGCTGCCGCCGGTCGCCTCGGCCCCGGGGTGGCCCACCGGCTCGACCTGGGGGCGCTCGGGAGCCTGACGAGCTACCGGTTCACCTCGACGGCGTCGAACGGCGGCTACCGGTTGGCGCTGACCGGCACGGTCCACGGCCCGGAGGACTGGGAGGTGGAGGCGACCATGCCGGTCCGGGAGACCACCTACGACGTGGGTGGCCGGGGGTACGCCGTGGTGCTCGGGCGGGTCGTGCCGGTCACGTTCCGCTCGCCCGACGGGCTGTCCCACCTGGATGGCGAGCGCACCGCCGCCGAGGGGCTGATCGGCTACACCCACGTGGCCGGCATCCGGATCACCACCAAGGGCGCCTGCCACGTGGCCGGGGACGCCGGGACGACCTACGCCGTGGCCACGCCCGCAGCGTCGTCCGGGCTGCTGCTCGAGACGGCCACGGCCTGCGTGGCCGACCGGTCGGGCGCCCTCCTGTCGTACACGGCCGGCGTCCCGTCCGGGTCGGACGCCGCGGCGTACCACCTGAAGGGGGCGGTCACCACCTTCCGGGTCGAGGCGATCGGCGGGGTCGGGACGATCCGTGCCCCGAAGGCCACCCCGCTGCCGGCCGTCCCGACCGGCACCCAACCGGTGGCGCCGGCGCCGGGGCTTCCGGCCGGGTTCCCCTCGGCAGTGCCCCCGCCGCCCGGGTCGGTCGTCTCGAGCGCCCGGATCGGCCCTGCCAAGTGGTACGTGGAGCTGCACGAGGCCAGCCGGTCGGCGCTGTCGGGGTACGTCCGCACGCTCGAGGCCAAGGGGTTCACCGTGGAACGCTCGTCGGCCACGGCTGGCGGCGACGTCGAGGAGCTGGCTCGGGGGCGGCTGACCGTCCTCGCCGAGCAGCTGTCGCTGCCCGGCGCCGGGGTCACCCTTTCCGTGACCGTCGGCGACGGCTCCTAGGCGGGGCCCGGCCGCCGCACGCCCAGCGGCCGTCCTCGCCGAGCAGCAGCCACCCCTTGACGAGGAGCAGGGCGAGCCAGGGATCGACAGGGCCGCCTGCCCGGTCCGGTACCGTCGCCTGGATGGCCGCCCTCGGCACCACCGACGTGGCTCGGCTCGAGCGCCTGCTCGACCCCCGCACGGTCGCCCGGGGGGAGGCGTACGCCCGCAACGGTGCCGTCGGCCACGCCCACTGGGACGGCGCCGGCCTCGTCCTCGCCGGCGAGGTCGCCGGCAGCGGCCTGCGCCCCTACGCCGTCACCGTCCGGGTCGACCGAGACGGCCCCGGCCCGGGCGGTTGCCTGACGTCGGTGGCCGGCCGGTGCAGCTGCCCGGTCGGCTTCAACTGCAAGCACGTGGTCGCCCTCCTGCTCGCCACCCCGCCCGCTGCCACCCCGCCCGCTGCCACCCCGCCCGCTGCCACCCCGCCCGCTGGCGGGCCGGCAGCAGGCCACGGCTGGGAGGCCATGCTGCGCCAGGCCATCGCCGAGCCGGTTGCCCCCGGCCCGGGCCCGAGCGGGGAGGGGGCGCTCGGGCTGCAGCTCGAGCTGGTGGCCTCCGCTCCGGCCAGCCGCCGCAACGGGGTGGCCGGCCCGGGCATCCGGGTGCGCCCGGTGGTCCGGCGGGCGAACGGCAGCTGGGTGCGCACCGGGATCTCGTGGTCGCGCCTCGACTACCTCGGCTACAGCGCCTCGACCCCGCTGCGCCGCCAGCAGCTGGAGCTGCTGCGTGAGCTGCGTGCCCTGCACGGCCTCGGTGCCAGCCGCACCTGGTCCCCCTACGGCGAGGACGTGGTCTGGCTCGAGTCGTTCGGGTCACGCCGCCTGTGGGACCTGCTGCGCCAGGCCGGCGAGCTGGCCATGCCGCTCCTCCAGGTCGGCCGCAGCGCCGAGCCGGTCGACCTGCACGTCGAGCCGGTGCCAGTCCTGCTGGACGCCCGGCGCGACGGCCCCGGCCTCGTCCTCCACCCCCGCCTCGGGGCCGACGGCGACGCCATCGCCCTCGACCGGGCCCTCCTCCTCGGCCGGCCCGCCCACGGCATCGCCTGGTGGACCGGCGACCCGGTCGAGCGCCCGCCAGCCGGCGCCCCTGCCCCCGCCAACGGCCGCGGCCGCGCCCCCGCCAACGGCCCAGGCCCCGCAAACGGCCCAGGCCCCACCAGCCTGGCGCTGGCCCCGCTGGCCGTCGCCGTGGACAACGGCCTGGCCGAGCTGCTGCGGGCCGGCGCCATCCGGATCCCGGCCGGCGACCTCGACCGGTTCTGGGAGTCCCTGTACCCGGCCCTTCGCCGCCGGCTGCCGGTGTGCTCCGGGGACGGGTCGGTGGGGCTGCCCGAGGTGGTCCAGGAGGAGCTGGTGCTGCGGCTGGACTGGCACGGCACGTCGGTCGCCGTCGGCTGGTCGCTCGGCCTCGGCCCGTCGGCCCGTCCGGTGGACGGCGAGGCCGACCTCGAGGCTGCCGCCGCCCGACTGGCCGCCGTCGACCGGTGCGCCGCCACCCCCGGCCTGGTCGCCGACACCCCGTTGGGCCCCCGCCTGGTCCCTTCGGCCGATCTGGCCGGTCTTGCCGCCGCCCGGTTCGCCCTGGAGGTGCTGCCGGCCCTCCGGGCCATCGACGGGCTCCGCCTGGACGAGCAGGGGGAGCGGCCGGACTTCCGTGAGGCCGACCAGCCGCCGGTGGTCCGCCTGGTCGGTGCCGAGACGGCCGACGGGGACTGGCTGGACCTGTCGGTCGAGGTCACCGTCGGGGGCGAGCCGGTCCCGTTCCACGAGCTGTTCGTGGCGCTCGCCAGCGGCACCCCCACCCTGCTGCTGTCGTCGGGCGCCATCCTGTCCCTCGACCGCCCCGAGCTGGCCCGCCTGGCCGAGCTCATCGCCGAGGCCCGCTCCCTCCACGACAGCCCCCGCGCCACCGCCCGCCTCAGCCGGTTCCAGGCCAGCCTGTGGGACGACCTGCGCCAGCTGGGTGCCACCGGCGACGAGCTGGGCGCCTGGTCGGACGCCGTCGCCTCCCTGGCCGCCGCTGGCGACGCCCCGCCGCTCCCCCTCCCCGACGGCCTTCTGGCCACCCTCCGCCCTTACCAGGTGGAAGGTTTCCAGTGGCTGGCCGCCCGGTTCGCCCACGGCCTCGGCGGCATCCTGGCCGACGACATGGGCCTCGGCAAGACCCTCCAGGCGCTCGCCCTCATCTGCCATGCCCGCCACCGCCTCCAGGTGACCGCCCCGTTCCTGGTGGTCGCCCCGACCAGCGTCGTCCCCGGCTGGGTGGCCGAGGCCGAGCGCTTCGCCCCGGGCGTCCCGGTCGTCGCCGTCTCCCAGACGGCCGCCCGCCGAGGTGTCCCGCTCGCCGCCCTGGCCGACGGTGCCGGCATCGTGGTCACCTCCTACGCCCTCGCCCGCATCGACCACGACGAGTACGCCGCCGTCGGCTGGGCCGGTCTCCTGCTCGACGAGGCCCAGTTCCTCAAGAACCCGGCAACCCAGCTCCACCGGGGCATCCGGCGCATCCCCGCCCCGTTCAAGCTGGCCCTCACCGGCACCCCACTCGAGAACTCCCTGGCCGAGCTGTGGGCCCTCGCCGCCATCACCGCCCCCGGCCTGTTCCCCCGGGCCGACCGCTTCGCCGAGCACTACCGAACCCCCATCGAGCGCCACCACGACGGCGACCGGCTCACCCAGCTCCGCCGCCGCGTCCGCCCCATCCTGCTCCGCCGCCGCAAGGAGGAGGTGGCCGCCGACCTGCCCGACAAGCAGGAGCAGGTGGTCCGCCTCGACCTCCACCCGCGCCACCGCAAGCTCTACGAGACCTACCTGCAGCGGGAGCGCCAGAAGGTTCTCGGTCTGCTGGCCGACGTCGACGGCAACCGCTTCGAGATCCTCCGCTCCCTCACCCTCCTCCGCCAGGCCGCCCTCGACCCGGCCCTCGTCGACGACCGCCACGCCGGCATCCCCGCCACCAAGCTCGACGCCCTCTTCGACATGCTCGACGAGGTCGTCGCCGACGGCCACCGTGCCCTCGTCTTCAGCCAGTTCACCCGCTTCCTCGCCACCGCCCGTGCACGGGCCCAGGCGGCCGGCATCGACCACTGCTACCTCGACGGCCGCACCCGCCGCCGGGCCGACGAGATCGCCCGGTTCCGCACCGGCGACGCCCCCGTCTTCTTCCTCAGCCTCAAGGCCGGCGGCTTCGGCCTCAACCTGGCCGAGGCCGACTACTGCATCCTGCTCGACCCCTGGTGGAACCCCGCCACCGAGGCCCAGGCGGTCGACCGGGTCCACCGGATCGGCCAGACCCGCAAGGTCCTCGTCTACCGGCTCGTCGCCGCCGACACCATCGAGGACAAGGTCATGGCCCTCAAGGACCGCAAGGCCCAGCTCTTCGACAGCGTCCTCGACGGCGGTACCTTCGCCTCGGCCCGCCTCGCCGCCGACGACCTCCGGGCACTCCTTGACTGACCCCCGCCCCGCTGCCCGACCGTTTCGACCTGCCCGACCTGCCCTGCCTGCCCCACCTGCCCGACCGCATAGCCGCCCCACCGTCGGGTAAGTGCCCCCCGGGGCAGTGGCCAGCGGGCCCAGCCAGCGGGCCCGGCAGCGGGACAGAGGGGGTGGGGCAGGCCATGGCACGACGAGGCAGGGCCAGGCGGGGCGTGGTGGCTCGGACCGCCACCCTTGCCGCCGCAGCGGTCGTCGTCGCCACCCTGGCCGGCCCTGCCGCCGCCCCTGCCGCCGCCGGCGCCCGTGCCGCCGCAGGCCCTGCCGCCGCCGCCCTTGCCGCCGCCGGCCCGGCCCCGGTGGTCCTTCGGGGGGTGCCTGGCGGGTTCGACCAGGTGCTGGCGGTCGTCCCGGTGACGCCGGCCGGCCGGTCGATCGCCGGCACGTCGGGTGGGGTGCACGGTGACCTGGTGGTGGCGAAGGGCGCCGTCACGGCCCCGGTCCGGGTGGTGATCACGTCGGCCCGGCTCGCCGCCATCCCGCCGTCCCGGATCGAGGTGCCGGCCGCACAGGCCCGCCTGAAGCCGGTGTACGGGCTGGGGCTGCTGTTCGAGCGGGGCGGGTCGCTGGTCGGGCTGCACGGGCTGGCCACCGTCACGTTCCGGTCGCCCCGGCTCGGGCGGTCCGACTACGTGGCGGTGTACTACACCGCCCACCACTCCTTCGTGCCGGCCCACCGCCACTGGGCCCGGTGCGGGCCGGGAAGCTGCCTGGTGAAGCTGCCGGCGAGCACGGCCGTGGTGGTGCTGGGCCCGTGACCCCGGTCAGGCGCCGGCCGGCCGCCGCTTGAGGTCGGCCACGGCCAGGAGCCACCGCTGGGCGGCCACCTCGTCGACCACGCCGCACTCGGCCAGCACCCGGCGGAGCAGCGGGAAGCGGGACGGCCCGGGAAGGTGGCGGCCGCTGAAGTAGTCGCCGATGGTGGCCACCGGCACGTCGAGGCGCGTGGCCAGCTCCCGCACGCTCAGGCCGGCGTTCAGCCGGAGGACGGTCAGGGCGCACGCCAGGTCGCGCCGGCTGCGGATGGCTTCCGGTCCGTGCGGATGCGTCTCGATCATCGCGGTCCTTTTGACGGGGGCTGCCCGATGGTACGGGGCAGGGTGGCCGCCGTCACCGGCCGTTCCCGTCCGACGTTGTCCGAAGATCACCCACGTCCAGGGGGTTTGCGAGGTCGGGCCCCGGTCCGGCCCAGGCCGGGCCCCGGCCGGGCCCCCTCCGGACGTCCCCCGACGATGCCCGACGTCCCCGGACGTTCGGGTTGGCGGTCGCACCCTGCTCCTACCATCGCCCGAGAGGAGGAGTCAGGATGGTCGAGGCCAGGTCAGCTCCGGAGGAGATCACGACGCGGGCCGACCTGGGCCGAGCCCTGTCCGAGCTGCGGACGCGGGCCGGCCGGACGGTGCGCGAGCTGGCCCGTGCCCTCGACGTTCCGGTGGCCACCATCGGCGACTACTGCGCCGGCCGCCACCTTCCCGGGCCGGCCCAGGAGCGGGTGTACGTGGGGCTCCTTGCCGAGTGCGGGGTGGCCGAGGCGGGCGAGGTGCAGGCGTGGCTCGAGGCGCTTTGGCGGTGCCGGCGGACGAGCGACCGGCGGACCGCCCGCTCGGCCGCCCCCCACCCGGGCCTGGAGCCGTTCACCGAGGAGGACGCCCCCCGCTTCTTCGGCCGGGAGCCGGCGGTCGCCGCCGTGCTGGGGGCGCTCGGCGACGTGGTCGCCGCCGGGGGCGGGATGGTGGCGCTGGTCGGTGCGTCGGGGGCCGGCAAGTCGTCGGTGCTGCGGGCCGGGGTGATGGCCGAGGTGCGCGCCGGGGCGCTCGCCCAGCCGGGCACCACCGCCTGGTCGGCCCGGTGGTGCACCCCCGGGGACGACCCGGTCGGCGCGCTGGAGGAGGTCCTGGGCGCCGTCGGGGCGCCCGGTGCGCCCGGTGCGCCAGGTGCGCCCGCCCTGGTGGTGGTGGACCAGCTGGAGGAGTTGCTCGCCCCCGAGGTCGCGCCGGCAGTCCGGGGGGAGGCGCTGGCACGCCTGGCCGGCTGGGCCGGCCCGGGGCGGCTGGTGGTGGTCGGGCTGCGCGCCGACTTCTACGAGGTGGCCGTGCGCGAGCCGGTGCTGCACCGGGCCCTCGCCGACCACCAGGTGCTGCTGGGGCCGATGACCGACGACCAGCTGCGCCGGGCCATCGTCGGGCCGGCCCGGGCGGTCGGGGCGGCCGTCGAGGACGGCCTGGTGGAGGTGCTCCTGAAGGACCTGGCCGCCCGCGCGGCCGACGGCTCCACCCACGAGCCGGGCGCCCTGCCGCTGCTGTCGCATGCCCTTCGGTCCACCTGGGCACGCAGCCGGACCAACGCCCTCACCCTGGAGGGCTACTGGGCCGCCGGCGGGGTCGCCGGGGCCGTCCGCCAGAGCGCCGAGGACCTGTACCGCTCGCTCGGCGACGACGAGCAGCAGATCGCCCGGCGCATCCTGCTCCGGCTGGTGCGCGTCAGCGAGGACGCACCGCCGACCCGCCGGCGGGTGGGCCGGTGCGAGCTGGCAGCCCTCGAGGACGGCCCGGCGCCGGGGGTGGTCGACAAGGTCCTCGAGCGGTTCGTCGAGGCCCGCCTGGTCACGGTCGACGCCGAGCAGGTGACGCTCAGCCACGAGGCCCTGCTCACCGCCTGGCCGCGCCTCGCCGGGTGGCTGGCCGAGGACCTGACCGGGCTGCAGCTGCGCCACCGGCTGAGCGACGTGACGAGCGCCTGGCTCGCCTCCGGGCGAGACGACGGGCTGCTGCTGCGGGGCAGCCGGCTCGGGGCCTACCAGGAGCTGCTGGCCGTGCCGGCCCACCGGGCCGAGCTGAACGCCGCCGAGGTGGAGCTCGTCGAGACCAGCCGTGCCCGGGCGGACGCCGAGGCGGCCACCGAGCGCCGCCGCAACCGGCGGGTGCGGGTGCTGCTGGCCGTGTCGATGGTCCTGCTGGTCGGGGTGGCGGCGCTCGCCGCCTACGGCCTGCAGGCCCGTGCCGAGGCCGCGGCCGCCCGGGACGCCGCCCAGTCGCGCCAGCTGGCCATCGAGGCCTCCCAGCTGGCCGCCCGGGCGCCCGCCCTGGCCGCCCAGCTGGCCGTCGCCGGCTACCGGCTGTCGCCGACCGTCGAGGCGCGCTCGGCCCTCCTCGACGCCACGGCCGGCCCGCTGGCCACCCGGCTGGTCGGGGCGCCCGGGTCGGACTTCGTGGCCGTCGGCCGCCACGGCCGGCTGCTCGCCGTGGCCCGGTCGGGGGGCGGGGTGGTCGACCTGTACGCCCTGGTCGGCCCGGCCACCCGCTTGGTGGCCCGGCTCGCCGCCGGGCCGGCCGGACCGTCGGTGTTCGCCGTCGCCGTCGACCCGACCGGGCGGGTGCTGGCGTTCGGGGGAAGCGGCAAGGCGGTCGTCCTGTACGACGTGGCCGACCCGTCCCGGCCGCGCCGGCTGGCCGTGCTGGCCGGCCCGACCAACACGGTGTACTCCGTCGCCTTCTCCCCCTCCGGCGACCAGCTGGCCGCCGCCGGCGCCGACGGCGAGGTCCACCGGTGGCGGCTCGCCCCCGACGGCAGGGCGACCGCCGAGCGGGCGCTGCCGGCGACGGGGCGTGCCGTGCTGAAGGCGGTCGCCTACGCCCCTTCCGGCCGCCTCCTCGTGGCCGGGGGGGCCGGCGGGCTGCTCGACGAGTGGCCGGCCGGCGCCTCCCGGCCGGTGGCCGTCACCCAGCCCGGCGGGGCCGCCGTCGAGTCGGTCGCCTTCTCCCCGGCCGGTGGCCTGCTGGCGACCGGGGCCGACGACGGGGTGGTCCGCCGCTACCGGGTCGGTCGCGGCGCCAGGCTCGCCCCGGTGGCCGGCGCCCTGCCGACGTTCGGCAGCATCGCCTACGCCGTCGCCTTCAGCCCGTCCGGTCGCTTCCTGGCGGCCAGCGACGCCGTCGGGACCATCCGCCTGTTCTCGACCGCCGGCTGGTCGGTCGAGGCCACCCTTCGTGATCCCAACCCGGTGACCAGCCTGGCCTTCGACCGGTCCGCCCAGGCGCTCGTCACCGGGGACGGCGCCGGGGTGACCACCCGGTGGCCGATCCCCCTCCCCGCCATGGTGCGGGCGCCGGGCAACATCTACTTCTTCGCCCCCGACCGCCCCGCCGGGCTGGTGGCGGCGGTGAGCGGCGGCACCGCCGGCGACGTCGGGTTCTGGCGGGTCACCCCGGACCGGCCGGCCCGCCTGGTGGCGAGCGTCGACCCGCCGGCACGCTTCGGCCCGGTGGCCGGCTCCGGGGCGGTCAGCCCGAACGGCCGGCTGCTCGCCCTGGCCAACGCCGAGGGGGCCGTCCAGCTGTACGGCATCGCCCACCTGGCCCACCCGGTGGCGCTCGGCCGGCCGCTCCTCGGCGACCCGCCGTTCGTCGAGCAGCTCGCCTTCAGCCCCGGCGGCGCCGTCCTGGTGGCCGGCAACGACGGCGGCACCGTCCGCCGCTGGGACGTGGCCGACCCGCGCCACCCGGTGGCCCTGCCCACCCTGACCGGGCCGAAGGGGCCGGTGATGGCGGTGGCGTTCACCCCGAACGGGCGCCTGCTGGCCGCCGCCAGCGCCGACGGGGGTGTCTACCTGTACGACGTGGCCCGGCCGGCCCACCCGCGCCTGCTGGCCCGCCTGGGCGGGTTCTCCAGCTACGTGTTCGCCCTGGCCGTCACCCCGAACGGCCGGGTGCTGGCGGCGGGCAGCGGCGACCGGACCATCCAGCTGTGGAGCCTGGCCGACCCCCGCCACCCGGTGCGCCTGGCCCGGCTGACCGGCCCGACCTCCTACGTGTACCAGCTCGCCGTCAGCCCGGCCGGCCGGCTGCTGGCGGCGGCGACCACCGACGGCAGCGTGTGGGTGTGGAGCCTCGCCGACCCGGCCGCCCCGGTGGTGGTCGACGACCTGCGTGCCGCCAGCGGGTCGCTGTTCGCCGTCGCCTTCACCGACGGCGGCCGCCAGCTGCTCGCCGGGGGCACCGACCGGGTGCTCCACCGCTGGATCGTCTCCCCGGCCAGGGCGGCCGCCCAGATCTGCCAGCGGGCCGGCTCGCCGGTGTCGACCACCGAGTGGTCCGAGTACGCCTCCGGCACCCCCTACCGGCCGCCGTGCCGGTGAGCGGCACCCCCTACCGGCCGCCGTGCCGGTGAGCGGCGCCCTGCCGTCGCCGTACGCCCGGGGGCCGGCGGGCCCGCGCCTAGGCTCGCCGGCGGGCGGGAGCGAGGCCGGAGGGTCGTGATGGGCCGAGGACGGAGGCTGCGGGCGGCGACGCTCGCACGGGTCGCCGCGGCGGCCGGCGCCACGCTGGCCCTCACCGGCACCGCCGCCGGGACGGCCGGCGCCCTGTCCCGGGTGCCCCCGGCCCGGGTGCGGGCCGGCCTGGCCGTGTTCACCGTCCACAACGCCTGCGGGTCGTCCCGCCAGGTCAACCGGAACTACCTGGTGGTCGCCTTCGAGGCGGCCGAGCTGGTGCCGGGCAACCGGTACGTCCTCGTGGCCACCTGGCCGGCCAACGCCGGGCGGTTCCCGTTCCTGTTCGAGTTCGTCGCCCGCCGCAACACCTACGCCACCCGTGGCGTCCGCCTGCACCCGTTCGTCGCCGACGACCCCATCCCGCGGACCGCCTTCGTGGCCCACCTCGCCCTCGACAACCTCGGCCCGTCGGACGGGTCGGTGGGGATCACCCCGTCCAACCCGGTCGAGTCGCCGGTGGCCGCCTGCCCGTAGGCTGGCCGGCAGCGCCCGGCCCGGCAGGGGGCCGGGGAGGAGGAGCGAGATGGCCGACGATCTCGAGCGGGCGGTGCTCGCCGGCGGGTGCTTCTGGGGGATGCAGGACCTGATCCGCAAGATCCCCGGGGTGGTGGCCACCCGGGTGGGCTACAGCGGGGGGGACGTGGCCAACGCCACCTACCGCCACCACGGCAGCCACGCCGAGGCCATCGAGATCCGGTTCGACCCGACCAAGCTGACCTACCGGCGGCTGCTGGAGCACTTCTTCCAGGTCCACGACCCCACCACGAGGGACCGCCAGGGCAACGACGTCGGCACCAGCTACCGGTCGGCCATCTTCTACGTGGACGACCAGCAGAAGGGGGTGGCCGAGGCCACCATCGCCGACGTCGAGGCCTCCGGCCGGTGGCCCGGCCCGGTCGTCACCGAGGTGGTGCCGGCCGGTCCGTTCTGGGAGGCCGAGCCGGAGCACCAGGACTACCTGGAGCGCTACCCCCACGGCTACACCTGCCACTACGTCCGGCCCGACTGGACCGTCACCCCGGCCTCGTGACCGGCCCGGTCGTGGGGGCCCCGGTCGTGGGGGCCCCGGTGGCCGGAGCGACGGCCTGGCGGGTCGACGACGGCCCGGTGTGGACGGCGTTCCTGTCGTCCCAGTGGCTGCCGGCCGTGCTGGTGGCGGACGAGGTGGGACTGTTCGCCGCCCTGGCCGAGGCGCCGGCGAGCGGGCCGGAGCTGGCGGGGCGGACCGGGTGGAACCCGAGGGTGCTCCGGTCGCTGCTCGCCCTGCTGGCCTCCCTCGGCTTGCTCACCCGGCGGGGCGGCCGGTTCCAGCTGAGCGCCACGGCCGCTGTCCACCTGGTGGACGGCCCGTTCGGCTGGGGCGGCTTGCTCGCCATGCACCGGCGCGGCGACCCGGTGGCCGGGCGGCTGCGGGACGTGCTGCTGGCGCCCGACCCCGACGAGGCCGTCCCGAGCCCGGGGGACGCCGGGATGCTCGGGGACGACTGGGCCGCCGGGGCGATGGACCGGCGCCGTGCCGACCGGGTGGTGGCCTACATGCACGCCCACTCGGCCGCCGCCGCCGACGACCTGGCGGCTGCCGCCGACCTGTCGGCGACCCGCCGGCTGCTCGACGTCGGCGGGTGCTCCGGCTGCTTCTCCGTGGCCCTGGCCCGGGCCAACCCGGGGCTGCGGGCGACCGTGGTGGACCTGCCGGCGGTGTGCGCGGCGGCCGGCGAGCGCATCGGGGCGGCCGGCCTGGCCGACCGGGTGGGGACGGTCGCCCTGGACATGTTCCGCCACCCCTGGCCGGCCGGCCACGACGCCGTGCTGCTGTCCAACGTCCTCCACGACTGGCGCCCGGCCACCTGCGCCGAGCTGCTCCGGCGGGCCTTCGACGCCGTCGAGCCGGGCGGGACCGTGCTCGTCCACGAGATGCTCCTCGACGACGACCTGGCCGGGCCCCGGGAGGCGGCCGCCTTCGGGGTGCTCATGGCCGTCGGCACCCAGGGCCAGCAGCTCTCCTTCGCCGAGCTGTCCGGGCTGCTCCAGCGGGCCGGGTTCACGGCGGTGTCCTGCCAGGAGACCGGCGCCCGGTACTCCCTGGTGCGCGCCGTCCGGCCCTGAGCCGCCGCGGGCTCCCGGCGCGGCCGGCCGGGGAGCCCGGGTCGCCCGGGGCGCCTGGGGGAGGCCGGGGCGTCCCGGGTGGCTCAGGCCCCGAGCAGCCAGCGGGGGCGGGACCAGTGCTGCCAGTGCTCGACCACCGGGTGCTGGCGGGCGGCGTACAGCCGGGCACCGGCCGTCGACCCGACGTGGAGCGACGAGCGCCGCCCGTGGTGGTAGTACCAGTGGTCGACGTGGCCGACCAGGCGGGCCCCGTAGCCGCGCCCCTGGTGGGCCGGGTCGGTGGCGAGGGCCCAGCCGACGTACAGGTCGTCGCCCACCTGGACGTCGATGCCGCACGACACCAGCTCCGGGTCGAACAGCCCCCAGGCGAGGATCCCGTCCTCGCCGGACAGCCCCGGGTGGTAGCAGGCCGCCGCGCTCTGCTCGGGCACGTGGAACGTCCGGGCCAGCACGGCGGTCGCCGCCGCCAGGTCGTCCTCCTGGAGCAGCCGCACCCGCTCGTCGGCCGCCCCCGGGCGGGGCTCGCCGTACATGAACGGCAGGGCGGCCGCCAGCACCCACCCCTCGTCCTGCAGCCGGCCGGCCGCCGCCAGGCCGGCCCCGGCCAGGGCCACGGTGGCCGGCCGGCCGGTCTCCTTGATGCGCCGCAGCACGTCGTCCACCCGGTCGGGTGCATCCGGACCGTGGAGGAGGGCGCTGTTGTAGTCGGGGCTCACCGTGCCCGACAGGGCGATCCACCAGGTGTCGGCCACCTCGTGGTCGTGGGCGGCCCACACCGACGTGCTCTTTCCGTAGGCGGTCCGCAGGGCGGCCACCCCCGGGATCCGTCCGATCCGGTCGGCCAGCAACGTGCCGCGAGCCAGCGAGCTGTACGCATCCGGTGCCATGAGCGGGAGACCTTACCGAGCCCTCGACCGCCTCCGGCGCGCTCTGCACGAGCGGGCAGCGCCGGCCGCAGCTTGACGGCAGGGACCGCCGGAGGTACGAACAGGCGTGCCCGGGCGGCCACTCGCCAGCTCCGGGGACCACGTCTGCCGTGACCGTCCAGGAGGCCCCAGGGTGACCACCTTCCTCGTCCCGCCCGTCGCCGAGGAGCAGGGGGCCACCCCGGCCTTCTCGCTCGCCCCCCGCCGCTTCGACCGCCTCGACGGCCTGACCGTCGGGCTGCTCGACTCGACCAAGCACAACTCCGACCACCTTCTCGCCGCCCTCGGCCGGTTGCTCGCCGAGCGGTACCCCCTGAAGGGGGTCATCCAGGAGGCCAAGCCCTACTTCGGCAACCCGGTCCCCGATGACCAGGCGGCCTCGCTCGCCGCCCGGTGCGACGTCGTCATCACCGGGGTCGGCGATTGAGGCAGCTGCAGTGCGGCCAGTGTGGCCGACGGCATCCACCTCGAGCGGCTCGGCCTCCCGGCCGTCTCGATCGTCACCGACGCCTTCTTCCCCTCGAGCGACGCCATGGCCCGCCTCGAGGGCGCCCCGGGCTACCGCTACCTCGCCATCCCTCACCCGCTGAGCAGCCTCTCCGAGGCCGAGTGCGCCGACCGTGCCGAGGCCGTGCTGCCGCAGGTGCTCGAGCTGCTCGGCCTTGCCGGCACCCCGGCGCCGGCAACCGCTGCGGCGCCGGCAACCGCTGCGGCGCCGGCTGACGCTGGGCCCGCCGCCGCTGGGCCCGCCGCCGCTGGGCCCGCCACCGGGCCTGCCACCGGGCCCGGGCCGACCCGGGTGGCCGTGGAGGAGCTGGTGTCGGTGGTCGAGCACTACTACGCGCAGGGCTGGACCGACGGCCTGCCGGTGGTGCCGGTCCATCAGGGGATGGTCGACGCCTTCCTGGCCGAGGCCGGTCTGGACCCGGACGAGGGGCTGCTGCGGGTCGACCACCTCGACAAGACCTGCACGGCCCACCTTGCCGCCGTGGCGGCCGGGATGGCCGGCTGCCAGCCGGCCCACTTCCCGGTGGTGGTGGCGGCGCTGCGCGCCCTGCAGCCGCTGGCGCAGACCGGCCTGCTGCAGAGCACCACCGGCCAGGCCGTCTGCGTGGTGGTCAACGGCCCGGTGCGCACCCGGCTCGGGTTCAACGGGGCCGGCAACGTGTTCGGGCCGGGCTACCGGGCCAACGCCACCGTCGGGCGGGCCATCCGGCTGATGGTGATGAACGCCCTCGGGGTCCGCCCGGGCGGGTTCGACCAGTCGAGCCAGGGAACCCCTGGCAAGTACTGCCTGTGCCTGGCCGAGAACGAGGAGGCGAGCCCGTGGGACCCCCAGCACGTCGAGCGGGGGTTCGCCGCCGGCGACAGCGCCGTCACGGTCCACCTGGCCCGCAGCACCGTCCACGTCGAGCAGCGCACCAGCAGCCAGCCCGAGCAGGTGCTGGCGACGATCGCCGACTCGATGTCCTACGGGGGTGCCTTCGGCTGCCGGGCCGCCACCGTGGTGGTCGGCCCCGAGCACGCCCAGCTGCTCGCCCGGGCCGGATGGACCAGGGCACAGGTGCGCCAGTTCCTGTTCGACCACTGGGGCCGGGCTCGGGCCGACCTGCGCCGGATGGGGCTGGCCGAGGGGGACGGCCTGTCCGGGGCCATCGCCGGCGGGCCGACCGCCGCCGTGCTCGAGCCGGACGACCAATTCGTCCACTTCGGGGACAGCCCCGACGCCATCCTGCTGGTGGTGGCCGGCGCCGGCAACGCCGGTGTCTCGACGGTCATCCCGGCCCACCGGCCGATGCGCCACACGGTGGCCTTCCACTCGGTCGCCGTCGGCTGATCCCTGTCTCGCCGTGGTCGCGGCGGCGCTCGCCCACCCGCCGCGACCACGGCTTTGATTACGGACAGGTGAAGGCGGGGTAGCTGTCCTCCCGACAAGCGCTCCACGCCACGAGACCTCGTGCACGGGTATGCCGACGCATCCGCACATGGCCTCGTGCGGGTGGAGACGGCGAAGGGAGTGCACCGATGAAGCAACCCACCTGGCGGCGTTCGCTTGCCGCCTTCCTCGTCCTCTCCGGCGGCGCCGGGCTGGCCGTGCTGCCGGCAACCGCCGGTGCCTCGACCGCCCCCGGGACAGCGACCGCCCGGGCGGCATCGGCGGCGCCGT
>JAKBAA010000018.1:0-9044 GCA_021809425.1 Actinomycetes bacterium | reverse complement strand
CGTCGGCAACCTCGACGACGACGCCACCCACGTTCACCTCACCACCTGACGTCACCATCGCCTCGGGCGCCACACGGACCATCACCGTGACCGCTTCTGGCACCCCGACGCCCGACATCCACCAGACCGGCGGGACGCTCCCGCCAGGGATGACCTTCGACGCCTCGGCGAGCGGCGGCTCCGCCACCATCTCCGGCACCCCCAAGCCGGCAGCCGCCTCGTACACCGTCGACCTCACCGCCTCCAGCTCGGCAGGATCGGCCACCCAGCAGCTGGTGGTCACCTTCTCCGACTACGGCAGCGCCCCGACCATCACCAGCGCCTCCAGCTTCGTCGTGGCGCCCAAGCAGTACGACCACGTCCAGGTGGTCGCGACCGGCACCCCCACCCCGACCCTCCACCTGGACGGCACCCTGCCGCCCGGCATGTCGTTCCACCCGCAGTCCGACGGGACGGCCACCATCAGCGGCTACCTGCAGCCGAGCGGCCAGACCACCTACGACGTCACCGTGACGGCAACCAACGGCAACAACCCGCCGGCCGTCCAGCACCTCGCCCTGGACGTGGCCCAGCCGGTCACCTTCACCAGCCCGGCCACCGCCCAGCTCAGGGCGGGCAGCTACGACGTCGTCCACCTCACCACCAACGGCACCCCCACCCCCAAGCTCACCCTCGCCGGCAACCTTCCCCCCGGCATGAGCTTCCGGCCGAACGACCAGTACGGGTCGGCCACCATCCAGGGCCAGGTGCCGGCGGGGGTGACCGGCACCTACCAGCTCACCGTCACCGCCACCAACGGCGTGGGCGCCCCGGTCATCGACGACCTCACCCTCAGCTTCTCGCAGGCTCCCGCCATCACCTCGCCGAGCCAGCTGTCGGTGACCGGCGGCCAGCCGGTCCGCTTCACCGTCCATGCCACCGGCGTGCCCACCCCTGCGGTCACCGAGCAGGGTGCCCTGCCGGCCGGGCTCCACTTCTACGGCGGCAACGGCATCGCCGTGATCGCCGGCACCCCCCGCTACGGGCTGCAGGGGACCACCACCATCCAGCTGGTCGCCGCCAACGGGGCGGGTGCCAACGCCACCCAGCAGCTCCACCTCGTCCAGTCGGCCGGCACCCCGCCGACCGTGCCCGGGGCAACCGGCTACTGGTACGTCACCTCGGCCGGCCAGCTCCTCTGGAAGGGCCAGGCCCGCCCCATCGCCCCGCACACCCCCCAGTCGCCCCGCCAGCTCGTCGCCGTCACCCCGACGCCCGACCACCAGGGCTACTACCTGGTCAGCTCGTTCGGCGGCGTCTTCACCTACGGCGACGCCACCTTCCGCGGGTCGATCACCCACCTCCACCTGCGCACCCCCACCGTCGCCCTCGCCACCACCCCTGACGGTCGGGGCTACTGGGAGGTCACCCGGGCCGGCAACGTGTTCACCTTCGGCGACGCCCGCTTCTACGGCTCCACCGCCGGCCGCCGCCTCCCCCCGATCGTCGCCTTCGGGGTCACCCCGGACGGCCACGGCTACTGGCTGGTCTCGGCCCGTGGCAACGTCTACAACTTCGGCGACGCCCACTTCGCCGGCTCGGCCGTCCGCATGCACATCCCCAACGTGGTCGGCTTCGCCCCCACCCCCGACGGCCACGGCTACTGGCTGGCCACCGCCAACGGCGACGTCGTCCCCTTCGGTGACGCCACCTCCTACGGCTCCCTCGCCGGCCGGCGCATCCCGCCGGTGACCGCCTTCGCCGCCACCGCCAACGGCCACGGCTACTGGCTGGTCACCGCCAACGGCAGCATCTTCCCCTTCGGCGACGCCCACTTCTTCGGCTCGTCCGGCGCTGCCCACCTCTCGGCACCGGTCGTCGGGTTCGCCCCGCAGCTCTGACCGACGGCCGCCCCGGTCGGGGCCGGCTCGCCGTGCGACCCCACGTCGCCGGCGGGCCGGCCCCGCCGACCAGGACGCCGCCGCCCGCCGACCACCCACCCGCCGACCAGGGAAACGTCGCAACTGCTGACCCTCCCTTCACCGCTCCGTAATACTTTGCCGGTACCATCCCCATTGCGTACACGTACGGGTTGCCCGTGAAGGGAGCAGCACGCATGGTTGGACCCGAAGCGACCCGAGGCACCCCACGGCAGGCACCGACTCCCGGTGGCCGGGCACGGCGGGGGCGCGCCAGGTCGCTCGCCAGGTCGCTCGCTGTCGCCGCCGGGGCCGGCCTCGTGGCCGTCCCGCTCGCAGCGGCCGGGCTGGCCGGGGTCGCCGGGGTCGCCGGGGTCGCCGGGGCGTCCTCCTCCCGGGCGGTGGCCCACGCCACCACGGCGGCGCCGTCGTTCACCACCTCGAGCGCCGTCACCCTCACCACCGGGGGCTACCGGCTGGTGCCGATCCAGGCCGGCGGGAGCCCGACGCCGACGGTCACCATGACCGGGGGCACCCTGCCGCCCGGGATGACCTTCTCCAACGGCAACGCCACCGGGTCGGCCACCATCGCCGGCACGCCCAGCCCGACCCAGTCGAGCTACACGGTCGACCTCCAGGCGGCCAGCACGGCCGGGACGGCGACCCAGCAGCTGACCATCTCCTTCTCCAACCAGTCGGCCGCCCCCACGTTCACCTCGCCGGCCTCGGTGCCGCTGACGGCCGGCCAGTACCAGACGGTCAACCTGGCTGCCACCGGCAGCCCCACCCCGACCATCTCGGCGGCCGGCGGGTGGCCGCCCGGGATGGCCTTCAGCGCCAGCCCGGGCACCGGCACGGCCACCCTGTCGGGGGTGCCCGCCCCGACCGCCTCCAGCTACACCGTCACCCTGACCGCCAGCAACGGGATCGCCCCGGCGGCCACCCAGCGGCTGGTGCTCACCTTCTCGGCGCCGCCCGCCTTCACCTCACCGGCCCTCTTCCACCTGCTGCCGAACCAGTGGAACAAGGTCACCGTCACCACGAGCGGCGCCCCGGCGCCGACCCTGCACCTGTACGGCAACCTTCCTCCCGGCATGTCCTTCACGGCCGGGAGCGGCGGGACGGCCGTCATCCAGGGGGTCGCCCATCCCGGCTCCACCACCGCCTACGACGTCAGCCTGGTCGCCGACAACGGGGTCGGCCAGCCGGCCACCCAGCACCTGGAGCTGTCGTTCACGAGCGGGGTCACCTTCACCAGCCCGTCCACCATGGCCCTCAGGCCGGGCCAGTACAACGACCTGACCATCACCACCACCGCCACGCCGGTGGCCCAGCTCCACCTGCAGGGCGACCTTCCCCCCGGCCTGTCCTTCCGGGCCAACGACAACGGCACCGCCACCATCCTCGGGGTGCTGTCGCCGACCTCCCAGACCAGCTGGCCGGTCACCGTCACCGCCGGCAACGGGCAGGGGCTGGCGGCTGTCCAGCACCTCGACCTCGTGGTCCCCGCTCCGGTCGCCTTCACCAGCCCGGCGACCGTCACCCTGCGCCCGGCCAGCTACGAGGTGGTCAACGTCACCACCAGGGGCACCCCCACCCCCAAGGTGACCCTCGCCGGGACCCTCCCCCCCGGGATGGTGTTCCGGCCGGACGACGCCAACGGGTCGGCCACCATCACCGGCTACGTCCAGCCAGGGGTCACCGGCAGCTACCCGGTCACCCTCACCGCCACCAACGGCCTGGCCGCCCCCGTCCAGCAGACCCTCACCCTCACCTTCTCGCAGGCCCCTGCCATCACCACCACCGACCAGCTGTTGGCAACCGACGGCAGCTACGTCAAGCTGACCATCCACGCCACCGGCACCCCCACCCCGACGGTGCGCATGAGCGGCACCCTCCCGGCCGGCCTGGCCTTCTACGGGGGCACCGGCATCGCCGTGATCGCCGGCACCCCCCACTACGGGGTGTCCGGGTCGAGCACCGTCCAGGTGGTCGCCTCCAACGGGGCCGGTCCGGACGCCGTCCAGGTGCTCCACCTGACCGTCGCCCCGGCCAGCCCGCCCACCAACCCGGCCGGCAACGGCTACTGGTACGCCACCTCCACCGGCTCGGTGATCGGTAAGGGCCAGGCGCGGCTGCTCGCCCCCCAGCACCCCCAGCGGCCCCGTGCCATCGTCGGCATCGCCGCCACCCCGGACCAGCAGGGCTACTGGCTGGTCAGCTCCTACGGCGGGGTGTTCGCCTACGGCAACGCCCCCTTCCTCGGCTCCACCGCCCACCTCCACCTGCCCACCCCGACCATCGCCCTCGCCGCCACCCGGTCGGGCGACGGCTACTACGAGGTGACCCGGTCCGGCAACGTGTACACCTACGGCGACGCCACCTTCTACGGCTCGACCGCCGGCCGCGGCCTCCCCCCGATCGCCGCCTTCGCCCTCACCCCGGACGGCCACGGCTACTGGATGGTGTCGGTCCACGGCAACGTCTACGCCTTCGGGGATGCCCGCTTCTTCGGCTCGCCCGCCCGCCTCCGCATCCCGCCGGTGGTCGCCTTCGCCCCGACCCCCTCCGGCAACGGCTACTGGGTGGTCACCGCCAACGGCGGCGTCCTCGTGTACGGCGACGCCACCTCCTACGGCTCCCTGGCCGGCCGGCGCATCCCGCCGGTGGTGGCCTTCGCCCCCACCAAGGACGGCCGCGGCTACTGGCTCGTCACCCGCCAGGGCAACGTCTTCAACCTGGGCGACGCCCGCTTCCTCGGCTCGTCCGCCCACACCCGCCTGCCCGGGGCGGTCGTCTCGATGACCCCCATGTTCTGACGCTCCCCCGGTCGGCCGCCGCAGGCGGCACCGGTCGTCTGAGCCCGCCAGTCCCCATCGGGTCGACCGGCCAACCGTCCAGCTTCCTGCACGCCATCTGGCCGCGGCCCGACGGCGCCCGCCAAAGGAGCCACCTCGATGAACCCCTCCACCTGCCACCTCCACCGCGCCCCCTCCCGGGCCGCCGGGCCTGGGTCGGGGCCGCCGGGCCGGGGCCGCCGCACATAGCGTGGTGGGGAGGGCGACGGCTCGAGGAGGCGGCACGACCGATGGCTGACCGTTACTGCATCTACGTCAAGGCCACCCCGGAGGCGATCTGGGAGGCGATCACCCGGCCCGAGTGGACGGTGCAGTACGGGTACGCGCCGCTCGTCGACTACGAGCTGCGCCCCGGCGGGACGTTCCGGGCGTACGCCAACGAGGGGATGAAGGCGTTCGGCTGTCCCGAGGTGATCAGCGACGGGGAGGTGGTCGAGGTGCGTCCGCCCGCCCGGCTGGTGCAGACGTGGCGGATGACCATGACCGCCGAGCTGGCGGCCGAGGCGTTCACCACGGTCACCTACGAGCTGGCGCCGGTCCGGGGCGGGGTCACCCGGGTGACGGTCACCCACGACGCGGCTGGGGCGCCGCTGTGGGGGTCGGCGGCGCGCGGCGAGCAGGAGGCGAACGGGGCCGGCGGGGGCTGGAACGAGATCCTGAGCGGCCTCAAGACCCTGCTCGAGACCGGCCAGCCGCTGCCGTTCCAGAGCGGGCCGGCCTGAGCCCGCACCGTTGGCTCAGGGCGTGGTCATGGCCGGCGGCGCTGCGCCGACGCCGGTGGAACGGACGACGTCGAGCGCCCAGCTGAGCGCGTCCACCGAGGCGGCGTGCAGGGCGACATCGCTCAGCCCGGTGCGCCCGGCGCTGCCGCCATCCTGGCAGGCGATCACGTCGGCCACGATGTTGCCGACCGGGGTGTCCTCCTGGCGCACGGCGTCCCGCAGCGAGCCGACCGAGGTCAGCTGCGCCAGGACGTCCTCGAGATCGAGGTCGAGCATGCGGTCGAAGGCGGAGATCATGCCGGCGGTGAACGCCAGCTCTGCGTCGGCCGGATCGAGCTGGTTGGCGAGCAGCTCGCACATGCGGGCCCGGACGAGGATGGGGAGCACCTCCTCCTCGCTCACCCGGCCGTCGGCAGTGGCGAGCAGGAAGGAGAGCCAGGCCTGCACGCGCTGCCACCCGAGCAGGACGAGCGCCTGGCGGACGCTCGTGATCTCGCCGCGCATGCCGTGGTAGGAGCCGATGGCTGCCATCTGGAGCAGCTGGTACACCATCCCGGGATCGCCGCGGATGGCGTCCTCGAGGTCGGTGGCGCTGCACTCGGTGGTGACCAGCTCGGCGGCCCGCATCAGCCGTCCCCGTCCGGCCACGCTCGGCACCTCACCCGAGATCACCTGCGGCTTGGACAGCAGCGTGCCCTGAAAGTAGCGGAACCCGGCGGTGTGGCAGGCGTCGAGGTCGTCGGAGGTGGCGACGTCGAGGACGACGAAGTTGGACGAGGCGCCTGCACAGCGGGTGGCAACCCGCTCGAAGAGCTCCGGCGTGGCGGCCTGTCGCTCGACCTTGACGAGGAAGGCGAGCGCCAGCAGCCGGTCGTCGAGCTCGGCGTCGCGCACGTGGTCGATGGCGATGCGGAAGCCCTGGCGAACGAGCGCCTCGGTCCCGGCCAGCAGGTCGTCGTCGACGGGGACGCCGGCGTCGATCTCGAGCACCGTGCTGGTGGCGGGGAGGGCCACCGGGATGCCGCCGATCACGGTGGCCCGATCAAGGTCGCAGAAGAGCAGGCCGGGACCGACGAGGCGCCAGATGCCGATGCGGACCAAGTCGAACAGCAGCTGGAGCGTGTCCCCGCCGTCGTGCTGACCGGAATGGAGCACCTCGTAGCCCACGACGCCGAACGAGGCGTCGAAGATGGGCTGGCGGCCGACGATCACCTGGGTGGAGGTCATCTCGACGCCTCGCTCGTCTGGGGAAGGTGGTCGAGCTGGCGGACCTGCGCATCGATCGCCCGGACGCTCGAGGGGATCTGCTCGTAGGGGATGGCGCGCGAGAAGAGGAAGCCCTGGGCCAGCTCGCAGCCGAGCTCGTTGAGCAGCAACAGCTCCTCCTCGGTCTCGACCCCTTCGGCGATGACCCGTGCCCCCATGGTATGGCTGAGGCCGACCACGGCGCGGAGCATGGCCACCTGCTCCTCGGCGAACGGCGCCCCCGAGACGAAGCTGCGGTCGATCTTGATGATGGCCGGGGTGAGACGTGGGAGGTAGGACAGGGAGGAGTAGCCCGTCCCGAAATCGTCGATGGCCGTGGTGACGTTCAGCATCTCCAGCCGCCGGATCGTGCGGGCCGACTCGTCCAGGTCGCCGAGGGCACCGGTCTCGGTCACCTCGATCACCAGACGATCCCCGCTCAGCCCGGTCGCCGTCAGCACGTCCTCGACGAGCCGGTGGAAGCCACGGTCGTAGAAGTGGCGGGCGGTGATGTTGACGGCGACGTACGGGCGGCGCCCCGGCATGAGCAGCGTGAGCTGGACGAGCGCCCGGCAGGCCTCCCGCAGGGCGAACCGACCGAGGTCCATGGCCACGTCGGTCTGCTCGGCGAGCCCGATGAACACGTCCGGGCGGATCTGGCCGTGCTTGGGGTGCGTCCAGCGCATGAGCGCCTCGAACCCGACGACCTGGCCGGTCTTCACCTCGACGATCGGCTGGTAGTGGAGCTCGATCTCACCCCGTTCGAGCGCCGGCAGGATCTCCTGGGCGAGCTCGAAGTTGCGGACGGCCCGCTCCTTCATGTGCGGTCGGAACGTGACGAAGCGGGACTTGCCGCCCCGCTTCGCCTCGTACATGGCGATGTCGGCCGACTCGATCAGGTTGTGTGCCGACATCGAGGCGTCGAGGAGGACCACGCCGACGCTGGCGTGCTGGGTCACGCTGCTGCCACCCAGCTGGAAGGGCTGGTCCAGCACCGACATGATCCGCCTGGCCATCGGCTCGACGTCGCCCTCGCCCACGTCCTCGGCCAGCACCAGGAACTCGTCACCTCCGAACCGGCACAGGGTGTCGCCTTCACGGGTCCGCGAGCGCAGCCGGTCGGTCAGGGCCACGAGCAGCTCGTCGCCGACGTGATGCCCGAGGGTGTCGTTGACGCCCTTGAAGTCGTCGAGGTCCAGCAGGAACAGGGCGGCGCGGCCGGACCCGGTGCGGATCCGGTCGAGCGCCCGGTCCAGCCGCTGTTCGAACAGGGACCGGTTGGCCAGCCCGGTCAGCGAGTCGCAGTAGGCCTGTTGCATCAGAGCGGCCCGGTCCTCCGCGCACTCGTGCCGTGGCAGGGTGACCACGAACGCCCCGTCCAGGCCGCCGCCGGCGTACCAGGCGACCGAGATCAGGGAGGCCACCCCGTTCCGCAGCCGGGCACTGGTCGAGATCGATCGCAGCTCGTCACGGACGAGGCTGCCCATGGCGAACGCCAGCCCGTCGCGATCCTCGCTGGCGATGTACTCCGCCAGCTGGTGCCCGACCGGCGTCCCCGAGCTGACGCCGAGGAGCGAGGACAGGGCGGCGTTCGCCTCGAGGATCGTTCCCTGCTCGCTCAGCACGGCGAGCGGCACTGCGCAGTGCTGGAACGCCTGGACGACGAGCCGCTCCCGGTCCACCGCAGCGCTTCGCCCGCCCTGCGGCCCGCCCTGCCGCCCGGACGCGGCGGCCGTCACCGTCACGACCGCGCTCCGTGGTCCGCTCGGCGACCGCCCGACGGCGGTGCCGTCCACGGCGAGCGCCCGGTCCACCGCAGCGCTGCCCCCGCCCGCGGGGCGGTGCCACCCTCCTGCAGCAACAGGCCGTCAACTGCCCCGCAGCCGGGCACGACCGTCGGGCAGCCGTCAGGCATGGCAGAGGGCGACGCTCGGACCGCGCGACGGCGATGGGGTCCGCGGGCGCACGCTGGCGCCGGCCCGTCGCCCCGTGTCCGGAGGGATCCCCGCAGCTCCCTCTGCCCTTCGGCCAGGGTGCCCGGATGCCGCCACGCTTGCACATATCGGCAGGACCCAGGCGTCGCTTGAGGGTCGCACGTGGTGCACCCCGGACCACCCGCACCTCGGGTCGCCAGGCCCAAGGCACCGACGAGCTCGTGATCGCGGGTCGGTGGTCCGGGCCTCGCCTGTCTGCGACGGGCCTCGCCTGTCGGCGACGGGCCTGGGCTAGCTGGGCACCACGACGCGCCGGACCTGGCGGCCACCACCGGCCAGCACGGTGAGGAGGCTCACGGCGACGCCGTGTGGGCGGTGCTGGAGCAG
>JAKBAA010000100.1 GCA_021809425.1 Actinomycetes bacterium | reverse complement strand
CGACGATCGTCCCCTTCGAGCTGGCAGCGCGCCGGATCGGCGACCTCCGCCGGCGCGAGACCCTGCTCGCCGCCTACGGGCCGACGGCGTTGCTCACCCTGCCGATGTGCTGGCTGGTGCTGGTGATCGGGGGCGGCACGCTCGTCGGGTGGGCGGTCGGTGTGAGCTCGTGGCGGACCGCCTTCACCGAGAGCGGGTCGTCGCTGTTCACGCTCGGGTTCACCGCCCCACGGTCGCTGCCCCAGACGATCGTCGACTTTGCCGAGGCGGGGCTCGGCCTGGGCCTGGTGGCGCTGCTCATCTCGTACCTGCCGTCGACCTATGCGTCGTACTCACGCCGCGAGCTCCTCGTGACGGGGCTCGAGACCCAGGCCGGCTCCCCACCGAGCGGCGTGGCCCTGCTCGACCGCCTGGCGCGCATCGGCGGCCTCGAGCGGCTGACCGACTTCTGGGAGGAGTGGACGCGCTGGTTCGCCGACATCGAGGAGACCCACGTGTCGACGCCCAGCCTGGTGTTCTTCCGGTCGCCCCAGGCGGAGCGGTCGTGGGTGACGGCGGCCGGCGCCGTCCTCGACGCGGCCTCGCTGCTGCTGTCGAGCCTCGACCTCGAGCGCCAGCCGCAGGCGGCGCTGTGCGTCCGGTCGGGCTTCATCGCCCTCCGGCGGATCGCCGAGTTCAACGAGATCCCCTTCGACCCGGACCCCCGGCCGACCGATCCGGTGTCGATCACCCGCTCGGAGTTCGACGCGGCCTGGCAGCGCCTGGCGGCAGCCGGCGCCCCGATGCGCCCGGAGCGGGAGCTCGCCTGGGCGAGCTTCCGTGGCTGGCGGGTCAACTACGACTCGGTGCTGCTCGGCCTGGCCATCCTGACGATGGCGCCCCCTTCGCCGTGGTCGTCGGACCGCGCCTTGCGGGCGTTCCGCCCCCCGCTCAACCCGCAGCGCCGGCGGCGCCGGCCACGGTGACAGCCGCCGCCCAGCGCGCCGTCAGGGCGGTGGCCTCGATCGGTGGCCCGAAGCGCGGACCCTGGCCGGAGGCGAAGCCGAGCCGGCGGAGGAGCAGCCGCTCGTCGTCGCTCGCGATGCCGAGGGCGCCGAGGGACCAGCCGAACGCCGCGGCGACGTCGGCGAGCGCGGCCGCCAGCACCTCGCCGCGGGGGTCGTCGCGCGGGGTGCCGGCGGCTTCGAGCTTCATGGAGCGGAGCGGCAGGGTGCACAGGTCACGGGGGGCGCACAGGGCGCCGCGTGCGTGGTCGACCACGAGCCGGACCCCGAGCCCGGCGAGCTCGTCGAGCGTGCGCCGCACCCGGGCGCTCGGCTCGGCCAGGTCGTGCTCGTCGACCTCGAGCGACAGTTGCTCGGCGTCGAGGCCGGTGTGGTAGACGACCTGGCGCACGGCGTGGGCGAAGCCGGGCTGCTCGAGCTGGACGCGGGAGACGTCGACGGCGAGCGGGAGCGGTCGACCGGCGCGCCGTGAGGCGTGCGCCACCGCCTCGCAGCTCTCACGCAGCACCCAGGCGCCGATCGGGAGGACGGCGCCCACCTCGGCGGCGACGGCGAGCAGCTCGGCCGGGCCGACCTGACCGTGGGTGGGGCTGTTCCACGTCGGCTCCACCTCGACGGCGACGAGGGCGCCGCAGCCGAGCTCGACGACCGGCGAGAAGCAGAGGTGGAGCTCGCCGCGGGCCTCGGCGCCGCGGAGGGAGCGCTGCAGGCTGACGCGCCGGCCGGACCGCAGGCGCTGGCCCCCCTCGTAGAAGGCGCAGCGGTCGCGGCCCGAGCGCTTGGCGGCGTACATGGCGGCGTCGGCCTCCCGGAGCAGCTCACGGGCGTCAAGGGCGTCGTCGCCGCCGTAGGCGATCCCGATGCTCGCGGTCACGACGAGCCCGTCCGGGCCGGGAAGCGGAGCAGCGACCGCCTCGAGCAGGGTGAGCGCCAGCGTCTCGGCGCCGGCCCGGCTGGCGACGTCCTCGGCGACGACGACGAACTCGTCGCCACCGAAGCGCCCGACGGCGCACCCGGCCGGCGCGGTGGCGCCGAGGCGTCGGGCGACCTCCCGGAGCAGCTCGTCAGCTCGATCGTGGCCGAGGGTGTCGTTGAGCCGCTTCAGCCCGTCGAGGTCGAGGAAGAGCACGGCGAGCGGCCGCTCGGGGGTGGCCCGGCGGGTCGCCTGCTCGAGCGCCTCGAGGGTCGCCCTCCGGTTTGCCAGGCCGGTGAGACCGTCGAAGCGCGCCTCGCGCAGCAGGTGCTCGGTGGCGCGGTGGCGCTCGATGGCGATCCCGGCGACCCTCGCCCAGTCGCGCAGCACCGCCAGCTGGTCGTGGTGTGGCCGGCGGGGCTCGCGCCCGTAGAAGGCGAGCGTGCCGAGCACGTCGCCGCCGGATGCCTTGATCGGCATCGACCAGCAGCTGCGCAGCCCGGCGGCGAGCGGGATGGCCCGCACCGGCGCCCACCGCGGGTCGGTCGACAGGTCCTCGCTGATGACGAGCTCGCCCGACCAGGCGGCCGTGCCGCAGGAGCCGACGTTCGGCCCGATGACGACGCCGTCGATGGCCGTCAGGTAGGCGCTCGGCACCGAGCGGCCGGCACCGGGGTGGAGAGTGCTCGTGTCGGGGTCGAGCAGGACGACCGTCGCCAGCACCGAGGGGTCGTGCCGCTCGATGCTCTCGACCACCGCGGCCAGCACCTCCCCGAGGGGGGCCGTCCCGGCGATCAGCTCGTGCACCCGGGCGTGCGACCCGAGCAGCTCCTCGGCGAGCTCGGCCTCGAGTCGGGCCAGACGGAGGGCGATCTCGACCGACAGGGCCGCGGCCACCTCGGTGACGGCCCGGACGTCGTCGCTCGTCCATGCCGACCGCCCCGGGGCGACGGCGGTCACGGTCCCGAGCACGCTCCCGGCGAGCTCCACCGGCGCCTCCAGCCGGTCGGTCTCGCCCGGGGGGCCGATCGGCGGCGCCGGCTGCCCGACGAGCTCGCACCCACGGGCCCACGTCGCCCGGTCGCAGGCTGCCCCGTCGCACCGGTGGTCGTCCCGGCTGTCGAGGACGAGCGGCGATCCTGCGAGCTCGCCACCGAGGCGGAGCGTCGTGACGGTCGCCCCGGTGCGCCGGCGCAGGGCGCACAGCCACCGTCCGAGCCCGGGGTCGACGGCGCCGGCGACCAACCCGGCGCGTGGCAGCCTCGGGCCCAGGGCGCCGGTCGACGGTGCCGCCTCCCCTGACGGGACGAGCATGTCGGACACGGTCATGCACCTCGTCTAACGGCACGTCCACGGTCCGGTTGAGCTGCCCGACCACGCCCCGGCGCCCGCCTGCCCGAGCCGACGTGCCAGCCGGTAGGTGCGCGCCGTGGCAGCCAGTGGCCACCTCGTCACGCCCCGGCCGGGCGGCGGCACCACCGGTCCGGCCCCGGCGCCCTCCGGCCAACAGGTACGCGTACGCATTAGGCACTACGATGCGGGCATGACGACGACGGCGGCGGGTGGCGGCCTCGAGCCGCGGGCGCGGAGGAGTGGGCGCACGACCGGGGCTGCGCAGCCACCGCCGGCACGACCGCGAGCCCCGTGGGGATCGTTGTCGCGTGGGCAGGTGATCGACGCGGCGATGGGCATCGTGAAGGCGGGCGGGCTGAAGACGATGACGATCCGCAGCCTCGCCGCCGAGCTCGGGGTGGCTCCGATGTCGCTGTACCGCCACGTGAGGGACAAGGACGACCTGCTCGAGGAGGTGGTCGACCGCCTGCTCGCTGCGGCGTGGCGCCCGAGCGCCCGGCCGGAGGACTGGCGGCGGTGGACGATCGAGGTGGCGGACCGGCTCCGGTCGCTCCTCGTGTCGCAGCCGGCAGCGCTGCAGGTGTTCTTGCACCACCCGGTCATGTCCCCGGCAGCGGTCGAGCGGATGGAGACGACCCTCGACGTGCTCGCCGCGGCCGGCCTTCCCGAGGCCGACGCCTGGCAGGCGTTCGCCACGGTCCAGACCTACACGGTGGGGTTTGCGGCGCTCGAGGCGTCGCGGGCCGGATGGGCCCCGCCGGGGAACGTGGACGGTCTCGTCGGGCGCCTGGCGACGATCTCGGTGCCCGAGCAGTTCCGGGAGGGGCTCGGCTGGATCCTCGACGCCCTCGAGCGGCGCATCCCGCCGGGTCGCGGTCGACGGGTGCCGGCGGCGAAGCGCGCCGCTGCCACACCGGCACGGTCCGCACGGGCTCGCTCGACCAGCTGAGCCGCCCGCTCGGCAGCTGCCGGGATGCCTCCCGTCGTCACCCTCCGGTCAGGCCGCCGGTGGTGCCTCGCCGGTGCAGGGCGGCCGGCTCAGGCCGACGAGGCGCCGTCGGCGACGAGGACGGCAGCGCCGTTGACGCGGTCGTGCGCCAGGTCGGCGAGGGCCCGGTCGGCCTGGTCGAGCGGGTAGGGCGTGGTGGTCACCCGGAGCGAGAAGCGCTCGGCCAGCCGGAGGAGCTCCTCGCCGTCGAGGCGGGTGTTGGCCGTCACGCTGCAGAGGCTGCGCTCCTCGAAGAGCTCCTCGGCGTAGCGAAGGCGGGGAACGTCGCTCAGGTGGATGCCGGCCACGGCGAGCGTCCCGCCGCGCTCGAGCGCGGCGAGCGCGACCGGGACGAGCTCGCCCGCCGGGGCGAACAGGATGGCCCCGTCGAGCGGTTCCGGCGGCGGGTCGGTGGCGCCGGCCGCCGAGGACGCCCCGAGCTCGAGGGCGAGCCGCCGGGCGTCCGGTGAGCGGGTGAGGACGTGCACCAACGCGCCCTCGTGAAGGGCGATCTGGGCGGCGAGGTGCGCCGAGGCGCCGAAGCCGTAGATGCCGAGGCGGCCGCCAGGTGGCAGCCGGGCGCGCCGGAGGGCTCGATAGCCGATGATCCCGGCGCACAGCAGCGGGGCGGCCGTCACGTCGTCGAAGGCGTCGGGGATGGCGTAGGCGAACGCCTCGGGGACGACGGCCTGCTCGGCGTAGCCGCCGTCCTCGTCCCAGCCGGTGAACGAGGGGGCGACGCAAAGGTTCTCGCGGCCGGAGCGGCAGAACCGGCACGCCCCACAGGTCCGGCGCAGCCAGGCGATGCCGATCCGCTGGCCGGGCGAGAAGCGGGTCGCGCCCTCGCCGACGGCGTCGACCGTGCCGACGACCTCGTGGCCGGGCACCACGCCGGGACGGTGCACCGCAAGGTCGCCCTCGGCGACGTGCAGGTCGGTGCGGCACACCCCGCAGGCATGCACCCGCACCCGCAGCTCGCCGGGTCCCGGACGTGGGGGACGGCGGTCCTCGAGCCGGAGCGGCCCGCCGTCGATCGGTCCGGGGCGCTCGACCACCCAGGCACGCATCTGCCGGCTCCTTCCCCGTGTCCACTCGACGGGACCGCGCCCCCAACCTAGGGCGTCGCCCCCCGTTCCCGGCCGCGCTCCCGGCCTCGCTCCCGGCCCCGCCGCTGGGCCCGCCGCGGGCCCCGCTGCAGGGCCGCCCTGGCCGCGGCCCCTGGCGCTGGCCGTCGTGCCGGCGGAGGTGACCTTCGTCCCTTTCGGGGCGGGCGGCTGGTGCGCAACGCTCGAGATCGCCGGGGCGGCTGCGACCGGACAGCACGGCTCGGGCGAGGGAGGTGGACGGGATGGGACGGTGGCGTGCCCTGATGGCGCGCCAGCGCAGGCTGGCTCGCCCGCGCAGGCTGGCGGCGCGTTGGCGCAGGCTGGCGGCGCGTTGGACGGCGGCGCGCACGGCGCGAGCGGTGACGGGCGACTGCGAGGCGTACCTCGCCGGCACCTTCGCCGAGCGGGCGGCGAGGGAGCGGTCCTCGGTGCCGGCGTGGGCCTTGCTCAATTCGGTGGCACACGGTGACCTCGAGCAGATCCGCGCCGCCGCTGCCGGTCGAGGACCGCGGCTGGCAGCGCTGCCGCTCGGCTGGGCGCACGCCTCCCGCCAGCTCGCCGGGGAGGTGGCCGCCTACGTCGGCGACGACGAGGCGCGCCTGTCGGCGCTCCAGCTGTCGGTGCTCATCCCGTACGAGCTCGAGCTCATCCGGGAGCACGGCGACGGGGGCGACCTCCGCATCGCCGTCGCCTGGGCACGCGCCGCGCTCCACTCGGTCGGCGGCTGACGCCGGTGGCCGTGCCGCCCCGGTCCAGCCCGCACGGGCGCGCACCTTGAGCGGGACCCGGGTGGCGGTGCGCCGTGGTGGCGGGGCAGCACCCCGGGGCACGGCGCCGGTGGTGCGGCCGTGGGCGGTCCTGGCGGTCCTGTGCGTCAGCCTGCTGCTGGTCAGCCTCGACAACACCGTGCTCAACGTGGCGCTGCCGACGCTCGTACGCGACCTGCACGCCACCGAGTCGGAGCTGCAGTGGATCGTCGACGCCTACTCGCTCGTCTTTGCCGGCCTTCTGCTCGTCGCCGGCAGCCTCGGTGACCGGTTCGGCCGTCGCGGTGTGTTCCTCGTGGGCCTCCTCCTCTTCGGCTCGGGCTCGGCCCTGTCCGCGTTCTCGGGGACCCCGTCCCACCTGATCGCCGCCCGAGTGGTGATGGGCGTCGGCTCGGCGGCGATCATGCCGTCGACCCTCTCCATCCTCACGAACGTGTTCGTCGACGACGACCGCCGGGCCAGGGCGATCGCCATCTGGTCGGGCACCACCGGGCTCGGGATCGCCGTCGGCCCGATCGTGGGGGGATGGCTGCTCGCGCACTACTGGTGGGGCTCGGTGTTCCTCATCAACGTGCCGATCGCGGCGGCCGGGATCGCTGCCACGGCCATCCTCGTCCCGACATCCCGGGACCCGGCGGCGCGTCCGCTCGACCCGCTCGGCGCGGTCGGCTCGCTCGCCGGGCTCGGGCTGCTGCTCTGGGGCGTGATCGACGCCCCGCAGCGCACCTGGACCGCTCCGGCCGTGTTGACGGCGCTCACCGGCGGTGCGGCCGTGCTCGCCCTGTTCGCCGTGCACGAGGCCAGGGCCCGAGCGCCCATGCTGCGCCTCCGGCTCTTTGCCAGCAGGCGCTTCAGCTCGGCCATGGCCTCGATGCTGCTCGTGATCTTCGCCCTGATGGGCTCGCTGTTCGTGCTTACCCAGTACCTGCAGTTCTCGCTCGGCTACAGCGCCTTCCAGACCGGCCTGCGGGTCGGGCCGATCGCCGCCGTGCTGCTCGTCGTGGCGCCGTCGTCTGCCCTCCTCGTGCGCAGGGTGGGGACGAAGGCCGTCGTGTTCGCCGGCATGTCGGCGATCGTCGCCGGGTTGGTGCTGCTGTCGCGCACCACGACGGCCGGCGGGTACCTCGACGCGCTCCCGGCCTTGCTGCTCGTCGGCACCGGCACCGGGCTGGCGTTCGCGCCGTCGACCGAGTCCGTGATGGGGGCCGTGCCGCGCAACGAGGCCGGGGTCGGCGCCGCCACCAACTCGACGTCGCTCCAGGTCGGTGGGGCCCTCGGCGTCGCCGTCATGGGGAGCGTGCTCGGGACCCGCTATGAGGGTCGGCTACGGCCGCTCCTTGCCGGCCACGCCATGCCGCCGGCGATCCACCACGCCGTCCTGGGCTCGCTCGGCGGTGCCCTGCAGGTGGCCGCCCAGCTCCCGGCGAGCCTCGGTGACGCCCTTGCCGGCGCCGCCAGATCGGCGTTCGTCAGCGGTCTCGGGCTCGCCATGCTGGTCGGTGCCGGCGCAGTCGCCGCTGGCGCCGCCGTCGTGCTCGCCCTGCTGCCGTCACGGGCCACGCCGCCGCCGGAGGGCGATGCGGCACCCCTGGGGGCGCGGGAGGACCGACCACCTCGGCCCACCTCGAGCTCGAGCGACGGGGGAGGGGAAGGGGGAGGGGGAGGGGGAGGGGGACCGTGATGGCGGACGAGCACGTCTGGACGGTGGAGATCGTGCTGGCCGAGGAGGGCGACCGCACCCGCGCCGACGCTCGCCTGCGACGCGGCGCGGGCGACCTGGCCGGGTTCGGACGCGCCCGCCGCAACCGGGCGGACCCCCGGCTACCGGTCGTCGGCGAGGAGCTGGCCGCGGCCCGCGCCCTCGGGGACCTCGCCCACCAGCTGCTCCTCGCAGCCCTCGACGAGATCGAGGAGCACGAAGCCGTGACGGGCGACAGCGGAGCCGTCGCGCCCGCGCCGGACCCCACGGCGCCACCGGCGTCGGGCGGGCCTGCTGGCCCGCGAGACGCCGGTGTGGTGCCGCGCCCGAGCTGACCGGTATCACGGCCTGCGCCCGCCGAACCCGGGCAGGGGCCGCGCCGAGGCTCAGCCCTCGGTCGCGCCCGGGGTCAGCCTTTGGTCACGGGCACCTTGTGGCTCGAGCTCGGCGTCGGAGCAGGGACGTGGACCTCGAGGATCCCGTCCCTGTAGGTCGCCGTCACGTCGTCGCCCGTCGCTCCCGGCGGAAGGGGGAGCGACCGGTGGAACGTGCCGTAGCGAAGCTCGCGACGGGTGAAGCCGCCGTGGCCGTGCTCCTCGTGCTCCTCGTGGCGTTCGGCGTCGATGTTGAGCATCCCGTCGCCCACCGTGATCTCGACGTCCCGCTCCGGGTCCACCCCGGGCAGCTCGGCCCGGACGACGACCTCCTGCTCGTCCCGGCGCTCCTCGACGCGGATCATCTCGTCACTGCCGACCATCCGCCCCGCACCCGGCAGGCGACGGAACGGCAGCATGCGCGCCCAGTCGTCAAAGAGCCGGTCGAAGCGCTCGAACACGTCCACGTTGCGGGGTCCGCCCGCTCGATCGTGCTGCAGCAGCTCAGGCATCCCCGCCTCCTCTCCTCGGTCGTTCCAACAGCCATATGATCGCACAAGTACTGCAAGAATGGTAGGGCAGCAGGGCCCGGCGCGCGGTCGACCGGTGGTGCCTGCCCGCTCGGGCGTGTGCTGGGACGGGGTGACGTGGCGTCAAAGAGGCGGTATATTTGGTGCAGGAACGAGGTAGAAGGGCCTGAGGGGTTCGAGGTCCGCAGGTCCAAGGAGGTGGTGGCCTTTGACGCAAGGCGACGATCACCGGCACGGCCGGGACGCACCGGCGAGCCACCTGCCTCGCGGTAGGTGAGACCCAGGTCCTCATGTGGTGCCAGGGGCAGTTGCCCGGCACACGGAACGGCAACCGGAACGTCATGGGCGGCACCGAAGGTGCGTCCGACCAGCGCCGACAACCTGGCCAATGCCCGCATCCCCGACGCTGTCGTGGGAGCGGGCATCGGTCGCGCCACGGGCGAGCCGGCGGGCACGGGGCCCGAGCCGGCCGGCGCGGGCTTCGGCGGTACGCCGGGCCGGGATCTGCGGGGAACGGCTCAGGGCGTGGGTGCTCAGGGCGTGGGTAGGCGCCAGCCGGTGACGAGCTCGGGGGTGAACTGGAGCGCGCCGCTCGCGTCGAGGGCGGCCGGCGTCCGGAGGACGCCCTGGGCGACGACGAACCATCGTTGCTCGTCGCTCGGGTCGCCGACGGCGAGCGCCACGACGTCGCCCGGCGGGCCCCCGGAGAGCGCCGTGATGGAGCCGTTGGCGAACCGGGCCCGCAGCAGCAGGTCGGTGCCGTCGTTCTCGAGGACGACCGGCACGATGACCGGCAGCGCCCTCCTCGTCGTCGCGAGGTAGCCGCTCCTCGCCTCTGCGAGCTGCATGCGGCACTCGTCGCTCGCCATCGCGGCCGCTGAGGGCGGCAGTGGTCCCCCGTCGTGCATCGCCACAGCTTCGAGGTCGGGCAGCGAGCCCCTCTAGGGGCCAACGTCCCAATTCGGCCCGCCCGGGCGGGCGGGAAGGGCCTGGGCGAGGCGAGTGCGACGCCCGGGGGGAGCCGGCCGAGGGTGCCGTGCGGGTGGCGGCGCCGGGGCGGAGGTGGGCGGTTGCCGGGGCCGGTGGCTCAGCGGTCGGATCAGCGGGCGGCGAGCGGGACGCGCCAGGTGAGCGTGCTCCCGCGCGGCAGCGCAGCGGACACCTGGAAGGTGCCGCCGAGGCGCTCCGCTCGCTGGGCCATGTTGGCGAGGCCGTTGCCGGCGTTCGGCACGTCCGGGATGCCGACGCCGTCGTCGGTGACCGCCAGGACCAGCCAGCCGTCGTCGACGGACACCTCGACGTCCACCTCGGAGGCCCGGGCGTGGCGGGCCACGTTGGAGACGGCCTCACGGGTGACGGCGAGCAGCTCGCCGGAGAGCTCGCCGCGCACGGCGTCGTCGATCGAGCCGCGGAAGGCGAGCCGCGGTGGGAAGCCCAGCTGGCCGCCGAGCTCGTCGGCGAGCTCGCGCAGCAGCCCCCGGGCCGAAGCTGCCTCGAGCGGGTGGGACAGGCGGAAGATGGCGTTTCGGAGGTCCCGGATCATGTCGTCGAGGCCCTGCACGGCAGCGTCGATGCGCTCGAGCACGGGGCCGTCGGCGAGCCGGCGCACGGCCTCGAGGGACATGCCGACGGCGAAGGCGCGTTGGACGATCGTGTCGTGCAGGTCCCGGGCGATCCGCTCGTCCTCCTCGATGAGGCGCAGCCGCTCGAGCTGGTGGCGGGTGTCGCCGAGGGCCAGCGCCACCGCCGCGGCGACCGAGAACAGCCGGACGGCCTGGACGGCCCCGTCCTCGAAGGGGGGCGCCGACCGCGCTCGCGCCACGACGAGGACGCCGGCCGGCTGGTGCTCACCGGCGAGCGGGAGGTAGACCGCCGGCCCCAGGTCGAGCTCGGCGGCGTTCGGGGGGACGTTGGCGGCGGTGACGATGTCGTCCACGAAGTCGGGCTCGCCCGAGGCGAGCACCTTCGCGGACCGGCTGGTGACGGCCGACAGGTGCGTCCCGAGGAGCCGCTCGCTCCCGGGGCCGATCGCCGCGGTGATCTCGAGCTCGCCGCCGACCTCGGTGGCGAGCCATACGACCGGCGCGCCGGCCAGCTCGCCGGCGCGGCGCAGGATGAGGGAGACGGTCTCCTCCAGCGACGCTCCGGCGAGCAGCTGCCGGGTCACCTCGACCACCGACTCGAGCTGGCGCACGTTGCGGACACGCTCGGAGGCGTCGCGCACGAACGCCGCCACGTAGCGCCGCCCGCCCACCTCGGCTGGTGCCAGGCTCACGTCGATCGGCACCTCGACCCCGGCGCGGGTGCGGCCGTACAGCTGCAGCCCGGTCCCCATGTGGCGGGCGCGGGACGCCTCGAGGAAGCGCTTGCGGTGCGTGACGTGCTCGCCTCTCGCCCCGTCCGGGACGAGCAGCTCGATCGGCTCGCCGACGAGCTCCTCGGGGAGGTAGCCGAAGAGGTCGGTGACGGCGGCGCTCGACAGCACGATGGCGCCGTCCGGGTCGACAACCACCACCGCGTCGGCGCTGGCCGAGAGCACGGCCGCCGCGAGGCGGCCGGGGGGCGGGGGCGCGGCGTCGGCCGTGACCCGCTCGGCCTCGTCGCCCACCCGCACGTTCTACTGCCGCGCGGCGGCGTCGGCAACCGGCCCGGTCGGGCGACCTTCCCGGTGGCGCGTAATTGCGCACGACCGGGATGTCTCGCGCACCGGTCGCGTCGCCGT
>JAKBAA010000099.1 GCA_021809425.1 Actinomycetes bacterium | reverse complement strand
CGGGGGCCGCTGCCGCCCGGGGGCCGCTGCCGCCCGGGGGCGCTCAGTCCAGCTTGGCCCCGAGGAACGAGGCGACGAAGGCAGGGTTCCCCGACAGCTCGGCCGGGGTCCCCTCCATCTGGACCTGGCCGCCGGCGAGCACGTAGGTGCGGTCGGAGATGTCGAGGACGGCCCGGGCCCGCTGCTCGACGATGAGGACGGACGAGCCGGTCTCGGCGAGGCGACGGACGTGCTCGGAGAGGACGGCGTCGGCGACGATCGGGGCGAGGTTGGCGGTCGGCTCGTCGAGGACGACCAGGCTGGGGCGGAGCATCAGGACCCTTCCCATGGCGAGCATCTTGCGCTCGCCGCCGCTCAGCTTGCCGGCGCGCCGGGTGCGCATGGTGGCGAGCTGGGGGAACACCTCGTAGACCTGGGCCAGGTGGACGGCCACCTCGCTGCGCGAGAGCAGGTAGCCACCCATCTCGAGGTTCTCGTTGACGGTGAGCGGCGGGAACACGTCGTCGACCTGGGGGACGTAGCCGACCCCTGCCCGGGCCATCTCCTCGGGGGCCAGCCCGGTGACGTCCCGCTCGCCGAGGTGGACGGTGCCGCCGAGGACGTCGATGAGCCCGACGAGCCCCTTCAGGAGGGTGCTCTTGCCGGAGCCGTTCGGGCCGACCACCGAGACGATCTCGCCCGGGTCGACGTGGAGGGAGACGTCTCGGATGATCGGGCTCTGGCCGTAGCCGGCCGACAGCTTCTCGGCGGCCAGCGAGGCCCCGGCACGGGTGGGCGGCCGAAGTGCCACAGGGTCAACCGACAAGGTACGCCTCCACCACCTCGCTGCGCTGGCGGAGCGCCGCCATCGTCCCCTCGGCGAGCACCCGACCCTCGGCCATCACGATGACCGGGTCGCAGAACTCGTCCATGATGGCCAGCTCGTGCTCGACCATGGCGATCGTCATCCCGTCGGCGACCAGGCCGAGCAGGATCTCCCCGATCTCCCGGGCGAGCTGGGGATGGACCCCGGCCATCGGCTCGTCGAGCAGCAGCACCTTCGGCTCGGCCATCAGGGCCCGCATGATCTCGACGAGGCGCCGCTGACCGCCCGAGAGGTTGCCGGCGAGGGTGTCGGCGTGCGCCGTCAGCCGGAACCGCTCGAGCGTCGATCCGGCCCGCTCGAGCAGCTCCCGCTCCTGGCGCCCCCAGTACCGCCGGCCGCGCACGGCGCCCCCGAACGTGCTCCCCTTCTGGCCGGGGATCGCCACGAGCAGGTTCTCGAGCACCGTCAGCTTCTTGAACTCGCTCGCCAGCTGGAACGTCCGGACCAGGCCGAGGCGGGCGCGCCGGTAGGCCGGGACGGTGGTCACGTCCTCGCCGAACAGCACGATCCTCCCCGACGTCACCGGCAGGGTGCCGGCGAGCATGGCGAGCGTGGTCGACTTGCCCGCCCCGTTCGGCCCGATCAGCCCGGTGAGGTGGCCCTCCTGGAACCCGAGGCTGGCGCCGTCGACCGCCCGGTTGCCCTCGAAGGACCGCACCAGGTCGAACCCCTCGAGCACCATGGCGCCCCCGCCCGCCGGGTGCTCGCCCCGCCCCTTCCCCGCCGTCGACCGCAGCGGCACGACCGGGCTGCTGGCGGCCGCAGCAGCGACCGGCGCGGCAACCGGCGCGGCAACCGGCGCGGCAACCGGCGCGGCAACCGGCGCAGCGACGGGCGCGGCGACGGGCGCGGCGACGGGCGCGGCGACGCTCACCGGCACCGGCGGGCGGTCGGCCCCGGCACCGAGCAGCCGGGACAGGATCCGTCGCCGCTCCGGGATGATCCCCTGGGGGCGGAACCAGAGGAAGGTGACGATGAGGACGCCGATGGCCACCCACTGGAGCGCCGGGATGAGGCCGGGCCGGCCGATGGCCGGGATGAACCGCGAGGCCTCCTCGAAGCCGAGCGGGACGAGGATGGCGCCGAGGATGGCGCCCTTGTGGTTGCCGAGCCCGCCGATGATGACGGCGGCGAACAGGACGATCGTCTCGGCGTACCCCCAGGCCTGGGGATCCCACAGGTTGATGAACCCGACCAGCACCCCGCCGGAGAGCCCGGCGAGGGCGCCCCCGATGACGAGCGACGAGGTGCGCAGCGCCCGCAGGTTGCTGCCGAGCGACTCGGCGACGAGATCGTTGTCGCGCATCGCCCGCAGGGTCCGGCCGTAGGGCGACTCGGTGAGCCGCCGAAGGAAGAGGTAGACGAGCAGCCCCAGCACGACCGCCCCGATCCCGTAGCCCCACTGGTAGGCGGCCGACTGGGAGTTGAGCACGCCGCCGAGCGGCGCCGGCACGAGGGAGAGGCCGGCGGCCCCGTTGAAGAGGGGCTGGTAGTTCTGGACGAGCAGGTTGAACATGACGGCGGTGACGAGCAGGCCGACGGCGGCGAAGTCGCCCCGGAGGCGCCGCCCGACGAGGAAGGTGAACGGGAGGGCGAGCAGGCCGCCGACCGCAGCGGCGCCCAGCCAGGGGATGGGGAAGGGAAGGTGCCATCCGAGGACGTACATCTGGAAGCCGCCGTCTGCCTTGTCCGAGCCGAGGGAGAGGACCCCGGCCACGTAGGCGCCGGCGGCCTGGAAGATGATGAACCCGAAGTTGGTGACCCCGGCGATGCCGAACTGCTGGCTGAGCCCGAGGCAGGCGATGGCGTCGACCCCGCCGTAGACGAGGATGGTGGTCAGGTAGTAGGCGATGCCGCTCACGCTCGGGCCCCCATGATGCCGGTCGGCCGGACGGCCAGCATCCCGAGGAGGATGAGCGCCGCCACGACGGTCTTGTAGTCGGGCTGGATGACCGAGGCGCTGACCTCGGTGGCCAGCCCGATGACGAGGGCGCCGAGCATGGCCCCGTACGCCTCGCCCGGCCCGCCGACGAACACGGCGGCCAGCAGGAGGACGAGGAACAGGTCGGTGCTGGTGGCGCCGAAGCTGCCGGAGTTGATGGCGAAGACGGCCCCGGCGAGCCCGCACAGGCCGCCGGTGATGAGCCAGGTCGCTGTGATCACCCGGTCGGTGCGGATGCCGCAGTTGCGGGCCAGGTTCCGGTTGGCCGAGGTGGCCCGCATGGCCTTGCCGAGGCGGGTGAGGGTCATGAGGAGGTGCATCCCGAGCATGGCCACGACGCTGATGGCGAGGACCACGTACTGGGCCACGGTCAGCTGGAAGCTGCCGAAGCCGACGGTGGCGCCCTGGGACATCACGTAGGAGACGTTGGTCGGCCCGGCGATCGCCTGGGTGACGAACTCGATGATCAGGGTCATCCCGAGGGCGACGATGACGAGGGCGATCGGCGAGGTGCCCCGGCGCTGGAACGGGGTGTAGACGAACCGGTTGAGCAGCACCGACAGCACGGAGCCGGTGGCGACGGCGACGACGACGGCGATCCAGATGTTCACGCCGGCCGAGTTGACCAGGTAGGTGAGGTAGGCCGAGGCGATCATCACCGCCCCGTAGGCGAGGTTGAGGACGTTGGTGACGGCGAACTGCAGCGTGAACCCGACCGCCGCCAGCGCCAGCACGGCGGATGCCACCAGGCCGTAGCCGATCGAGGCGATGAAGGTGGACAACGGAGGTACCGGCCTTTCTCGCCCGGCGGTAGCGCGGTCCGGGCGATCCGATCTCGGCGAGGAGAGGACGGTGGGACGAGGACGGGAAGGAGCCGGCGGGACCGTGCCCGCCGGCTCCCTGCCACGTGCCGTGCTACGGGGTGACCGACCGGAGCTGGGTGGTCGTGAGGTTGCCCGCCACCAGCACCGCCCCCTTCGCGCTGTACCGGTCGACCTGGAAGATGCCAGGTGAGTCGTGGTAGGCGTCGAAGCTGGTCGGCCCGCCCGGACCGACGTAGCGGATCTTCTTGCCTGCCTTCAGCGCTGCCACGCCCTGGGCGAACGAGGACACCGTGACGGCCCCGGGCACCCCGTTGCCGATCTTCTGGATGTCCGCCCGGTAGACGCTCGGGACGGTGCTCTTCGACTCGACCATGGCGAGGGCCGCCAGGTTGATCCCGTCGTAGAGGTGCACGCCGCCGGGCGAGCTCAGGTAGGTGCTGAAGTTGCCGGTGTTGCCCACCTTGCCCTTCACGGCGTACATCGCCGAGGCGAAGGCGTTGTAGGCCGGGCCGCTCGTGAGGGTCACCAGGTTGTCGGCGACGAAGTTGGACGCCAGCGTGCGGGCGCCGACGGCCGCCGCCACCGACTTGAACCAGTCCGGCGAGATCGTCGCCGAGGTTCCGATGACCGGGATCATCTTGCCGTGGTTCTCCTGCTGCACCTCGGAGAGGAACGTGGCGTCGGCGGCGCCGAGCGCCTCGGTGAAGATCGCCTGCGGCTTGGCCGCCACGATCTTGTTCGCCTCGGTCCGGAAGGTGGTGGCGTTGAGGTCCAGCGTCTCGTTCGCCACGAGCTGCAGCCCGGCCTTCTTGAGCGCCTGGATGGCCGGCTGGACGAAGGCCTGGGAGCCGATGTCGTTGCCGAAGGCGAGCGCCACCCGCTTCACGTGCAGGGTGTACTTGGCGATGGCCACGTCTGCATAGGCCTCTGCCAGGTCGGGTGGCACCAGACGGTAGAAGTAGGGGAACTTGATGTGGTCGAACTCCGACTGGCCGGTCATGGCGAACATGACGGTCTTGTTGGCGTTGATGATCGGCACGACCGAGGCCGCCTCGTCCGAGGTGAGGCCGATCACGAGGGCCAGGTTGGAGGTCGAGGCGTACAGCTGGCGGACGGCCGGCACGGCATCGGCGGGGTCACCGCGGGTGTCGACCGACTTGCAGGCGAGCTTGTTGCCGTCGACCCCGCCTGCCTTGTTGATGGCGGTCGTCGCCGCCGTGCAGGCGACGAGGTAGATCGGGCCGAGCGCCGCGTCCACGCCGGTGAAGGGCGCCACGTCGGCGATCGTGAGCGTGCCGCCCCCCGCCCGCGGGTGGGAGCTGGCGCCCGCCACGCTGCCGGCCGTCAGGCCGGTGACGAGCGTGCCGCTCAGCGCCACGGCGGCCCCGAGCCGGCGACGCCGGCTCCGGCGGCTCCGGGCAGTGGGCTGGTCCGGGTTCGTTCGGTGCAGCAATGTTCCCCCCTTGCTCTCAGTTCTGCGAGGTGGCGACGGTGGTCGGTCACCCGCCTCGTCGGTCTCGTGGTCCTCCTGGTGCGGGTCGGCGCTCCTTCCTTCCTTCCTTCCTTCCTTCCTTCCTTCCTCTGCCGTCGTCGGTCGCGGCCGCCGGGCGGCCGGTCAGAGCCCCGACGCCGGCGCTCCTGGGCGCCAGCGCCAGGCCGAGACGTCGACCTGCTCGTCGACGACCTCGTTGCGGATGGTGCCGATCGACTCGATCGTCACCTCGATCACGTCGCCCGCCTTCATCCACACCGGTGGCTTCCGGCCGAAGCCGACCCCGCCGGGCGTGCCGGTGGCGATGACGTCCCCCGGGCGGAGCACGGTGAAGGACGACAGGTACTCGATCGTCTCGGGGACCCCCACGATCATCTGGGAGGTCCGGGCCTGCTGCATCACCTCGCCGTTCAGCCGGGTGACCAGCTCGAGGTCCGACACGTCGACCTCGTCCCTCGTGACGACCTCCGGCCCGATGGGCATGGTGGCGTCGAAGTTCTTGCCTGCCGTCCACTGGGAGGCGGCGCGCTGCCACTCCCGTGCCGACCCGTCGTTCAGGACGACGTAGCCGGCGATGGCGTCGAGGGCCTTCTCCCGCGGGATCATCCGGCCGCCGGCGCCGATGACCAGGCCGAGCTCGCCCTCGTAGTCGAAGCGCTCGGTGAGCGCCGGGCGGACGAGCGGGCCGTAGGGGGCGCACAGCGAGTCCACCCCCCGCACGAACGACTCCGGCCAGGTCGGTGCCGGGCGGCCGCCCTCGAGGGCGTGCTCGAGGTAGTTCACCCCGAGGCACAGGATGCGGGGCGGCCGGGGCACCGCCGGGCCGAGGTCGGCCTCGGCGACGGCGACCCCGTCGCGCCCGGCGACCCGCCGGATGGCGTCGAGCGCCTCGTCGCCGTCGGCCAGCACGGCCGACAGCTCGCCGTAGCGGGGCTCGCCGGTGGCATCGGCCACGTCGACGTAGCCGTCGCCCGAGCTGGACCGGACGTGCAGCCGGTAGCCCCGGTCGGTGCGGACAGTGGCAAGACGCATCGCGCGACCCCTCCTCGCTCCCGGCGTCGGCCGGTCCCGCGTCGTCGGCCAGTCCCCCTGCCCTGGCGACACGGTGAACCAATCGCGGATTTGTCGGATTGGTGGGGTGATTGTAGGACCGGCCTTTGTGGCCGTCAACAAGGACGGGCGGGCGCTTCGGTCGTCACGGCTGACGTGCACGGCTACATTGGTTGCCATGCGTCGAGGTCGCGCGTGACCGGGTCGGCCCCCGCCGTGTCCGCCGGCGACCATGGCGGCGTGGTGGCCGAGGCGCTCCTCGCCCTCTGCGGCGGGCCGAACGCCCCGGCTGGGACGCGCCTTCCGACCGAGCGGGAGCTCTCGGAGCGGCTCGGGATCAGCCGGACGACGGTGCGCCGCGGGCTCGCCGCCCTCGAGGCCCAGGGCCGCATCTCCCGGCAGGTCGGTCGGGGGACGTTCCTGCGGGAGCCGACGGCGCTGTCGGCCTTCGTCGTGCCCGGACCGGACGAGGCGGACACGGTCGGCCCGGCCGGCCTGATGGCCGTCCGCCGGACGATCGAGCCGCAGGTGCTGGCCCTCGTCGTCGGGGCAGCGACCAGCCGGGACTTCGAGGAGATGGAGCGGTGCGTCCGCGGCGGCGACGCCGCCGGCTCACGCGACGAGTTCGAGGCATGGGACTTCGCCCTCCACCACGCCATCGTCGCCGCCTCCCACAACCCGCTGGTCGTGCGGATGTACGAGCCCGTCGAGGTCGCCCGGCACGGCCAGGTCTGGGGGAACCTGAAGCGCCGGAACGACTCGGCCGAAGGCCGGCGCGCCTACCAGGAGGACCACCGGGCGATCGTCGACGCGCTCAAGGCCCGCGAGGTGGACCTCGCGGTGAAGGCGATGCACGCCCACCTGGAGCGGGTGTCGACCGTCCTGTTCGGCCCCGGGTCCGAGGGGCTGGCGGTCGGCGTCGAGCCGTAGCGCCGCTGCCGACCCTTCCCGACGCTCTGGCAGCCGCCCGCCTGGAGCGCCGTGGCGCCGGGGTGGAGCGGTGGGATCCCCCGGGCGACCACGGGCCTCACGAAGTCCTGTCGCAATGATGACGGTGAGGTAACGGTCTGCTCATACCGGCGGGGCAGCCTCGTACCGGAGCCGACGGGCCGCCCGAAGGCGGCGGCCGAGCGGGGGAGGACGAGGATGACCGAGCATCCAGCCGGCAGGAGCGGGGCGCGAGCCGAGGGCACCGGGACCGGTGGGGGCAACGGACGCAGACGTCCGGCCCGCCGGGCCGTGCCAGGGCTGATGATCGCCATGGCGGCCGTCGGCGGCAGCGCCGGCGGCGCCGTGCTGGCCGGACGTGCGGCGGCGGCCACCACGCCGAGCGCCTTCCAGGCGACCGCCAGCCTGCTGACCGCCCGGGCCGACGCCGTCACGGTGACGCTGGCCAACGGCGACGTGCTGGTCGCCGGCGGCCTGGGGGCCGGCGGGGCCCCGCTGTCGTCGGCCGAGCTGTACAACCCGTCCACCGGCACCTGGTCGGCCACCGGCTCCCTGCCGGTGGCCGTGGCCGGGGCCCGCGCCGTGCGGCTGCCCGACGGCCGGGTGCTCGTGGTCGGCGGCCGCACCGGGGCCCCGGCCAGCCTCGCCCCGACCAGCCAGGCGGCCCTGTACGACCCGACCACCGGCACGTTCACCCCGACCGGGGCCCTCCCGGTGGCCGTGAGCAGCGGCACCCTGGCCGTGCTGGCCAACGGCGAGGCCCTGTACGCCGGTGGCGAGACCGGGAGCGGGGCCACGGCGGCCACCACGGCCGACGCCGAGCTGTTCAACCCGGCGAGCGGCGCCTGGAGCCCGACCGCCCCCCTCCCGCTCGGGGTTGCCGGGGCGGTCACCGCCATCCTGCCCGGCGGCGACATGCTGGTGGCCGGCGGCCGCACCGAGTCGGCCGGCGCCTCCCCGAGCATCACCGGGTTGGCCGAGCGCTACCAGCTGTCGAGCGGCAGCTGGGTGCCCGTCGAGGCACTGGCGGCCCCGGTGGCCGACGCCACGGCCACGTCGCTGCCCAACGGCGACGTCCTGGTGGCCGGTGGCGAGGCCACCGCCGGGGGCGCCCCGACGGCGGCCAGCCAGCTGTTCGACCCGACCAAGGACACCTGGGCCACCACCGGGTCGCTCCCGTTCGCCTCGTTCTCGGCGACCGCCACCGCCCTCGGCTCCGGCCAGGTGCTGTACGCCGGCGGCCTCACCAGCGGGGCCGGCGCCCCGACGGCCCTCGCCGCCCTGTACGACCCGTCCAACCAGCAGTGGGCCAGCACCGGCGCCCTGCTCGTCCCCCGCGGCCAGGCCGGCGCCGCCGCCCTGCCCGGCGGGCAGGTGCTCGTGGCCGGCGGCCAGGGCCCGAGCGGGCCGACCGCCGACAGCGAGCTCGCCCAGGCCACCGCCGCCCCGGCCATCACGAGCGCCTCCCAGCTGTCCGTCCAGGTGGGCAGCCCGGCCAGCTTCACCGTGACGGCCACCGGCGCCCCCACGCCGCGCCTCACCGAGGCCGGCACCCTGCCGAGCGGGCTGACCTTCAAGGACAACGGCAACGGCACCGCCACCATCTCGGGGACCCCCCAGGCGAGCACCCAGGCGAGCATGGCGGTCACCGTCGTGGCCGACAACGGCGTCGGCAGCCCGGCCGTCCAGACCCTCACCATCGCCGTCCAGGGGGTGACCCCGCCGACGACCACCCCGCCCCCCACCACCACCCCGCCGACGACCACCCCGCCGCCCCCCACCACCACCCCGCCCACCCCGAGCTCGCCCCGGGGGACCGGCTACTGGTACGCCACCTCCACCGGCCAGGTGCTCGCCAAGGGGGCGGCAACGGCCATCAACCCGGTGCGCCCCCAGCACCCGAACGCCGTCGTGGCCATGGCCGCCACCCCGGACCACAAGGGGTACTACCTGGTCAGCTCGTACGGGGGGGTCTTCAACTACGGCGACGCCCACTGGTTCGGCTCCATCGCCGGCCTCCACCTGCCCACCCAGGTGGTCGCCTTCGGGGTCACCCCGTCGGGCAACGGCTACTACCTGGTGACCCGGGCCGGCAACGTGTTCAACTTCGGCGACGCCCGCTTCTACGGCTCGACCGCACGGCGTGGCCTGCCCCCGATCGCCGCCTTCGGCATGATGCCCAACGGCAACGGCTACTGGCTGGTCACCGTCCACGGCAACGTCTACCAGTACGGCAGCGCCCGCTTCCACGGCTCGACCGCCCGGGTGCCGGTCGCCCCGATCCGCGGGTTCGCCCCGACCCCCAACGGCAACGGCTACTGGCTGGTCAGCCAGACCGGGGCCGTCTACTCGTTCGGCACCGCCGCCTACGAGGGCTCCCTCGACGGGCGGCCGATCCCACCGGTCACCGCCTTCGCCCCGACCGCCGACGGGGGCGGCTACTGGATCGTCACCTCGGCCGGCAACATCTTCAACTTCGGCGACGCCCGCTGGTTCGGCTCGTCGGCCGCCACCGGGGTGCCCGGGATCGTGACCGGGTTCGCCCCGAGGTTCTGACCGATCGATGCCAAGGGGTCGGGCGGTGCTCGGCGGTGGGCGCCGCCCGCACCCCCGCCCGACCCCTTGGCATCCCAGGGCGGCGACGGGAGCCACCCTCCGCTGTGGGGGGTGGCTCCCGTCCGTCCCGGCAGCCGTAGCCACCCCTGCTGCACGGTGCTTTCCCAAGGAGCGCTCGACCTCGGCGGCTAGCGTCTCGAGCCAGTGCTGGAGGCAGGCGGCTACGGACACGTCGTCCACGCGGACCGGGAACCGCTCCCGGACGACGCGGTCGTCGTCCGTGGCGGCAAGCTGAACAGCGACGTCCTCGCCAACAATGCCGAGAGCGTCTATCTGGAGAGTGGCCTACGCGGCATCTGTGCAGGTGCCGCCGAGATGCCGAGCTCGGCCGGGGCAGTCGCTGCGGCAATGCCCTATCGGGGGATGTGGTTCTGCGAGGCAAAGCTGGGGGATCTTCGGGCGGAGGGCTTCGATGTGGTCATGGTCGATGATCCGTCTCACTGCGTGATCCTCCTCGACTCCGAGACCCTCGGCGCCGAGTGGGATGGGTGGGACCGCCTTCGAAGGGTCTTCACTGATCCGAGGCGCATCCGCAGGGAGTAGCGATATCCTCAGATGTTGTGGAGGAGATCTGGATGGAATCCACTTGGAGCAACAGAGAGACCTTCAGGATCGACTTGAACTCGGTTCGAGATGACAATCGTGTAGTTGCACTCGTGGGGTTCTCGTCACCGCAGCTGGTTCCAATTCCCGGCAGCACCGTCGTCGCGGTCGATGAAGACGGTGCCTTCTACGACGCAGTCGTCGAAGCGGTTCTGCCCGATTCACGAGTGTACCTACGACTGAGCTGGCAATCGCAGCGCTCTGGAATAAGTCCGTCGGCGATCACCTACGGCGAGCCCTCCTTTGGGGTTGCGGGATCGAACGTTCGATAGATGGAGGCCACCGTCCTGCTGGCCGACTGGGCAGAGGCAATCAACGGGAAGCTCTACATTCAGGGAGCTGGCTGGTCTCGGATCAGCCCCTCACGTCTTCCTGGCGCCACGATGGCGGTGGTCAATTGTGCGCTCGCCATCAAGTTCGACGTCGGTTGGGAGGAGACGAACCAAAAGCACGAGGTAACCGTTCGCCTCGTTGACGACGACGGGAACGCGGTGGTGGCGACGCCCGGAAATCCTGTACGAGTGAAGGCCCAGCTCGAAGTTGGGCGGCCGCCGGGCGTGACTCCAGGCGCAGCGCTTGATGCCGCCCTAGCCCTACAGTTTCGGGGCATCCCGCTTGCTCCGGGTCGATACAGGTTCTGCCTCGACGTCGATAGCCAGCTAAATAGCGGGGGGGTATCGTTCAGTGTATTCTGACGCTCCAGCAACAACATACGCCAACGGTCAGGTCGTGATCACCGTGCTCGAGGATTCGAGCACCCATCAGCGTGGTTCACAAGCCTCAGATCGAGAGCCCACCTCTCTTGAAGGCTCACCTGGATAGTCCCCTTGGGAGCGCCGCACCGCAGTACCGCTCAGCTCGCGCCGGCCAGGGGCGCGAGAGCCACTGAAGACTCCGTCCTGCTCAGCTGCTCGACGGCTTGGCATCTCGCATCGTCAGCGCTGAGCCGTGCTCGTGGGCCGTTGTCCGGATCGCCGTAGAGCGTGCTGGCGGCGAGCGCGTCTCGATCGTCAAGGTCACCTTCACCCGGCTGGCCGTGACGGCGCGAGCCCGGCCGCCTGGCGTGACGCCAGGGTCACCCCGGCCCACCCCTCGACGAGCTTGGCGATGGTGGTGAAGTCGGCTCCCTCCTCGGCGGTCGCCCCGGCGATGTTCCACAGCTGCTGGACGGCACCCCC
>JAKBAA010000017.1 GCA_021809425.1 Actinomycetes bacterium | reverse complement strand
TGGCCTATGCCCGGCCCGGTGGGCTCGTCACTGCCTTCCTGGCCTCCCCGGCACCGGCCGCCGACCCGGTGCCGGCCGACCCGGTGCCGGCCGCCGTGACCGCCGGGATCGCCGGTGCGCTCCTCGTGGCGGGCGCCGGTGGCGGGCGGCGCGCCGTCGAGGCAGTCGCCGCCGGAAGCGCCGCCGCGCTGGTCGTCCTGGGTGCGGCCGAGCGACGCCTCGGGGGCTACACCGGCGACGTGCTCGGCGCCGCCGGGGTCGCCTGCGAGGCCGTGGGGCTCCTCGTCGCCGGGCGCCGCCGCGTCCGGCGCATCCGCCGCGACCGGCGCGCCCGGCGCCGCCCGTGCCCGGTGGGCCGGTGAGCCCGGTCTGGCCACGGCCGGTGCCGCTCGTCGGCGACACGTCCACCGCCGCAGCCCGCGCCGGCGACCCGGCCGGGTGGCGCTTCCCGGCCGAGGACCGAGACGCGCTGCAGCGGATCGTGGCGGCACGCCGGGACGTGCGCCGGTTCCGGCCGGACCCGCTCGACCCGTCCTCGGTCCAGCGGGTGCTCGCCGCCGCGCACGCTGCGCCGTCGGTCGGCCACAGCCAGCCGTGGCGCTTCGTCCTGGTCGCTGCGCCGGCGACGCGCGAGCGCGCCGCCGCGATGGCCGAGCGGCAGCGGCTGGCCCAGGCGTCCCAGCTCGCCGAGGACGCCCGCCGGCACCTTCTCGACCTGCAGCTCCACGGCATCCGGGAGGCGCCGCTCGGCATCGTCGTGTGCTGCGACCGGCGAGCACCGGCGGCCGGGGTGCTCGGCCGGGCCACGTTCCCCGACGCCGACCTGTGGTCGTGCGCCTGCGCCATCGAGAACCTCTGGCTGGCCGCCCGCGCCGAGGGCCTCGGGGTGGGCTGGGTGACCCTCTTCCCTCCGGACGAGCTGGCCGGGCTCGTCGGCGCGCCGGAGGGGGTCGAGCCGCTCGGCTGGCTGTGCATCGGCTGGCCCGACGAGCGCCCGCCGGCGCCCGGCCTCGAGTCGGCCGGCTGGTCCCGCCGCCTCCCGCTCGAGGACGTCGTGCTGTACGAGCGCTGGAGCGACCATGCGGCGGCACCCCCGGTCTCGCGCCTTCGCGCCCCCGCCCCCGCCGCCGTGGTCGCCGCACGGGACGCCGCCGACACGCTGCTCACGTCCCCCGGGTCGCTCGGCGGGCTCGACGGGGCGCTCCAGCGCCTCACGGCGCTCGGGGTCACCGTGCCGGCGGCGGCCGTGCTCGTGCTCGCCGCGGCCGACCACCCGGTCACCCGTCACGGCGTCTCGACCTACCCGGGATCGGTGACCCGGCAGATCCTCGCCGCGACGGCCGACGGCGTCTCCTTCGGCGCCGCCTTCGCCCGGGCGGTGGCGGCGGACGTCGTGGCCGTCGACGCCGGCGTCGACGGTCCGCCGGTGGAGCGGGCGCTCGCGCTCCGGCCGACCCACGCCAGGGGCGACCTTGTCACCGGCGACGCCCTCGACCGGGCCGACGTCACGCGACTTGTCGAGGCCGGACGTGCGCTCGCCGCCGGCCTCTCCCACCCGCTCGTGCTGCTCGGCGAGGCCGGCATCGGCAACACCACGGTGGCCGCCGCCCTCGCCGCCGGCCTGCTCGACGTTCCGGCGACAGCCACGACCGGCCTCGGTGTCGGGGGCGACGCCGGCACGCTCGCCGCCAAGGAGTCGGCCGTCGCCGCCGCGCTCGCCCGCGTCCGCGCCGCCGCGGTCGGCACCGGGCCCCTCGAGCCGCTCGCCGCCCTCGCTGCGCTCGGCGGCCCGGAGCTGGCTGTGCTCACCGGCGTCGTGCTCGGTGCTGCGGCGGCGGGGCGGGCGGTGGTCCTCGACGGCTTCGTCACCTCGGTGGCCGCCCTGTGCGCCCACCGGCTCGAGCCGGCCGTGGCCGACCACCTGGTCGCCGGCCAGCGCAGCCGCGAGCGCGGCCACGAGCCCGTGCTCGAGGCGCTCGGCCTCGAGCCGCTCCTGGACCTGCGCCTGCGCGCCGGCGAGGGGATCGGCGCCCTCCTCGCCACCCAGCTGCTCCGCACGGCCCTCGCGGCGCGGGCGACCACCGCCCGCGTCGGGCCGACAGCGCGCGGCGGGGTCGGCGGGGCCTAGGCGCCGACGGCCGTCCGGGCCACCCGCAGACCCCTCGCCTGGGGGAGCACCTCGCGGGCGAACAGCTCGAGGCTCTGGCGCGCCTGGTCGTAGGGCATGCCGCCGAAGGCCACCGTCAGCGACAGCTCGAAGTCGCCGACGACGTCCCGGATCGTCTCGATCTGCCCGAGGATCCGCTCGGGATTGCCCCACAGCGTCGTCGCGGCGTAGTCCTTTGCCGCCTTCTCGAGCCCGACCTCGCGCAGCAGCGCGGCGCTCTCGGCATAGCGCTCGTAGCCACGCGTCGAGGCGAAGTGCTCGCCGGCCATCTCGTAGTGGTCGACGTTGGACAGGAAGAACCGGTGCACGAACTGCTCCTGGCGCTCCCTGGCCAGCTCGTCGTCCTCGTGGCAGTACATGCCGACCGCCAGCGACACCGGCGGTGCCACCTCGGCGTGCTCGGCCTCGTACAGCTCCCGGTAGCGCACGAACGTCGGGACGAGGTCGGCGACGGGGCGGACGATGAACGACATCATCTGCGCCCGCAGCCGTGCGGCGGCGACGATCGAGTCGGGCGAGCCGGCGACGCAGTAGCGCCGGCCGACGAACGACCGCTGCGGTCGCGGGCGAAGCTCGGCCCGCGGCTGGGGGTAGTACGGACCGTCGCCCTCGATCGAGCCGGTCTCGAGCGCCTCGAAGATCATCGCCGCCGCCTCGTCGAAGCGGTCTCGGGTCTCGTCGAGGGGGATGCGGAACGGCTCGTACTCCTTTCGGGACAGCCCACGCCCGAGGCCCAGCAGCAACCGCCCGCCCGACAGCACGTCGACCATCACGGCCTTCTCGGCCACCCGCAGCGGGTCGTTCCACGGGACGATGACGGCCGCCGTCCCCAGCTTGATCCGCCGGGTCCGACCGGCGAAGTGCGCCAGCATGAGCAGGTTGTCCGGGCACATGGCGTAGTCGTCGAAGTGGTGCTCGACCACCCACAGGGCGTCGTAGCCGAGCTCGTCGGCGAGCAGGCCGACCCCGACGTCGCCCTCGTACATCTCGGCATCCGACAGCTCCGGGTGGAGGTTGCCGAAGCCGAGGTTGATCCCGATGTCGAGCACCGCCGACCTCCCCCCGAGGCACCCCCGAGCGCCCCTCCGGCGTTCTACCACAGGCCGCCGTCACGACGGTGGGCCGGGGCTCGCCACGATCCTGCGCGCAGCCGGGCAGCAGCCGGGCAGCAGCCGGGCGGCAGCCGGGCAGCAGCCGGGCGGCAGCCGGGCGGCGGCCGGGCAGTGCAGCCGGGCGGCGGCCGGGTACGGGCGGCCCGGTCAGCCGTCGGCGTTGCCGGTGAGCTGGGGGTCGTGGTGGAACTCGGGCCACGACCCGGCCTCGGTCACCCGGGCCCCGTCGGAGCCGGGCAGCTCGAAGTGCTCCACCACCGCCTCGCCGGCCGGGCTGGTGCCGCCGGCCTTGTAGCCGGCGACCGTGATCCCGATCGTGCCGTTCGGGTCGTCGGTCACGAGGGGCGAGCCCTGGACGCCGACGACCGTCTCGAGCACGTCGACCACGGCGCCCGTGCGCCCGTCGAGCAGCTCCACCCCGTGCAGCGTGGGGACGACGAGGTCCTGGTAGCCGCTGCCGAGGTCGACGCTCGTGATCCCGCCGACCACCGGACCGAGCGCCGGGGTCGACCAGATGACCTTGCCGGTGGCCCCGTCCAGCAGGTAGACGGTGCCGGAGGTGCCCCCCGCCACCGAGGTCCCCTCGGCGACCTGCAGGCGCCCGTTGCCGAGGGCGTCGACGAGCGCCGGGCTGTCGGAGGTCGACCCGTCGAGGCGTGCGCTCCAGGCCAGCCGGCAGGCGGTGTCGATGGCCAGCAGGCGGTCGGTGTCGGACGCACCGGCATAGAAGGTGCCGGTGCCGGCGACCACCCCGACGGCGCGCCCGGCGAGGAAGGGCCCGACGGCGGGCGACGACTGGACCACCTGGTCGGTGTCGTACTGGCAGACAAGCCCACCGCTCGGCGCCTTCGCGCCCACGTTGCCCGCACCGGAAAGGATGCGCAGGTGGCCTCCGTTGCGGTAGGCGACCTGGAAGGCGTTGCCGGCGGTCGAGTCGCCCCCTTCGACGATGTCGAGCCCCTTGCCGTACAGGTCGGCGAGCGCGGCGGTCGAGAAGACGGTGTCGGCCTGGAACCACGGGAAGCCGGGCAGGACGCGGCCACTGGACACGGACAGGGCGTCGAGGAACTGCCCGAGGCTCCCCCCGACCACGGCCGGACGGCCGCCGAGCAGCCCGACGGTGAGGCCGGCGACGACGCCTCGGTGGGTCGCCACGCTGGGCTGGTAGCGCACCGGGGTCGACCAGCGCAGGGTGCCGGCGGCCGACACGGCGTCGTAGCCGCCGCCGTTCGGCTGGGCGGCGCTGCCGACCCCCACGAAGACGGTGCTGCCCGAGGTCGACGGCGAGCTCTCGATCGCCGCCCCCAGCTGGACCGGCCAGCCGGGCAGCTCGTGGCCGGTGGCGAGCGAAAGGGCGTGGAGCAGCCCGTGCAGGTCGCCGACCAACACTGCCGGGGTGCCGCTGAGGTCGGCCACCACCGGCGACGACTGCGCGATGGGCGCGGCCGGGTCGACCACGGTCGACCAGGTCGGCTGGAACGAAGCGGCGGCACGCGGACGCACGCCGGCTGCCCCGCCTGCGGCCCCGAGGGCTGCCAGGACGGCGGCACCGAGGGCGACCGCGAGGCGTGCGGACCTGCGGCGGTGGGAGCGCTGCATGCGCGTCGGTCCTCCCTGTCGACATGGACGCCGCGACGCGGGGCGCGTCGCGGCGCGAGACCATAACGGACGTCGACGCCCCGATTTGACCGCTGCCGCGGCCCCCGGGGCGCCGCGGCACTCGCGAGCAGGCTCGCCGCCGCCGGTCTGGCCGTGCTCCTCGTCGCGCTCGCCCGGCGCCGACGCGCCGAGCCCGTGGCCGGGCGGTGCCCCTAGGCGCGCCGGGACGGCGCCCAGAGGTCGATCCCGCCCTCGCGCGCCCGGGCGTCGATCGCCGCCAGCTCGTCGCCGGTGAAGGCCAGCCGGTCGAGGGCGGCAAGGTTGGCATCGAGCTGCGCCAAGCTGCTCACCCCGACGAGCGCCGAGGTGACCCGGGGGTCGCGCAGCACCCAGGCCACCGCCATCTGGGCCAGCGTCTGGCCTCGCGACGCAGCGAGCTCGTCGAGCGCCCGGATGCTCGCCAGGTTCTCCTCGCTGAGGAACGCCGGATCGAGCGAGCCGCCGCGCGCGGCGCGAGCATCGGCCGGGATCCCCTCGAGGTAGCGGTCGGTCAGCATGCCCTGGGCGAGCGGCGAGAAGGCGATGCAGCCCACCCCCTCGTCCGCCAGCACGTCGAGCAGGCCGTGCTCGATCCACCGGTTGAGCATCGAGTACGACGGCTGGTGGATGAGCAGCGGCGTGCCGAGCGCTGCCAGCAGTCGCGCCGCCTCGCTGGTGCGCTCCGGCGAGTAGGAGGAGATGCCGGCGTACAGGGCCTTGCCCTGGCGCACGGCCGTGTCCAGGGCACCCATCGTCTCCTCGAGCGGCGTCGTCGGGTCGACGCGGTGGGAGTAGAAGATGTCGACGTAGTCGAGGCCGAGCCGTCGGAGGCTCTGGTCGAGGCTCGCCAGCAAGTACTTGCGCGAGCCGCCACCTTGCCCGTAGGGACCGGGCCACATGTCGTAGCCGGCCTTGGTCGACACGACCAGCTCGTCGCGGTACGGCCGGAGATCGGTGGCGAGCGCCCGACCGAAGGTCTCCTCTGCCGACCCGTAGGGCGGCCCGTAGTTGTTCGCGAGGTCGAAGTGGGTGATCCCGGCGTCGAACGCCCGGCGGAGGATCGCCCGGCTCTCCTCGAAGGCGCGCGCCCCGCCGAAGTTCTGCCACAACCCGAGCGACAGCAACGGCAGGTCGAGGCCGCTGCGCCCGCAGCGCCGGTACTGCATCGTCTCGTAGCGATCGTTACGTGCCGTCCACTCCATCGACGCCTCCGAAGCTGTCCCAACCGCCGGGTGCACGCCCACCGCCCCCCGATGCCGGCGCGCGTGCACCAGCAGTCTCGCGCCCCGACGTGCCGACCGGTCCCGGTGCCACGATGGGATACTCGTCGAGGCGTGACCAAGCTCAAGCTCGACCTCCACGACGTCTACAACCGCAGCGACCGGATCGACGAGGCGCTGCGGTCGGTCATGGCCGAGGCGGTGCGCATCCATGCGACCGAGGTGGAGATCATCCCGGGCAAGGGGTCGGGCCAGCTGAAGAAGCGCGTCCTTCGCTACCTCGCCCAGCGGGACGTGCGCGACCTGTACCACCGCGTCGAGAAGGACGCCGACAACCACGGGCGGATCTTCGTCCACTTCCGCTGGAAGTGACCGGGCGGGCCGCGGCGGGCTCGGTGACCCCGACCTCCCGCCCGGCCGACCGGCTCCCGGGAGGCACCGGTCGTCGGCGTGCGCGACGCGTCAGCCCGCCCGGGTCGCACCCGCCTGGTCGCCCTGCTCGGCCACTGCCGTCTCGACGGGACCCGCAGCCCCGTTCCACCGCGCCGGCGACGTCGGGGCCTGGCCCATCGCCCGGCGCAGTGCCTCGAACACGGCGCCACCCTGGCCGATGACGCCGGCGGTAAGGGCGCTCAGGCCGTTGGCGCCGTCGAACAGGGTGATGTGGGCGTTGGCGAGCTCCGCGGCGACGGCGCGGGCGACCTCCGGGTACTGCTCCACGAGCATCCGCTCGAGGATGATGCCGCCATGGGTGGCCGTCGCCTCGGCCACGAGCCGTGCCGCCGTGGCGTCGGCCTGGGCGGCGATCTCGACCCTGCGGGCATCGGCCTCGGCCGGTGCGACGACCTCGGACTGCAGCGCGCGCCGCGTCAGCTCGGCGCGGGCGTCGGCGACCTTGGCCTGCTCCCGCAGCACCTCCTGGGCCGCCTGGGCCTCTGCGAGCGGCCCGGCCTGGGAGGCGCGCCGCTGGGCGGCGTCGGTCTGTGCCTGGAGCTCCGCTTTCTTCAAGGCCGTCTGCTGGGAGAACTCCGCCTGGGCCCGGTCGGATGCCTGCTGGGCTTCGGCGGCCGCCTGGTCGGCCTGCGCCTGGGCGATGCGCGCCGCCTGGTTGACCGCCGCCACGTGGGGCTGGCTGAGCGCCGTGATGTAGCCGCTCTCGTCGCTGATCGACTCGATCTGGAACGAGTCGACCACGAGGCCGAGCGTGGCCATCTCCGGCTTGGAGGCGTCGAGCACCTCCGAGGCGAGCTTCTGGCGCTCCCGGATGATGTCCTCGATCGTCATCGACCCCACGATCGCCCGCAGGTGCCCGGCGAAGATCCTCCCGACCAGCTTCGGCATCGAGCTCTGGTCGTCGAGGAACCGGCGGGCGGCGTTCGCGATGGAAGGATGGTCGTCGCCGACCTTGAAGGCGATCACCGCGCGCACCTGCAGGGTGATCCCCTGCTTGCTCACGCACGGCTCGCTCACCTCGGCCTCCTGCATCGACAGGGTGAGGAAGTAGGCGCTGCGCCGGATGGGCAGCACGAAGGCGCCCTTGCCGGTCACGATCCGGAACGGCAGGCCGTCGGCGGCCATGTTCCCTCCGCTCACGAGCAGGGCCTCGTTCGGTGCAGGTACCCGCCATCCCAGCATCCCGTGCTCCTCTCTCCGTTGCCGTCCGGGCACACCGCCCGGGTTGCCGCCCGGGGGCACCGCCCCCGGGGTCTCGAGCTCAGTCCGGAAAGACGCGCACGGCGCGCCCTCCCAGGTCCTCCACGACGAGCACCGCGGCGCCGCGATCCACCGGGGAGTCGCAGTAGGCGAGGAACAGCTCCGTCCCGCCGCGGATGGCGAGGCGCACCTCGCCGGGGCTCGTCCCGCCGGGGATGGCCGTGAGGACCTGCCCGACACGACCGACCGGCGACGCCGGGTCGCCCTGCGCTCCGAACGACACCCCACACCCCCTTCGCCGGTCGCCTTGCGGCGCTGCCGGCCGCCCTCGCGACGCCCGTCGCCGGCCACGGTCGGCCGGACGGGGCGTCCTCGGTGCCAGTCTGTCACCGCTCCCCTGGCCTCGGCGATGGCGGCCGTCCGGCGGCCCGCCCGGCCTGGCCCGCTCGGCGCCCCTGCAACCGGTGCCACGCGCCGGGCGGACGGCGGCGGTCGATCGGCACCGCCGGCGTGCCGTCGGGCCACGTTGACGCCACCCGGCGCCCCGGCTACGTTCGGAGGCGCATCAAGAACGGCCCACGCCGTGGGCCTGGCAACCTGGACCGACATCCAAGGTGCCCGTTCGCCGAAGGGTGGAGATGTGGCCCGCAAGGGCAACCAAGTGTCGAGCAGCCCTCCTCCGTGCGTCGTCGACGCCCGGTTGCGCATCGGCCAGCCCTCCGGCGAGCGGCGCCTCGGGGAGAGGAAGGAACATGGCCGCTGCCCTGCCGATCGCGCCGATCGCCCCCGTCGTCGGGGGTGATCTCGCCGTGCCGCTCCTCGGCGGCAGCGAGGCCCGACAGGTGAACCTCGACCACGCGGCGAGCACCCCGGCGCTCGAGGCGGTCTGGCGGGCGGTCGCTGAATTCCTGCCCTGGTACGCGAGCGTGCACCGTGGCGACGGCTACCCGTCGCGCCTGTCGACGGCCCGGTACGAGCAGGCACGCCAGTCGGTGCGGCGCTTCCTCGGCGCCACGAGCGACCACGTGGTCCTCTTCACCCGCAACACGACCGACGCCGTCAACCTGCTGGCCCGGTCGTGCCCGCCGGGCACCACGGTGCTGACGACGGCGGCGGAGCACCACGCCAACCTGCTGCCGTGGCGCCGCTACGCAACCGTCGTCGAGCTCCCGGCGCCGACCAGCCGAGCGGCGCTCCTGTCGTCCTACCGCCAGGCGCTCGCCGAGTCCCGCGGCAGCGGCCCCGTCCTCGTGGCCACCACCGGCGCCTCCAACGTGACCGGCGAGGTATGGCCGATCGGCGAGCTCGCCGAGCTGGCGCACCGTGCCGGGGCGCGCATCTTCGTCGACGCCGCCCAGCTGGCGCCGCACCGGCCGATCGACAGCTCGGCGCTCGGGCTCGACTGGGTGGCGCTGTCGGGGCACAAGCTGTACGCACCCTTCGGCTCCGGCGCCCTCGTCGGGTCGAGCGCCTGGCTGGAGGCGGCCGACCCGTACCTGCAGGGGGGCGGCGCCGTGCGCCGGGTGGGCGCAACCGGCGCCGAGCTGCACGGGCTCCCGGCCCGCCACGAGGCCGGCTCGCCGAACGTGGTCGGCGCCGTCGCCCTCGCCAGCGCTTGCGACACGCTCGGGTCGCTCGGCATGGACGGCGTCGCCGCGCACGACCGAGAGCTGGCCGGCTCGCTGCACGACGTGCTCGGCTCGGTCCCCGGTCTCACCACGTACCGGCTCTGGCCCGACGCCGGCGACGTGATGGCGCTCGCCACCTTCAACCTCGCCGGTCACCCGCCGGCCGAGCTCGCCGCCGTGCTGAGCGCCGAGCACGGCATCGCCGTGCGGAGCGGCTCGTTCTGCGCCCATCGCCTGCTCGAGCACCTGGTGCCGGACGGCGCACCGGCGGCGCCCGGCTGCGAGCGAACCCTGCCCGGTGCCGTCCGGGCGAGCCTCGGCGTGAGCTCGTCCGGCGACGACCTCGGCCGCCTCGGACGCGCGCTGCGCACCGTGGCGGCCGGAGGGACCCGCGGTCGCTACCGTCAGGCGGCCGACGGGTCGTTCCTTCCCGAGCGCGACGACCGGTCCTGGCCGGCCGGCTGGCCCGGCGCGCCCTTCGCGACGGTCGGCGCGTGACCTGGGCGCCGGCGGCGAGCTGGACGCCGGCCGGTCCTTCCCCTTGAATAGGGGCTCCGCCGCACGCCGCGCCCTGCGTACGCGCGCGGCGCCATCCTGGCAGCGGCACGACGGTGAGGTGAGGTAGGGAGTGGAGGCGGAGCAGATCGACGCCGGGGCGATCCGCGTGGGCACGCCCAAGCGCTCGGCGGTCGGCATGCCGGCGATCGCGAGCTCGATGGAGCACGCCCTCGAGGAGATGGGTGTCCGGCGCTCGCTCAAGGTGCTGACGCGGGTCAACCACGACGGGGGGTTCGACTGCCCGAGCTGCGCCTGGCCAGACCCCGACCCCGAGCACCGCCGCCTCGCCGAGTTCTGCGAGAACGGCGCCAAGGCGGTGGCGTGGGAGGCGACCCGAAAGCGCGTCGACGCCGGGTTCTTCGCCCGGCACTCGGTGGCCGAGCTGCGCAGCCGTGACGACCACTGGCTCGAGGCCAACGGCCGGCTCACCGACCCGGTCTACCTCGCCCCCGGCGCCACCCACTTCGAGCCGATCGCCTGGGACGACGCCCTCCGCCTCGTCGCCGACCGGTTGCGTGGGCTCCCCGACCCCGACCGCGCGGTGTTCTACACGAGCGGCCGCGCCAGCAACGAGGCGGCGTTCGTCTACCAGCTGCTCGCCCGGCGCCTCGGCACGAACAACCTCCCCGACTGCTCCAACATGTGCCACGAGTCGAGCGGGGCGGCGCTGTCGGCGACGATCGGCATCGGCAAGGGCACCGTCACCCTCGCCGACCTCGAGGACCACGCCGACCTCATCTTCGTGGTCGGCCAGAACCCGGGCACCAACCACCCTCGGATGCTGACCGCGCTCGAGAAGGCCAAGCGTCGCGGCGCCCGCATCGTCGCCGTCAACCCGCTGCCCGAGGCGGCGTTCACCCGCTTCCGCAACCCGCAGGTGGCGCGTGGCCTGATCGGGGCGGGCACCGTCCTCACCGACGCCATCGTCCCGGTGCGCGTCAACGGCGACCTCGCCCTGTTCGCCGCCCTCAACCGGGCTCTCCTCGAGCGGGAGGACCGGCAGCCCGGCACGGTGCTCGACGGCGCATTCATCGCCACCCACTGCGACGGCTTCGAGGCCGCCGCCGCGGCGTGGCGCCAGCTCGACTGGCCCGCCCTCGAGCGCCTGAGCGGCATCCCGCGGGCCGCCGTCGAGGAGCTCGCCGACACCGTCGCCGGCGCCGAGCGCATCGTCGTGTGCTGGGCGATGGGCCTCACCCAGCACCGCAACGCCGTCGCCACCATCCAGGAGGTCGTCAACTTCCTCCTGCTGCGCGGCAACATCGGCCGCCCCGGCGCCGGGCCGGCGCCGGTGCGCGGCCACAGCAACGTCCAGGGCGACCGCACCATGGGCATCTGGGAGAAGGCCCCCGATGCCTTCCTCGACGGGCTGCGCGACGAGTTCGGCTTCGAGCCGCCCCGGCACCACGGTTACGACACGGTACGCGCCATCGAGGCGATGCGGGCCGGCCGGGTGGACGTCTTCGTGGCGCTCGGCGGCAACTTCGCCGCGGCCGCACCCGACACGGCCGTCACCGAGGCGGCGCTCGCCACGTGCGCCCTCACCGTCAACATCGCCACGAAGCTCAACCGCACCCACCTCTGCCACGGGCGGGAGGCGCTCGTCCTGCCCTGCCTCGGGCGGACCGAGCGGGACGTCCGCCCGGGCGGCGAGCAGCTCGTGACGGTGGAGGACTCGATGAGCATGGTCCACGCCTCGCGAGGGCGGCTGGCCCCCGTCTCGGCCGGGCTCCGCAGCGAGGTGGCCATCGTCACCGGCATCGCCGCCGCGCGCTTCGGGGAGGACCTCGGCTGGGGGTCGATGGGCGACGACTACCGGGTGATCCGCAAGCACATCGAGCGCGTCGTCCCCGGGTTCCATGCCTTCGAGGAGCGCCTCGACCAGCCGGGCGGCTTCGTCCTCCCGCGGCCGCCGCGCGACGCCCGTACCTTCCCGACCGCCACCGGCAAGGCCCGCTTCACCGTCAACCCGCCCACCGCCGTCGAGGTTCCCGACGGCCACCTCCTCCTCCAGACGCTGCGGGCCCACGACCAGTTCAACACCACCGTGTACGGGCTCGACGACCGCTACCGCGGCATCAAGGGCGGCCGGCGGATCGTGCTCGTCGACCCGGCCGACCTTGCCCGCCTCGGCTTCGCCGACGGCGACCTCGTCGACCTCGTCAGCGTGTTCGACGACGGCGAGCGCCGCGTAAGGGCCTTCCGCGCCGTCGCCTACCCGACCGCGCCCGGTTGCGCCGCCGCCTACTTCCCCGAGGCGAACGTCCTCGTGCCGCTCGGATCCACCGCCGAGGTGAGCAACACGCCCACCTCGAAGTCGGTCGTCATCCGGCTCGAGCGCCCCTGACGGTCCCGCTCGGCTCGGTCATCGGCTCGACGACGTCGCGGCACACGCCGGCGCACTCGTCGCGGCGGGGCGCGCACGTCGGGGTGCCCTACTGCGGCGCCATCGGCGGGCAGTCGTCGTCGCTCGTGACGACCCGGATCGGTGCGCCGGCGAAGTAGGCGGTGACGTCCTCGGCCATCCGCTCCCAGGCCGTCCGGAACAGTTGCTCGGAGACGTAGCCGATGTGGGGGGTCAGCACGACGTTCTCGAGCGAGCGAAGCGGATGGTCGAGCGGCAGGGGCTCCCGGTCGAACACGTCGAGACCGGCGCCACCGAGGTGGCCCGAGCGGAGCGCCTCGACGAGCGCTGCCTCCTCGACGATCGGCCCACGGGAGACGTTGACGAGGATGGCACCGCGACGCAGCATCGCAAGGTCGTCGGCGCGCAGCATGTGGCGGGAGCGTTCCGAGAACACGAGGAACACCCCGAGCACATCGGCGGCGGCCAGCAGCTCGTCCTTCGTCACCCGCTCCACCCCGAGCTCGTCGCAGCGCCCGGCGGTCAGGTTCGGGCTCCATGCGACGACGTCCATGCCGAGCGCCTTGGCCACCGGGACCATGGCGCCACCGAGATGGCCGGCGCCGAGCAGGCCGAGGGTCCGGCCGGCGAGCGGGACCGGGAAGCCCGTCTGCCAGTGCCCGGCGCGGATCGCCCGGTCCTCGACGACGACGCGCTTCGCCACGGCCAGCACGAGCGCCCACGCCAGCTCGGAGGGCGCCGGCAACCCCCTCGAGGCGGCCGGGTCGGGGCGGCGGCCTGCCGGCTGTCGCGTGTCGGCGGTCCCGCACAGCAGGATCCCCCGCTCCTTGCGGGCCACGTGGTCGACCACGTTGCTCGTCCTGCCGTTGCACACGAGGAGCCGTAGGCTCGGAAGCTGCTCGAGCACCTGGCGGGGAAGGCGCGCACGCTGCTGGGTGATCACGACCACCTCGACGCCGGCGAGCTCCTCGACGAGCCGCTCCGGCGGGATGGCCTCGCGGTGCACCCGCACCTCGACATCCGCCGGCAGCGCCGACCAGTCACCGTGCTCGAGCGCCACCCCGACGTAGTCGTCGAGGATCGCCACCTTCCTCACCGCTGCCCCCCGATCGACGCCTTCGTGCTCCCGCTCCCCGGTGGGAGCCCGCCACAGGTGCTGCACCTCGGCGTGCAGCCACCCTAGATCCGCCCGGCACCGCCGTCGTCGAGCCGCCGCACCGGCTCGAGCGCCATCGCCGCCAACGGCGCGCGTCGCCCGCCCAGGGTGTTCCCGAGGTTCGACGCCACGACGAGCGCCAGCGCCACCCACTCCCGCAGGTCCAGCTGCTGGCCGAGCACGACGAACCCGACCGCCGTCGCCACGGCCGGGCCGAGGCTCGTCATCACGCCGAAGGCACGTGACGTGACCCGGCGCAGCGCCAGCAGCTCGAGGCTGTAGGGCACGACCGACGACAGCAGCGCCACGACGACCCCGAGCCCGAGCACCCCGGGCCTGAGGAGGGCGGTGCCGCCGGCGACGAGGCCGACCGGCAGGAGCAGCGCGGCGGCCGAGGTCATCGCCCACGCCAGCCCGTCGAGAGCCGGAAGGCGACGGCCCGTCTCCTTGCTGAGCAGGATGTAGCCCGCCCAGCAGGCGCCGGCGACGAGCGCCAGCACCTCCCCGGCCGGATCGAGCCGCCGCCCGACGCCGCTCAGGAGCAGCGCCACGCCCGCTCCGGCGCCGAGCGCCCACAGCCCGTCGGACCAGCGGCGCGAGCCGGCGAGGGCGAGCAGGAGCGGGCCGCAGAACTCCATCGTCACGGCGACCCCGAGCGGGATCCGTGCGATGGCCTCGTAGAAGCTGAGGTTCATCCCGCCGAGCACGATGCCGAAGCACGTCGCCACGAGCCGGTCCGCCCGTACCGTCGCCCCGGTCGACCTGCTTCGGCCGCCCCGCGCCGAGCGGTGCCGGGCGACACGTGCCAGCGCGGCGAGGACGACCGCCGCCAAGGTGACCCGGATCGCCACGGTCCCGGCCGGGCCGACCCGCCCGAAGAGCTTCGTGGCGATGGCGGCCCCGAGCTGCACCGACACGACACCCGTACCGACCAGCACGATCGCCGGCGACCGCTCGAGCGCCGTCGACGCGTTCACACGACGTACCGTACCGGGCGCCCCGCGACGCGCTCCCGGGCCGCCCCGACGGCGCCGGCGCCTGCTGGTCGCCCTCGCCGCCCGGCCGCGCGCTCCGCTCCCCTCCCCTACCTGTAGTGCGCTACTTGACATCCATGAGGACGCCGACCGATCCTGGGGTGACGGCCGGAGCGGCGGGCGGCGCCCGCGGTCGAGGTCGTCGGCCACCGGTGCACGTGCCGCCGACCCGAGGAGCCCGGACGATGAACCCGCCCAACAGCTCGAGGACGAGCGCCGGCGCGCCCGACGGGGTACGGCGGCTCCGCTTCGACGTCGCCGCCCGGCCCTTCCTCGTGCTGTTCGAGCTGACCCGTGCCTGCGACCTCGCCTGCGCCCACTGCCGTGCCGACGCGCATGCAGGGGCCGACCCCGGCGAGCTGTCGACCGGGGAGGTGCTCGGCGTCCTCGACGACCTCGCCTCGCTCGGGGCACCACGCCCCATCGTGGTGCTCACCGGCGGCGACCCGCTCCAGCGGGAGGACCTGGACCAGCTCGTGGCCCACGGCGCCCGGGGGGGCCTCACCATCGCCGTCTCCCCCGCCGGCACGCCCCGGGCGACGGCCGAGCGGCTGGCGGGGTTGCGCCGCGCCGGAGCCTCGACGGTGTCGCTGTCGCTCGACGGTGCGAGCGCCGAGCGCCACGATGCCTTCCGCCGCGTCCCCGGCTCGTTCGCCTGGACCGTCGACGCCTGCCGGGCGGCGCGCGCCGTCGGGCTGCGCCTCCAGGTGAACACGACGGTGAGCCACGAGACCGTCCTCGAGCTGCCGGCGCTCAGCCACCTCGTCGACGAGCTCGGGGCCAACCTGTGGAGCTGCTTCTTCCTCGTCCCCGTCGGCCGGGGGCGCGCCCTCAGCCCCCTGTCGGCCGGCGAGACCGAGGACGCCCTCCGGTTCCTCGCCTCCCTCGCCCGGCATGTCCCGCTCAAGACGACCGAGGCGCCCCACTACCGGCGCCTCGTCGCCGCCGAGCCGCCGCCGGGCCGGGGGCCCGCACCAGGTCCGCTCGCCGGAGCGCTCGAGGAGCGCTTCGAGGCGCTCGCAGCCCGCAGCTGGACCGCACCCCGGCACGCGCGGCGGCCACCGCTCGCCGTCGGGGACGGCCAGGGTGTCGTGTTCGTCTCCCACCGGGGCGACGTGTCGCCGAGCGGCTTCCTTCCCCTCGTCGTCGGCAACGTGCGCCAGCAGCCGCTCACCTCGATCTACGCCACCGCCCCCCTCCTCTCGGCCCTGCGCGACCCGACGCGCCTCGCCGGGCGTTGCGGCCGCTGCGCCCAGCGGGACACCTGCGGCGGCTCGCGCGCCCAGGCGTTCGCCCGCACCGGTGACGTGCTCGCCGAGGACCCTTCCTGTGGCTTCGAGCCGGCCGTCGCCACGGCAGGCCCTTCGGCGGCGATGCCCCCGGCCACCCTCCAGCCGGTCGCCCCGAGCGGGCGGGCGGCCCGCGAGCGATGAGCCTGCGCATCCGCCTCGTCGAGCCACGCCCGGCCGGGCACCACGTGTACGACCGGGCGCTCCTGCCTCGGCTCGGGCTCCCGCTGATGGGGGCGATGCTGACCGCGGCCGGGCACGACGTGCGCATCTACTGCGAGGTGCTGGCGCCGGTCGACCTCGAGGACGTGCTCGGCGCCGACCTCGTCGGGATCTCCTCGACGACCGCCACGGCGCCCGCTGCCTACCGCCTCGCCGACCTCCTCGCCGACGCCGGCGTCCCGGTGGTGCTCGGGGGTCCGCACGTCACCTTCTGCGAGCAAGAGGCGCTCACCCACGCCCCCTACGTCGTGCGCGGCGAGGGAGAGGCCACCCTCGTCGAGCTGGTCGGCGCCCTCGAGCGCGGCCGCCCGCTCGACGGCCTGGCCGGCCTGTCGTGGCGCGCCGCCGACGGGGGGGCTCGCCGCAACCCGTCGCGCCCGCGGGCCGACCAGGCGGCCTTCGAGCAGCTGCCCGACCCCGACCTCGCGCTCATCGTCGGCCACGAGCGCATGACGACGACACCGGTGATGACCCAGTGGGGCTGCCCGTTCGACTGCGAGTTCTGCTCGGTGACCGCCATGTTCTCCCGCTCGGTCCGCTACCGGCGTACCGACCAGGTCGTGGCGGAGCTCGAGGCGCTCCGCCCGCAGCGCGTGTTCTTCCACGACGACAACTTCGTCGTCAACAAGCCACGGACGGCCCGCCTGCTGCAGGTGATGCACGAACGCGACCTCACCCCGTCGTGGTACGCCCAGGTACGCGCCGACGCCGCGCTCGTGTCGGTCGCCCACCCCGAGCCCGACCACGACTTCCTGTCGCTCCTTCGGGCCGCCGGCTGCGACATGGTCATGGTCGGGGTGGAGGCGATCAACGACGACGCCCTCGCCACGATCGGCAAGCGCCTGCGCGTGGCGAGCATCGAGCGGGCCATCGACGCCTTTCACGACCACGGGATCGCCGTCCACGGCATGTTCGTCGCCGGCCTCGACACCGACACCGCCTCGAGCGCCGTCGCCACCGCCGCCTTCGCCCGGCGCCTCGGCATCGACACGTTCCAGCTGATGGTCGAGACGCCGCTGCCCGGCACCCACCTCTGGCAGCGGGTCGAGCCGGCCGGCCGCCTCCTGAGCGACGACTGGTCCCTCTTCGACGGCCACCAGGTCGTGATGCGCCCCGCCCAGATGTCGCCGCTGGAGCTCCAGCTGAGCGTGCTCGAGGCGATGCGACGGTTCTACTCGTGGCCGGCCATCCTCTCCTCCGGGATCGCCGGCCTGCTCCATCGCCTTCCCGACCTTGCCGCCACGCTCGCTCGCCCCGCCCTCGTCCTGCGTCTCCCGGCGCTCGCCCGCGCCGCATGGGCGCGGCGATGGGACGACCTGAGCGGCCTGCTCGAGGGCGTCGTTCCCGACCGGCGGGCGCGGCGGCTCGGCTCGGCGCTGTGGGTGCCGGCGCTCCGCTTCTACGCCCGCCGCCAGCTCGCCGTATGGACCGCCCAGGATCGCTTCGCCCACCACCTCGCGCAGCTTGCGTCGCTCGGCCCCGCCCATCCTCGCTCCGCGTAGGTCTCGTCTCCGCTAGAACTACCTCCGAGGCTCGAGCGCCCGCGGAGGCGGAGGTGACGGCGTGGACGTGGACGCATCGCTGCAACAGGAGGCCAGGGCGCTCGGCGACCCGACGCGCCATCGGATCTTCCGGCTCGTCGCCGACGCCGACCGTGCCGTCGGCGTCGCCGAGCTCACCGAGCAGGTGCAGCTCAACCACAACGCCGTGCGCCAGCACCTCGCGGTCTTGAAGGCGGCGCACCTCGTCGTCGAGGCGCTCGAGGAGCGCACACGGCCGGGGCGCCCGCGCCTTCTCTACCGGGTCCACCCCGAGGTGGCCGAGCGCTGGGAAGGCGCCGGTCCCTACCCGTGGCTGGCCGGCCTGCTTGCCGGCGCGATCCGCCGCCAGCAGCCGCCTCGCCAGGTCGGACGCCAGGAAGGGCACCGCCGGGCAGCGCTGCTCGGGGTCACCGACGACCCGCTCGCGCAGCTCGAGGCGGAGATGGCACGGCGCGGCTTCCGGCCGCGCCGGCTCGAGCGCGGCCGGCGCGTCGAGTTCGTCCTCGAGCGGTGCCCCTTCGCCGAGGTGGCCGAGACCGACCCCGGCACCGTCTGCCAGCTCCACCTCGGCCTCGCCGAGGGCCTCGCCGAGGGCCTCGGGGCCCTCTCGGTCGAGCGGCTCGTGCCGCGCGACCCCCGACGCGCCGGCTGCCGGCTGGTCGTCCGCCGCGGTCTCGCCGCCGCGACCCCCGGGCCGACCGGCGGCGCGCCCGGCGAGCCCGTCGCGCGGGAGCACCACGCCGGACCGGCACCCGGGCCCGGCACGATGGAGGATCGGGCCGCGACGGGCCTCGTCGACGACGAGGGCGGCGAGGAAGCCTGCTGGGCCCATCTCGTCTGCCCGGGCTGCGGGGCGCTCCTCGCCGAGGGCCACCGGCCCGGCTGCGAGGAGGGCAGCGCCGAAGGCGCGTGACCTTCGCCCCTTGGACGCACGGGGCTGCCGGCGCAGACTGCCCGCGTGCCGGGCCCGCCCGTCCTCTCCTGCATCGGCCTCGTCAAGCGCTTCGGCGACCGGGTGGCCGTCGAGCAGGTGGGCTTCGAGATCGGCCCGGTCACCGGCGGCGCTGCCCTCATCGAGACGCGACGGCTCGGCGTGCTGGAGCGGATGTCCGCCGCCCCGATCCGGCCAGGGACCATCATCCTCGGCCAGTCGCTCACCTACCTGGCGGTCACCCTTGTGCAGTCGATCCTCCTCGTCGGCGTCGGCGCCGTGGCCTTCGGGGTCTCCTGGGGCAACCCGCTCGCCGCAGGGACGCTCGTCGTCCTCTGGTGCCTCGTCGGTGCCGGGGCCGGCATGCTCACCGGCACCGTCTTCCGCGCCGCCGAGCAGGCGAGCGCCATCGGGCCGGTCATCGGCATCACGTTCGCCATGCTCGGCGGCTGCATGTGGCCGCTCTCCATCGTGTCGGGCGTCATGCGCACCCTCGGGCATCTCACGCCCCATGCCTGGGCGGTCGACGCCTGGACCCAGCTGCTCGCCGGCCACGGCGACGTGGTGGCCATCGCACGCGACCTCGCCGTCCTCGCCGGCTTCGCCGCCGCCCTCTTCCTCCTGGCCGGCCTCCGCCTGCGCCGCTCCCTCACCACCGGTGCCGCCCGGTGACGCCGCCGACACCGTGACGCCGTCCCCGGCAGCTCCGCTCATGATGGCGGACGTCACCAAGCGCTACCGCGGTCGTGGCGGCATCGAGCAGGTGAGCCTGTCGGTCGCCGGCGGCGAGGTCCTCGCCTTCCTCGGCCCGAACGGCGCCGGCAAGACGACGACGATCCGCCTGCTCCTCGACCTCATCCGGCCGGAGGCCGGGCAGGTCCGCCTGTTCGGCCTCGACCCGCGAGCCGACGGGACCGCGGTGCGACGCCGGGTCGGCTACCTGCCCGGCGAGCTGTCCCTGTACGACCGGCTGACCGCCCGCGAGCTGCTCACCCACTTCGCCCACCTGCGAGGCGGGACCGCGGCGCACCCGTTCGCCGGGCTCGCCGACCGGCTGGACCTCGAGCTCGACACGCCCATCCACGCCCTGTCGAAGGGCAACCGCCAGAAGGTCGGCCTCGTCCAGGCGTTCATGGGCGAACCCGAGCTGCTCATCCTCGACGAGCCGACGACCGGCCTCGACCCGCTCGTGCAGCAGGAGGTGCTCGACATCGTCCGGGGGTCCACCGGGCGCGGCGCCGCCGTCTTCCTCTCGTCGCACGTCCTTTCCGAGGTCGCCCGGGTCGCCGACCGCGTCGGGATGATCCGCGCCGGCCGCCTCCTCCGGCTCGAGCGCGGGGCGGCACCCGCCGTCGACGACCTCAGCGGCGCCGTCGGGCGACAAGGCACCGGATCCGGCGCGACGACCATGGCACCGGCCGCCCCCGAGGGAGGTGCGACCGATGGCGACGGGACGCCGCCCACGTCCTGAGCGCCGTGGTCGCGACCGGGATGCTCGGGCTGCTGTTCGGCTCGATCGCCTTCGCGCTCGGCGCCGCCACGGGACGGCGGGGGCTCGCCCGCGGGGTGACGGCCCTGCTCGCCGTCGCCGCCTACCTCGCGAGCACCCTCTCCCCGCTCGTGCACGGCCTCGGTGCCCTCCGCCAGGCATCCCCCTGGTACCACACCCTCGGGGTCGACCCGCTGGCCACCGGCTTCGCCGCCGGGCACCTCCTCGTGCTCGTCGGGATGACCGCCGCCGTCGTCGGGGCAGGCCTCGTCGCGTTCGACCGCCGCGACCTCGCCACCGCCTGATCCAGCCGTCCCCTCAGCCTCGGATCGCCACCGTGGCCTCGAGCGCCCGGTGGTCGCTGCCCGGCCCGTCGACCGCGGCGATGCGCCGGACCGCCACCCCGGTCCCGGTGAGGACGTGGTCGATCCGCACGAGCGGAGGGACGGCACGGTTGGCCGGCCAGGTCATCTCGAACGGCACGCCACGGGCCGCCGCGCCGTCGACGAGGCCGCGCTCGAGCACGGCACGGAAGCCGGCGTTGCCCCAGCTCGCGTTGAAGTCGCCGGCGACGACCAGGCGGGAGCGGCCGGTCGCCGCCACCCTGGCAGCGATGCGGTCGAGGTCCGAGCGCCAGCGAGCCACCGAGGTCGGCGGCGCGTCGGTGTGCACGACCCACAGCCGGACCGTCGTGCCGCCGACCCGGAGCCGCACCGGGACGAGGAAGGGATCGGGGCCATCGACCAGGGCGCGACCGACGCGCAGCGGGAACCGGCTGGCGACGCCGAACCCCCACGGCGCGCCGCCGCCCACGTAGGACCGGTACGGCAGACCGGCGAGCGCCCCGTTCGACCCCAGCCGGTCGAAGTCGGCCGGGCTGATCTCCTCGAGCGCCACGACGCCCGGCCGGTCCCGCTCGATCTGGCGGGCGAAGCCGGACATGTCGAGGTTGCCGATGTCCGAGCCGACGTTGGCGTCGAACAGGCGGACCGCCCCGGACGAGCCTGCCCAGGCCGGCAGCGCCTGCGCCGCGAGCACCTCCGGGAGGGCGAAGCAGAGCTGGGCGGCGACGACCGCGAGGGCGGCCAGCCCCAGCACGGCCCGGCGCCCCAGGCCGGCGAGGAGGAGCACCGGCCAGGCCGGAAGATAGGCCAGCCCGTTCAGGCTGTTGACCTCGGCCAGCAGCTCGTCGGCGTCGCCGACGACGAGGCGGGCGACCGCCAGCGCGGCGAGCGGCACGAGCACCAGCCAGCACAGGCCGACCAGCACCCGGGGGAGGCGCACACCCCGACCGGGCAGCCGGATGCGCCGCCTCACGGCGCCGGACCCTACCGGCCGCCCGCGCCGCCCACAATTCTCGAAGGCCCGCGACCCGAGCTGATCGCAGGAGAACTGCTCGACCACCGTGCGCTGGGGCGAGTTGACCACGACGTGGCTGAGCCCGAGCGGGACCGCCGAGCGGTCGCCGCCGCCGGCTGCTCCCCCCGCCGCACCCGCCAGCGGAGCATCATGGGCGGGTGCATCGACCTCCTCCCCGGCCACCGGCCGGCACGGCGGGGTGGGCGGCGTGAAGGAGCTGCCCGTTGTCATCCTGCTCGCCCTCGCCTTCGTCCTCCGCCTGCTACGGCGGCGACGCAGTGGCGGGACCGGACCACGCTGGACCCTTCCTGGTGCCGGTGGCCGGGCACGCCTCGGCCCGACCGGCCTCGTCGCCGGCCGGGAGATCCGCGAGCGGGTACGAGGCCGCCTGTTCCGCGTCGTCACGGCCATCCTGTTCCTCGTCGTCGCCGCAGCCGTGGTCATCCCGGCGGTGCACCGCGGGACGGCGAAGCGGCCGACCATCGGCGTCGTCGCCGGCTCGCCAGCGCTCCAGCGCGAGCTGCACGCCCTCGCCCGGAGCGTCGGCCTCACGATCGCGGTCGTCGCCGAGCCCGGCCTCGACCGGGCGCGCGCAGCGCTCGCCGCCGGGCGGGTCGACCTCGTCGTGCAGGGAACGACCCGCCTGCTCGTCGACGACCCGATCGCCCCGTCGGACACGTCCTCCCTGGCGCGCCTCGCGCGGGTCGTCTCGACCGCGCTCGGCGAGCAGCGCGCCTACGCCCGAGCCGGCCTCACCGGGGAGCAGGCGACGGTCGTGGCCGGCGCCGCCCCGCTCGCCGTCGGGAGCCTGCACGCCGGCAAGCCGAAGCGAACGACGGCGCAGGCCACGGCGCTGCTCGGGGTCGTGTTCATCTTCGTCGTCCTCAGCCAGTACCTGGGCTGGACCCTCATGGGCGTGATGGAGGAGAAGGCCAGCCGGGTGGTGGAGGTGCTGCTCGCCACCGTTCGCCCCCTGCACCTGCTCGCCGGCAAGGTGGTCGGCATCGGCGCCGTGGCCCTCGCCCAGGCTGCCGCCCTCGTCGTGTTCGCCCTCGTGCTGGCCCGGGTGGTCGGATCGAGCCTCGCGCAGGGCGCCGCCCCGGTCGTCGTCGCTGCCACGCTCGTCTGGCTGGTGCTCGGCTATGCCCTGTACAGCTGGGTCTACGCCGCCGCCGGGGCGATGGCCGAGCGCCAGGACCAGGCCCAGAGCCTGGTGCTGCCGCTCAGCGCCCCCCTGCTGCTCGGCTACATCGCCTCCCTCACCAGCGCGGGCTCCGGGGCGCCCTCCCTGCTGGTGAAGGTCCTCGCCTATCTCCCTCCGACCGCCCCGTTCGCCATGCCCACCCTCGTCGGCTTCGGGGCCGTGACCTGGTGGCAATTCCTCCTCTCGGTGGCCCTCTCCCTCGCGGCGACCGCCGCCGCGGCGCGCGGTGCGGCCGCCGTCTACCGGGCGGCCGTTCTCCGCACGGGCGGACGGGTACACCTGCGCGAGCTCCGGTCGCGCCCCGCCGGCTGACCGCCGGCTCCGGGCCCTCGGCGCCCGCGCCCGTCCGCTCCGCCCTCCCCGTCGCCCGCGCCCGCAGGCTCAACCCTCACCGGCGTCCGACCCGGGGCGTGCACCGGGGGCGTCGGCGATGTCGGCCGGGGGCGGGAGCAGGAGGAGGGCGGTCAGGCCGGCGAGCGCCACGATGCCGACGCCGGCGAAGGCGGCCATCGTCACCGGGCGATGCCCGCCGCCACCCGGCGCGAGGAGCGCCAAGGTGGGGATCGCCAGGGCCTGCGCCGGCAGTTGGACGGCGACGAAGCGCACGAGCGGTCCGGCGAGCACCGAGGGCTGGATCCAGCTGCGCCACGGCAGCTCGAGCACGAGCAGGCTCAGGACGTGCAGCAGGTGGAGACCGGCCAAGAGGACGAGCAGGCGCCAGCCGAGCACGTCGTGGCGGGCCAGCTGGCTCAGGCCGAGGCACAAGATGAGCCCCCATCCGAGCAGGTACTGGGGAGCCCAGGCCGCGCCGATCGCCAAGGCGATCGCCACGACGAGCAGGCCGCTACCGCCCTCCTCGACGATGGCGAGGCCGATCCCCACCGCGAGCAGCACCGCCCGAAGGGCCAGCCCGGGAAGGCGTGCGTCGCCGGCCGCGAGGTCCGCCGGCCGGGTGAGCGCCCGCAGGCTCACCATCGGCCGACCGCCGGCCGTGCCCCGTGGCGGGAGGGCCGACTGAGCAGCTGCAGGCGCACGCGGCGCGGCAGCGTGGCGCCGTCGTCCGGCCACCGCAGCACCTCCACCCCCCGGGCCTGGAGCAGGCCGATCCGGTCGTGGCGCTCCATCAAGAGGACACGGTGCGCCAGCCGCTGGTAGCGGTTCGTCCGGGCGAGGCGCGCCGCCGGCAGCACGTCGACGGCGACCACCCGGTGGCCGCCCCCCCGCCAGGTGAGGGCAAGGCGGACGGCCTGGTCGTCGAGCAGGCTCGAGAGCAGGTACACGAGGGCGCCCGGTGGGACGATCGGCGGCCGGTGGCGGCTGAAGGGCGTCGCGGACGGCGCGGTCGTCTCGATGGCGCGCAGCAGCCGCCACAGGTGGCGGTTGCCGCCGCCGTGGGGGATCATCCGGGCCGTGCTCGACAGGTCCTGGAAGCCGACACGGTCGCCCGCCCGGATGTAGGCGGAGGCGAGCGAGCCGGCCGCCTCCCGGGCGACGTCGAGCGAGCTGACGCCCATCGTCGCGGCGGCATTGCGGCTCCACTCGGCCACCTGCTCGCCCACGTCGTCCCGGCTGTCGAGCACGAGGAGCACCGTGGCGTCGGCAAGCGCCGCCGTCCGCCGGACGTACAGCTCGCCAGCATTGCCGGCTCGGCGCGCCGTCGCCTTCCAGTCGATCCGGCGCAGCCGGTCGCCGGGCACGAAGCGGTGCACGTCGCGGAAGTCGCCACCGTCCCCGGCGCGCGCCGAGGCGTGGCTGCCGGTGAGCCCCTGCAGGCGCCACGGGAGCGGCAGGGCACGCACCTCCGCCCGCGCCGGTGCGACGACGAGCTCGGCGACGAGCGGCTCGTGCGGCGAGCCGACCGCCGCCGCGTCGGCACCGAGATAGCGGTACTCGACCCGCACCAGCTCCTGCGGGCCCGAGTGCAGCAGCGGCACCGTCCCCCCGAGGGCCCCGTCGGGAGCGGTGGACACGACGACCTCGCGCGCCTCGCCGGCGAGGAGGCGCTGGCGCAGCACCACCGCTTCCACCCCGGGCGGGGGGCGCAGCGACAGGACGTAGTCGACCTCCGCGCCACGCGGCGTCCCGAGCTCCAGTCGTACCGACCCGCCCGCCGACGGGTCGGGCCGGCGCCCCCAGCTGAGCCCGACCCCGGCGACGAGCGGGACCGCCAGCAGCGCCAGGTCGACCCGGCCGGCGATCAGCCCGGCGGCGGCGAGCACGACGGCGACGACGGCCGCCGCCGGCACCCCGGCCGAGCGGCGCCACCGGGGCAGCTCCCTGCCCGGCGCCGCCTCGGCGGCGTGCGGTGGTGGCACCGCCATCGTCACGCCCGCTCGGTGGTCGCTCGCCGGCCGACGGGCGGCGGGCCGGGGACATCGGCGACGATGCCGGCGACGACGTCAGCGGCGCGCGTCCCGTCGGCCCATGCCTGGGTCGTGAGCGAGAGCCGGTGGGCGAGCACCGGCACCGCCACGCGCTTCACGTCCTCGGGGGTGACGAAGTCGCGCCCGGCGACGACGGCGAGGGCACGGCCGAGCAGCAGCAGGCCCTGGGAGCCCCGCGGCGAGGCGCCCACCTCGATCGAGCGGTGCCGGCGGGTCGCGACGGCGAGGTCGACGCAGTAGCGGGCGACGTCGGCCTCGACGTAGACCCGCTCGATCCCGGCCTGCATCGCCGACAGCGTGCCGGCGTCGACGACGGGCGCCACCGTGGCCACCTCGTGCTGGCGCTCGACCCGGTTGAGCAGGATCTGCGTCTCGCCGTCCCGCTCCGGGTAGCCGACCTCGAGGCGGACGAGGAACCGGTCGAGCTGGGCCTCGGGCAGGGCGTAGGTGCCCTCGAACTCGATCGGGTTGGCCGTGGCGACCACGTGGAACGGCGACGGCAGGGCGAAGCTCCGCCCCTCCACGCTCACCTGGCCCTCAGCCATCGCCTCGAGGAGCGCCGACTGCGTCTTCGGCGACGTCCGGTTGATCTCGTCAGCGAGGAACATGCCGGTGAACACCGGACCGGGCCGGAACACGAGCTCGGTCGTCGCCGGGCTGTAGACGAACGAGCCGGTGATGTCGGAGGGCAGGAGGTCCGGCGTGCACTGCAGCCGGCGGAAGTCCAGGCCGAGCGCCGCTGCGAGGCTGCGTGCCGCCAGCGTCTTGCCGAGCCCCGGCAGGTCCTCGAACAGGACGTGACCGCCGGCGAGGATGCTGGCCAGCGCCAGCTCGACCGCCTCGTCCATGCCCACGACGACCGTGGCGACGCGCCGCAGCACGTCGCCGGCGAGGCTGGCGATCTCGCCCACCGGCAACGGCTCGGGTCGCGCCGCCGCCCGGAGGGTTGCCGAGTCGAGCGGGCTCGGGGGAGGCGATGGGTCAAGGCTCACGGGGGCTCCTCGAGGGCGACGTAAAGGGGCGCGACGCCTGCATGGTGTGACGGCGGCGGGCCGGCGGTCCAGCTGGTGCGGCCCGCTCGGCCTCGGCCATGGCCGTCCCGGCCACGACCTGACGTGCGTCGAGGGCGTCGAGGGCGTCGAGGGCGTGGACGATGGAGGCCAACCGCACGCCGCGCCGCCCCCCACGGACGAGCAGGCGGTAGGTACGGCCGCCGACGAGCCGCTCGATCGCGGCGCGGTCGCCTGGACGGTGCAGGTCGAGGTCGTGCAGGGCCAGCCGCTGCCGGGCGATCTGGGCAATGCGTCCCTGCGCCAGGTTCGCCCGCCCCCACCGCTCGGCGAGGGCCGACGACAGGCTCACGACGTCCGTGCGCGTCCCCCGCAGCCGGCCCGAACGCTCGCCGCGCCAGCGGGTGTGCTCGGTGTCGGGCTCCAGCCCGAGCGCGAGACCGAGGGATCCTGCGACGGCGAGGACGGTGATGGCGACGCCGAGCAGCAGGGAGCGCCACGGGTCGGCGCCGAGGTAGAAGCAGACGAGACCGACGGCGGGGGCGAGGAGCAGCGCCGAGCGCGGCACCCTCCGTCCGTGCCGGCGGGCGAGCAGGGCGAGCCGGTTGCGCGCCGCCCGGGGCACCTCAGCGGGCGCTCGTCGAAGTGGGCACGGCGTCCCGCCAGCTGCGCACGAGCTCGCCGAGCGCCGCCCGCACGGTGGCCACGTCCTCGCTCGTCACGGGATGGTCGCCGAAACGGACCTGCAGGTAGAGGCGCAGCAGCGTCCGCAACGCCCGGTCGTCGGCGACCAAGCGAGCGAGGATGCGCGTGGTGAGCTCGGTCGGCGTCTCGGCCGGTCGTCGGACGATGCCCGACTGCTCGGCCGTCTCCTCGAGGCCGAGCCAGGCGCGCACGACGGCATCGGCCGGCTCGCGCTGCTCGTCGAGCACGGCGAGCGCCAGCTCGATGCCCGTGCGCAGCTGCTCCGGCTCCGGTCCTGGCTCGGGCTCCGGCTCGGCGCCGGCGGCGCGCACCGAATCGACCGGGAGCGCGTGCAGGTCCGGCGCCGCAGGGCTCGGGCGGCGCGCCCACAGGCGCCACAGGAGGTAGGCCACGCCGGCAACCACCAGCCCGGCGGCGACCCCGACGAGCGGGGCGACCGGGAAGCTGGCGTGACCGTGCGATTGGACGAGGCGTGGCGCGGCGCTGGACGCGGCAGCGGGGCGCGCCCGGGCGCTCGCCCTCGGCCCACCGCCGAAGTGCGGCACCCAGCGAGGCCCGGAGAAGCGGGTCGTGCCGGCGATCCCGGCCGCCAGCGCCACGACCACGACCAGCCCGACGCCGAGCGCCAGCGAGCGCCGCGCCCCGGGCCGGGCGTGCAGGCGGACGGCCTCCCGCACGTCGATCCCCACCCCGACCACGGTAGCGGAGCAGCCCGACCCGCCTCGGGGCGGCGCGGCCCGGCAGGCGACCTCAGCGGCGGCGCCTCGCCCGCAGGACGACGTCGTCGACGTGGTGCCCGGCCGACGCGGCACCTGGCGGCCGCGGTCGGATCTCGTGCAGCTGGACCTCCCAGCCGGCCTCGCCGGCCAGCACCTCGGCGACGTCGTCCACCCGGACGTAGGCGTCGGGGTCGAACGGACGGCTGGCGGCGGCGACGTCGAGGGGTGCCCGCATCGGTCCGAGGTCGTGGCCGACCACGAGCAGGGTCCCGTCCGGGGCCACGGCGGCAAGCAGGTTGCGGACGGCGCGCCGGTCGGGGGTCCGGGGGATGGAGGCGTAGTGCGCGCTCACGAGATCGAACGCACCCGGCGCGAACGGCTCGATGGCATTTGCATCGGCGTGCAGGCACTCGACGTCGAGGCCGTGCTGGCGGGCGGCGGCGGCGAGACGGTCGAGGCCACGCCGGGAGATGTCGCTCGCCGTGACCTTCCAGCCCTGCCGGGCCAGCCAGAGGGCATCGCCCCCCTCGCCCGCACCGACGTCGAGCGCCCGCCCGGGTGTCGCACCGGCCAGCTCGACGACGAGCGCGCCGTTGGGGTTGCCGCTCCACAGCGGAGCACCGGCGTAGCGGTGATCCCAGTCGGCCTCGGCGGCCGACGGCCGTGGGCCGGCGCGGAGGTCCTCCTCGGCGAGGTCGACCGCGATCATCGCGCCGACACGGCTGCCGTCGGCAGCAGCAAGGAGCAGCTGGCGGCTCGGGTCGGTGAGGTTGCCGGCGGCGAAGAGCCCCGGGACCGACGTGGCACCGGTGGCGTCCACCTCGACGACGTCGCCGAGGCCGCTCGGGTGCGGCGCCGGCTCGAGCCCGAGCCCGGTGAACGGCGCCACCCGCACCCTCCAGCGCGGACCGACGGCGACCACGTCCGCCGGAAGGCGCCGGCCACCGTCGAGCTCGACGGCGGCGACCGCGCCGTCGACGCCCGTGACGACCCGGCGGACGGTCGCGTCGAGGACCTCGACGCCGGCCGCCCGCAGGCCATCCACCAGGCCGGCGTCGGCGCCGGCGACGCCGTGCAGCACGATGGTCAGCTGGCCGGCGAGCCGCCAGAACAGCGGGGCGGTGTGCAGGCCGGCCGGGTGGGTGACGACCTGCACGACGCGCCGGTCGCCCACCTCGTCGCCGTGGCAGAAGGGGCAGTGCACCACACCCGACCCCCAGTGGGCGGCCAGCCCGTCGAGGTCGGGCAGCTCGTCGGCGCAACCGGTGGCGGCGAGGACGCGGCGTGCGACGACGGCGTGGCCACCGGTGAGCTCGAGGCGCAGCTCGCCCTCCTCGGTGCGTGCCACCTGCAGCACGCGCCCGGTCACCACCTCGCCGCCGTAGCGGCGGACCTCCGCTCGTCCCGCCGCCACCAGCTCGCCCGGTCGGACCCCGTCGTGGCCGAGGTAGCCGTGGGCGACCTCTGCGGTCAGGTTGCGCGGCGTCCCGTCGTCCACCACGATCACCGACCGCCGCTGGCGCACGAGCTGGAGGGCGGCCGCCAGCCCGGCTGCCGAGCCGCCGACGACGGCAACGTCGCGACGTCGCTCGAACCCTTGCGGTGGGTGCTCGCTCATGGCGCCCAACGTACCGGGCATCTCGCTTCTCGCATATCATCTTGCAGGATTCGCAATACCTGGAGGCAACGGCCATGGAGCGGACGGACATCGAGGCCCAAGTGCGCAGTCGCCTCCGCAGCCTTCGCCACACGCTCGGGCTGTCCCTCGACGAGCTCGCCGGCCGCGCCCACCTCAGCCCGTCGACGATCAGCAGGGTGGAGACCGGCAAGCGGACGATCAGCCTGGACGTGCTGGTGCCGCTGGCCGCCGCCCTCCAGGTCGACCTCGACGCCCTGCTGGACCTGCACGGCGACGACGACGTGGTGATCCGTCCCGTCCCCAATGGCTCGAGCGGGAGGACCACCTGGCTGCTGAGCCGGCCGGCCGCTGCCACCCATGCCATGAAGCTCCGCCTCGAGCCCGCCGAACGGCGCCCCGAGCAGCAGGTCCACCCGGGCCACGACTGGCTCTTCGTCCTCGAAGGTCGCGTCCTGCTCCTGCTCGGCGAGCGCGAGGTGACCGTCGAGGCGGGCGAGGCCGCCGAGTTCGCCACGATGACGCCCCACGCCGTCGTGGCGGTCGACGGGCCGGCGGAGCTGATCATGACCTTCGACCGCGACGGCCAGCGCGCCCACGTCCATCGCCACGCCGACGGGCCGCGCTGACCGGTGCGCCCGCGAGGCAGCTTCGCCCGGCGTGGCCGGCCCTACGAGCGAAGGACGGCCGAGCTCCCGAGCGGTGCGCCGTTGCCGCCGAGCGCCATGACCTGGACGAGGCTGCCGACCTCGGCCAGGCGCACCGTCGACTCGAAGCCGTGGTTCGCCACCACGGCCACCTGGCGAAGCCCGGCGGCGCTCCGGCCCGAACGGACCCGCCAGCGTGCGACCCCGGTCGCCCCGTTCCAGCTCATCGACACCGTGACGCCAGACCCGGCGACGGCCCGAACGACGGCAAGGGAGGGGCGGGTCGTCGGTGCGCCCGTCCAGGGGTGGAGCACGGCACGGTACGAGTTGTCCCCGGTCGGCAACGTGGCGTCGTAGCGCACCGCCCCCGACGGTGCGACCACGGACACGCTCGGGGCCGTGCCCCAGCCGACCAGGAGGCTGCCGCCGGTGAGGTCCTGGACGCTGCCGAGCGCAAAGGCGAGCACGTGGGTCAACGGGTTGACCACCGACCGCACGAGGAAGGCGCGGCGCGTCACCAGGTCGAGCCGCAGGACGAGGGCACGCGAGGCCGGCTCGGGCGACGACGACCCGTTCGAGCCGTTGTCGAAGACGGTGAGGAGGTCGCCCTGATGCAGCCGGACGTCGTGCTGGTACCAGAAGCGGGCGCCCGTGCTGAGGCGGAGCGTGCTCGCCTTGCCGCCGAGGCACCAGCGGACGGTACCTCCGGTCGCCGGATCGACCGCGTAGACGGCGCTCGTGTTGCGGGCGGACACGAGCAGCGCACCGCCGGCGAGCGGCTGGACGGCGTTCACGTGGAAGTAGTCGTACGGTGCCGTCGACGACGTGGGGGCCCGGAGATAGGAGTCGACCACCGGGACGTGGTCGAGGCTGTCCCACTCCTCCTCGACGAGGCCGGTGGCGAGGTCGATCTCCTGGACGACCCCGTCGTAGACGACGCCATGGGACGAGCCGTGGGCGCTCGACAGGTTCCAGCGGACCGGGCGGTAGGCGGTCACGATCGCCGTGCCGGCGTTCGTGAGCTGGAGCTCGTGCAGGTCGACCTCGGTGCCGTTGCCGCCGCGGACGACGGCGATCGTCCGGTAGTGCTCGTCGGCGATCACGGCGACCCCCTCCCCGTGGCCGTCGATCACCCTCCCCTGGAACCAGGTGAGCACGGGACGGCCGTGGAGGGTCTGCTCGTTCAGGTCGAACGCCTGCTGGCCGGGCGGGAGCGGCCGGAACCAGACCAGCCGCCCGTCGGGCGCGACGAGCATCGGCCCCGGCTGACCCGTCGGCCCCTTCGGGGTGAGCAGGAGATCACCCCGGGGAGGGGCACCCTTGCTGACGACCACCCGCACCGCGGGTGGCTCCAGGGTGGGGGCCGAGGCGAAGTGGTCGACGCCGGCGACGTCGGTCGTGAACGACGTCCTCGTCGGTGCCAGCCGGAGCGCCACGACGTGGGCGACGGAGAAGCGGAACGTCCCCTGCGCGGCGTGCGCGATGGGAAGCGACGTGTGGACGGTCACCTGCTCCCCCGGCACGAACGGCCGTGCCGGCACGAAGCTCGCACCGTCACCCGTCGAGTACGCCAGCAGCTTGCCGAGGTGGCGGCCGGAGCTGGAGCCGACGACCGACACGGTGCCGAGCGTCCCGATCGGACGGCCGAGGAAGCTGATCTCGGTGGCGGGGTCGGCCGTGCGCGAGCCGGGCGCCGGCGAGACCGTGACGTACCGGGCGGCCGGCGGCGCCGCGGCGGCGACCGGCGCGCCGGGTGCAGCGAGACGCGCCGGGGCGACCGCCGGCGAGCCGGTCGGAAGGAGCGGCGCGGCGAGCAGCGCCAGCGCGGCGAGGGTGCCACCACGATCGGCCCACGGCGCCCGCACCCGGGTGCCCCGGGCGCGACGGCCCATCACGCCTTCAGGACACCCGACTGGCCGAGGCGGCGGCCGGTGGCGTCGAGACCGGCGACCGCCAGGTAGCTGCCCGTCGGGTGGACGGTGATCGCCGTCTCGAAGCCCGAACGCGGCACGGTCGCCACCGCGGCCAGGCTCGCCGGGGAGGCACCGGAGAGCACCTGCCAGTCGGCGACCTCGGTGGCGCCGTTCCAGCTCACGTAGACGGCGTAGCCACCGACCCCGTCCTTCTCGAGCGCCACCGCCGGCAGCGTGGTCGGGGCGGCGTGCCACGCCGAGCGGAACGCCCGGTAGGACTGGTCGTTCGTCGGGAAGCGGGCGTCGAGCACCAGGCGGCCCTGGCCGTCGAACTCGCTCGAGTAGGGCTCGCCGCCCCAGCCGACGAAGAGGTGACCGTCGTCGAGCAGCTGGACGCTCCCCTCGAAGGGGGCCAGCAACCCGGCCGGATGGGTGACGGCCCGCGCGAGGGTGGCCCGGTGTGCCGCCGCATCGAGGGTCACGACGATGGCCCGCGAGCGCGTCTCGCCGCCGGGGGCGATGCCGTTCGTCCCGTCGTCGAAGAGCGACAGCTGCTGGCTCGCCCCGAGGCGGCGGGCGTGGTGCTGCCACGAGAAGGCGGTGCCCGGCCCCATGGCGAAGCTCGAGCGCTTGCCGCCGAGCTGCCACAGGACGACGCCGGTCTTCCTGCTCACGCAGTAGACGGCCCAGGTGTGGCGCGCCGAGATGAGCAGGCTCGAGGCGTCCCACAGCGAGATCGAGTTGATGTGGAAGTAGTCGGTCGCGCCCTTGGCGGCGGCCTTCACGTAAGACTCGCCCACCGGCACGTGGGCGAGCGAGGACCACTCGAACACCACCTTGCCCGTCGACAGGTCGATCTCCTGCACGACGCCTTCGAACACCGAGCCGGCCTTGCTGCCGCCGATCGCGCTCGTGTCGGTCCTCGTCTGGCGGTACGCCGTGACGAGCGCCGTGCCCTCCGGGGTCAAGGTGAGCTCGTGGAGGTCGACCTGCAGCCCGCTGCCGGCATGGATGGTGACGATCTCGCGATAGCTCGTGTCGAGGACGTGGCCGGTCCCGTAGCCAATGCCGTTGACGACGTTCCCCGTCCAGTAGGTGAGCACGGGCTTCCCCTCGTACTGCTGCACCTGGAGGTTGGTCGCCGTCTGGGTGGTCGGCTGGAACCAGACGGGCTCGCCGCGAAGGTCCGTGACGAGGACCCCCTCCTGTCCCTTGCCGGCCGCCACGCTGGCGACGTTCGACTGGACCTTGTTCGCTGACAACAGGCTCGGGGTGAGCAGCAGGAGCCCCGCGGTCGTCGGCGTGCGGGGGACGCTCACCTGCAGGCGAGGGGGGACGAGCGCCGGTGCGCTCCGGTAGAGCGGTGGCGCGCTGGACGCGGCACGCACGGCCCCGGCCGGGGTGGCCGGTCGAGACGGCGAGGCCCGGTCGCCGGTGCGCAGGGAGAGCCCCGAGCCGGTCGCCGCCAACGCCCCGACGCCGAGCACGCCGCCGCCCCGTCCGAGCAGCGCCCGTCGGCTCATGCGCCGCGGCGGGTCCTCTCGCACGTCCACGAGCTGCGCCGTCGGAGGCGCCCCGCTGCCGCACTCGCTTGCCATGGAGACCTCCCGCCACAAGGGCCGACGAGCCCGCCCACGCTGGCTGGCCGGACCCGCCGTTCGACGTCTGGGCCGGGAACCTAGGGACACAACCTGTGCATCACCCGAGAAATGAGGAAGACTTAACTGCGCCGGCGCCGGCACCCCTCACCCCGCCTGAGCTGGGCGGCCGAGCGCCACGGGCCGCCACCGTGGTCGCGGCCGACGCCACCGCCGAACGAGCCGTCCCTATGGTGTGCGGCGACCCGCCACGGCGGGAGCATCACGGTCGAAAGGAAGCAGATGGGTCAGCCCGCCCCGATCAGTCGTCGTTCGTTCCTTGCCGGCGGGGCCGCCGCCGGCATCGGGCTCTCGCTCGGCCCCCGGGCCGTCGAGCGCGCCATGGCGGCAGGTCGTCGGCCCGGCGGCCACCCCGGAGCCGGCCGCCACCCCGTGGTGCGCGCCGAACCGCCGGCGCCGCCGCCGGTCGTGCGCTACGTGAGCCGGCCCGACCTCACCCCGGTCGGCGTCAGCATCCGGTCCACCCCCGAGATCGAAGCCCTCGGCAACCGCGCGGGCTACCTCTTCTGCGCCCCGAAGCCGCCCGCCAAGGCGAGCCCGGGCCGGGTGCCCGTCGAGGGTCCGTTCCCGGCCGGTGCCTCGCCCGGGCTGATGATCCTCGACACCTCCGGCGAGCTCGTCTGGTTCAAGCCGCTGCCGGGCGTGCACGAGGTGCCGTTCAACTTCCGCGTCCAGACCTACCGGGGCCGACCGACCCTGACGTGGTTCCAGGGTACCGTCCGGTTCGCGCACGGCATGGGACACTACGTGCTCGCCGACAGCACCTACGGCGAGATCGCCCAGGTGGTGAGCACCGGCTATCCGTGCGACCTGCACGAGTTCATCGTCACCCCCGAGGACACGGCGCTCCACACCGCCTACGACGACACCTCGCTGCGGGTGCGGGGCCTGCCGACCTTCATCGGCCACGCCCAGGAGGTCGACGTCGCGACGAACGAGCTCGTCTTCGACTGGGCAAGCTACCCCGAGGTGGGTCTCCACCTCTCCGAGGTGCGCCCGGGCGGCGGGTTCTTCGACTACTTCCACATCAACTCGATCGACCTCTGGCCGGGGACGGCCCGCGACCTGCTCGTGTCGTCGCGCAACACCTCCGCCGTCTACCTCGTCGACCGCCAGACCAAGCGGGTGCGCTGGCGGGTGGGTGGAAAGCGGAGCGACTTCGCCATGGGTCGGGGCAGCGACTTCTACTTCCAGCACGATGCCCGCTCGCTCGCCGACGGCTCGGGGATCAGCCTGTTCGACGACGCGTCGCCGCCATGCCCGGAGCGGTACGCCTCGGGCAAGGTGCTGCGCCTCGACCAGGCCGGGCGCACGGCGACCCTGGTCCACCGCTACCGCCACACCGACGGCGAGATGAGCACGCCCAGCCAGGGCAACTGCCAGCTGCTGGCGAACGGCGGCCACATGGTCGGCTGGGGGTTCCAGCCGTACTTCAGCATCTATGCCCCGTCGCCCGACGGCGTGCTCGGCGCGCCGCTCGTGCTCGACGGCCGCTTCGCCGAAGGCGCGGCCAGCTACCGCAGCTTCCTCTTCGACTGGGTCGGCAACCCCCCACAGGACGAGCTGGCGCTCGTCGTCCGGCGGACCGGTCCACCCGGCCAGCTCACCGGGTGGGCGAGCTGGAACGGGGCCACCGAGGTCGCCGCCTGGCGGGTGAGCGGCGGGCCGTTGCCGGCCACGCTGCGGCCGCTCGTCACCACGGCGAAGCTCGGCTTCGAGACGGCCATCCCCTTCGCCGGCGACGGCGCCACGACCTTCGAGCTCGAGGCGCTCGACGTCAACGGCCAGGTCCTCGGTCGCTCCCTGCCGGTCCCGCTCGACTGACACCCCGCGCACCACCGGTCGACGCCGGCGCGCCTGGCTGGCAGCGGCGAGCGAGGAGCACGCCGGAGCCCACCGGCAGCTCCTCGACGCGCAGGCGCTCGTCGGCGCCGAGGGTCGAGCGCACCGTCGCGATCGCCTCGGTGTGCGCCGGGGGCCACCACGGCTGCGGTGTCATGTCGTCCATCACGAGCACGCCACCGGGCGCCACCGCCTCGACCGTGCGGTCGAGCCCCTCCCACTTGCCGCCCGGGGCGTCGGCGAAGACGAGCGCGAAGGCGCCGAGGGTCGGGAGCAGCGCGACGGCGTCGCCCTGGAGGAGCTGCACGGACGGAGGCCAGGCAAGGCGGGCGGCTCGCCGGTGGAGCGACGGGTCGAGCTCGACGCTCACGATGCGGACGTCCCGGCGGGAGCCGAGCCCGCTGCAGCACCAGGCGAGCCCCACCCCGGTGCCCGTCCCGAGCTCCAGCACCCGCGCACCGGCCGGCAGGTCGGCAACGAGGGTGGCGAGCAGCGCCCCGACGGCGTCGTCGCACGCATCGGCGAAGTCCAGCTCGCCCGCCACCTCCCGAGCCTGCTCGAGCCGATCCACCGCCCGACGGTAGCCGCCTCCCGCTACGCTCGGCGAGGTGCGCGCGCTGCCTCCTCCGGCCGCCGGCGTGACCCGAATCGAGGCCTGACCGGTGCCGCTCCACTCCCCCGACGCGCCGGGCACACCCGGACGCCACCGCCCACGTGCCATGCGGTCGGTCGCCGACCCGGCCATCGACGACGAGCTCGAGCTGCCCACCCACTTCCTGCGCGCCGACCCGGTACCGCCGGCCACGGCCTACCAGCTGGTGCACGACGAGCTGCTGCTCGACGGCAACGCGCGCCTGAACCTGGCGACGTTCGTCACCACCTGGATGGAGGAGCCCGCGGCGCGCCTCATGGCGGAGTGCGCCGAGAAGAACGTCATCGACAAGGACGAGTACCCCCAGACGGCCGAGCTGGAGCGCCGGTGCGTGAGCATCCTCGCCCACCTGTGGCACGCCCCGAAGCCCGAGCTGGCGGTCGGCTGCTCGACGACGGGGTCGTCGGAGGCCTGCATGCTGGGAGGCCTCGCCCTCAAGCGACGGTGGTCCCACGCCCGCCGGGCGGCCGGGCGTCCGGCGGGGCGGCCCAACCTCGTGATGGGTGCCAACGTCCAGGTCTGCTGGGACAAGTTCTGCAATTACTGGGAGGTCGAGCCGCGCATCGTGCCGATGGAGGGCGACCGCTTCAACCTCTCCCCGGACGAGGCCGTGGCGCGCTGCGACGAGGACACGATCGGGGTGGTCGCGGTGCTCGGCTCCACCTTCGACGGGAGCTACGAGCCGGTGGCCGCCATCGCCGCCGCCCTCGACGAGCTCCAGGCACGAACCGGCGTCGACGTCCCGATCCACGTCGACGGGGCGTCCGGCGCCATGGTGGCGCCGTTCCTCGACGAGGACCTGGTCTGGGACTTCCGGCTCGAGCGGGTCGCGTCGATCAACACGTCCGGTCACAAGTACGGGCTCGTGTACCCCGGTGTCGGGTGGATCTGCTGGCGGGACCGGGCAGCCCTTCCCGAGGACCTCGTGTTCAACGTGAACTACCTCGGCGGCGACATGCCGACGTTCGCCCTCAACTTCTCTCGTCCGGGGGCTGAGGTCGTGGCCCAGTACTACGTGTTCCTCCGCCTCGGTGTCGCGGGGTTCCGGGCGGTACAGGGAGCGTCGCGCCACATCGCCACCAGGCTCGCCGGCCGGATCGGCGAGCTCGGCCCGTTCCGGCTGCTCACCCACGGCGACGAGCTGCCGGTCTTCGCCTTCACCACCCGGCCCGAGGTCACCGCCTACGACGTGTTCGACGTGTCCCGGCGCCTCCGCGAGCGTGGCTGGCTCGTCCCGGCGTACACGTTCCCGGCCAACCGAACCGACCTCGACGTGCTCCGTATCGTCGTCCGCAACGGGTTCACCCACGACCTTGCCGAGCTGCTCGTCGACGACCTGGCGCGGCTCCTCCCCGAGCTCGCCCGCCAGGCGGGGCCGCTGCGCGCCGGCGGGGCCGACTCGGCCTTCCACCACTGAGCCGGTTCGGCCTCGGGGCCGGGGAGGTCATCACCGGCTGGGACCGCGGGGTTGCCGGGATGCGGGTCGGTGGACGACGGCGCCTCACCATCCCCCCGGACCTCGGCTATGGCAGCCGCGGCGCCGATGGCGTGATCAAGGGCGGCGAGACGCTCGTGCTCGTGGCCGACCTGCTCGAGGTGCGCTGACGGCGCGACCGGTGCGGTCCGGCCCGCGCCCAGGTCGGGCGCGGCGCCGGCCTATCCTCGTCAGGTGCCTGCAGCCCCCTCCTCCGTCGCATCGTCGCGCCGGCGCATACGCGCCGCCGGACTCGGCGTAGCGCTCGTCGCCGGCCTGGTCGTGCCGGCCGCGACCACCGCCGCCGCCGCGGCCGGTGCCTCCACCCGCCGTGCCCAGCACGCCGTGGGCCTCCCGAGCGTGTCGGGCGGGTTCGGCCAGAGGCCGAAGCTGACCTTCCCGGCGAGCCCCCCGCCAAAGGGCCTCGTGGTGAAGGTGCTGCACCAGGGGCACGGGCCGGTGGTGCGCAAGGGCGAGCTCGCCGTCGTCAACTACTACGGCCAGATCTGGCGTGGCAAGGAGTTCGACACGTCGTGGGGCCGGGGCTTGTTCGCCACCCCGATCGGCGTCGGGCGAGTGATCCCGGGCTGGGACAAGGGCATCGTGGGGGCACGCGTCGGTTCCCGCCTCCTGCTGTCGGTCCCGCCGGTCGACGGGTACAAGAAGGCGGGAAATCCGCAGGCGGGGATCACCGGAACCGACACGCTGGAGTTCGTCGTCGACGTCGTCGGGGCCTACGGGGCGAAGGCGCACGGCGACCCGCACGCCACGGTCCTGCACACCGAGGTGCGCGGCATCAAGATCGGCGGGCCCCTCGGCGGGGAGCCGACGGTGACGGTGACCAAGGGCGCCCCGCAGCCGTCGGGCGTGAGCGTGACGATGGTGGCGCGTGGGCACGGACCGAAGGTCCGGCCCGGCCTCCTCGTCGACCAGTACGTCGTCGGCACCTGGTCGGGCCCGGCGCCGGCGGCGACCTGGTCGAGCATCCCCGACAACCAGACCCTCGGCAGCGCCACGGCGCCGAGCGTGCTCGACAAGACGATCGGGATGCCGCTCGGCAGCCGGGTGCTCGTCGAGCTGCCGAAGACGACGAGCGGCGGGCCGTACGCCCTCGTCGTCGACCTCGTCGCCGAGCCGACCGGCTGACACCCCGGGGCGTCCGCTCCGGCGACCCTCGTTCGTCGTCCCGGTCGTCCAAGCGTCGTCGAGCCGAGGAAGCCCCGGCAGCGGCCCCAGCAGCGGCCCCAGTGGCGGCCCCGTGCCGTCAGGCAGGCGCGTGGACGACGACGAGGTCGGGCCCCTGCACCTCGCCGCGCCATCCCTCCCACCGGAACGCCGCCGCGGCGTCGAGGCCGGGCCGGGCCGCCTCGAGCAGGTGGCGGACGAACCGGCCCTTCGCCGCCTTGGCGGCGTGCCCGGCTGCCTTGGCGCCGCCGGCGGCACGAAATTCCACCCGCACGCGCTCGGACGAGGTGCACCCGTCGAGGTCGACCGCCTTGCGGTGGTCGGCCGGCAGCAGGTCCCACACGGCGCGCCCTGCGGTGGCGGCATGCAGCACGATGCGGAGCTGCTCCCGCCAGAACGCCCCGAGCGGGCCGAGCCCGGGGAGCCGGGCGGCCATCTTGAGCTTGTAGTCCGGCACCGGGTCGCCGAGCGCGAAGAGGCCGCCGAGCGCCGACACGACGAGCACCCCGTCGGCGCGGCGGCGGGCCGTGCGCCCGAGGGACGCCGGGTCGAGGTGGGACCAGACGACGCCCGTGTAGCGCTCGGCTGCCGGCAAGGTGGGCGACCCGAGGACGGCACGGTTGGCCGTGGCAGCGACCGTCGCCCGCTCCCCCTGCAGCCCGGTGACCGCAGCGACGGCGGCCGGGTCCGCCATGGCGGTCGCGAGGGCGGTCGCCACCTGCCGTCGGGCTGCGGCAAGCGCGGGGAACTGCCCGCTACCCGGCTCGAAGGAGCCGGCGCCACCGGAGCGCTTGCCCTCGGAGGGGGGCAGGAGCAGGAGCGTGCCCACCGACACCGCGTCGCCTGCCGGCCGCCGGCTCAGCACCCTTGCGCCCAGTCGTCGATGAGGCGGCGGGCGATGCTCATGGCCGGGGGGATGCCCGGAAGGTCCCCCGGAGCGAACCAGGCGGCCTCGGCGATCTCGGACTCCTGGCAGACGATGTCGCCGCCGCGATAGCGGGCACGGAAGCCGACCATGAGCGAGTGCGGGAACGGCCAGGGCTGGCTGGCCACGTAGGAGAGGTGGCCGACCTCGACGCCCACCTCCTCGCGCACCTCACGCACGACGGCCTCCTCGAGGGTCTCCCCCGGGTCGACGAAGCCGGCGATGCAGGAGAACATCGAACCGGGGAAGTTGACGTTGCGCGCCAGCAATGCCCGGCCGTCGTCGCGCTCGACGAGCACGATCACCGCCGGAGAGATCCGCGGGAAGGCGAGCAGGCCGCACGCCGGGCAACGCCGGGCGCGCTCGCGCTGGGACGGCTCGGTCGGCGTGGCGCAGCTCCCGCAGAAGCGATGGGTGCGCGCCCAGTGGACGAGCTGCACCGCCCGGCTCGCCACCGACCAGGTCTGCTCGTCCACCACCGACCACAGTCGGCGGAGGTCGACGTGGCCGGCCTCGGTGCGCTCGACCGCCCAGCACGGTGTGCCGTCGAGGATGCCGAGGAACTCGCCGGCCTCGGGGCGCGGTCCGCGGGCGATGTCGACTGCCCGTTCGGCGACCGAGAACACGAGGCACTCGCCGTCGGCGCACGGCGGTGGCTCGACCTGTGGGAGGAACATGCGCACCAGTCCAGCCGCGTTTGCCGGCCGGTGCGAGGATGGGCCGATCGGCCCGCCCGCCGGACCCCTCAGCGCGACCGCCGGCGACCCGGCTGCTGGCCGGAACGGCCCGGCGCGCCGCTCCCGGTCCGCAACGGGCCGGAGCTGCGTCGGGGCGAGCCGGTGCCGGCAGGCGCCGAGCGCGGCTGGTCCTGCCGGCGAGCCTCGCGGGAAGCGCCGCCGCTCCCTGCGACGCCGGCCGCACGCCCCTGTGCCGGCGCACCCCCCCGGCGCGCGGGGCGGGCCGCCGGGCGGCGGGGGGGCGACTGGGCCACCTCCACCGGCGGGGGCGGAGCCACGTACGGTGCAGCCGGACCGGCGACCGCCTCGATCTCGGGGGCGCCGGGACGGACGGCGACGGTGGTCGGGCGGATGCCGGCCTGCTTGGTGAGCGTCCGGACCTCGCCGGCCTGCTCCGGCAGGGCGAGCGTCACCACGGTCCCCCCTGCGCCGGCACGGGCGGTGCGGCCGGAGCGGTGGAGGTAGGCCTTGTGCTCCGTCGGCGGGTCGACGTGGACGACGAGGGCGATGTCGTCGACGTGGATCCCTCGAGCAGCGATGTCCGTCGCGACGAGCACCCGCGCCGAGCCGTCGGAGAAGGCCGCGAGGTTGCGCTCGCGGGCCCCCTGGCTGAGATTGCCGTGGAGCTCGACCGCCGGGATGCCCGAGGCCGTCAGCTGCTTGGCCAGGCGCTTGGCGGTGTGCTTGGTGCGCATGAAGAGCACGCTGCGCTCTCGGCCGGCAGCCAGCTCGCGCACCACCGCCGGCTTGTCGCCGGCGGAGACGGAGAACACGTGGTGCGTCATCGTCGAGACCGGGGCCACGGCGGGGTCGACGGCGTGGGTGAGCGGATCGTGCAGGTAGCGCCGCACGAGCACGTCGACGCCGTTGTCCAGCGTGGCAGAGAAGAGCATCCGCTGGCCGCCGTCGGGGGTCCGGTCGAGCAGCCGCTTCACCCCCGGGAGGAACCCGAGGTCGGCCATGTGATCGGCCTCGTCGAGCACGGTGATCTCGACGCCCGACAGGTCACAGTGTCGCTGACCGATCAGGTCCTCGAGGCGGCCCGGGCAGGCCACGAGCACGTCGACCCCGCGGGCAAGGGCGGCAACCTGGGGGGACTGGCCGACCCCCCCGAAGACCACCGTCGAGGTGAGCTTGGCCGCACGGGCCAGCGGCTCGATCACGGCGAGCACCTGGTTGGCCAGCTCCCTCGTCGGCACCAGCACCAGCCCACGGGGCTGGCGGGGCCGGCGCGTCCCGCCGACGAGGCGGGCGACGAGCGGGATGGCGAACGCCAGCGTCTTGCCGCTGCCGGTCCGACCACGCCCGAGGACGTCACGGCCGGCGAGGGTGTCGGCGAGCGTCCGTTCCTGGATGGGCAGCGGCGCCTCGATGCCGTGCGCCGCCAGCACCGAGCTGAGGAACGGCGGCACCCCGAGCGCGGCGAACGACGCCGGCCCGGCGGTCTCGGTAGGCGCACCCGCCGACGGCGCCACCCCGGCGAGCGGATCGCCCGTTGCCGGCGCGCCGTGGGGTGGGCGCATCCGGCCGGATGGACGCGCGGGTCGATGGCTCGAGGTGCTGTTCACGTGCGGGTTCGTTCCTTTGCTGTCGGGATGTGTCGGCGTCGGCTCGGGCGCGAAGGCACGAGATGCACGAGGGCATGCGGACGTCGACACCACCGTCCAGCTGGCGTCAGTGTAGGCGACCCGTCGGGCCGTCCGGACGGATGGTCCGCCATCCGCCGCTGCGAGACCCGCCGGGACGCCGGGCCTCCGCACGGCGCCGGCGGGTCCGGACCGCTCGGCGGGCGCCGGCGAGGCGACTCAGTGGCTCCGTCGGAACACGGGCCGCCGCGCCCCCCGCCGGGCCATGTTCCAGTAGTCGACCGTCGTGGGCACCCCGTACACGAGCACCCCGCCGTAGCCGAGCACCGCGCCCGTCCAGGTGACGAGGCGGCCGAGCCGTGGGGCCGACTCCGCCAGCTTGTGCCCGATCACCTGGACGCCCACCCCGGTCGTGGTGGCGAACATGGCGCGCTTGCCGCTTGTCGTCACGGCGATCTGCGGGACCTCGTTGACGACGAAGTCGCAGCTGGTCAGGACCGCATTGGCGAGGTTGTAGCAGCCGACGGCGGCAAGCAGCGGCTTGTCGGCGATCCCCAGCCGCCAGATGGACCGCACCCCGAGGAACACCTTCGGCTTGTCGCCGACGTGGTCGACCAGCTCGCCGATGCGGGTCACGGTGTTGGTCCGGCGGGCGATCATGCCGTCGGCCACGTCGGCCAGGTACGAGGGAGCGGCGACCGCGATCCCCGACCATCGATCGAGCCGAGGCGCCGACCAGGCCACGCCGACCATCGCCAGGACGTCGAGCGCGTTGGCCGGCGTCACGACGCCGTGGGTGCGGTGGGCGATGCGCTCGAAGCGCGTTCGAGGCCGTTGCGGGTCGGTCGCGTTCACGGGCCGCGAGCGTAGAGGAGCACGCGAACCTGCCGGGTAGATGGCGATCCCCGACCCGAAGGCGTTGAAGCGGCCCGGCTGGATCGTGGTGTGGCCGAGGAAGGCGGCTGCGTAGGCGGGCAGCAGCAGCGTGTCGCCGGTCGAAGGGCTCGCCGAGCCGGTCGTGCCGGCGTAGAGGATCCCGGAGATCGCCGTGATGAGCCCTGCGGCGACGAAGCCGACGAGGCGGGTCCGGCTCACCTCGAGCCCGGAGAGCCGGGCGACCTCCCGGTTGCGACCGACGAAGAGCGCCCGCTGGCCTCGTCGCTCGTCCTCGCCGTCTCGACGTCGGCCACGACGTGGCCGTCCCGCAGGACCACGGCGCGCCGGGCGACGGGGCGGATGGCCGAGAAGTCGTGGGAGACGAAGAGCACGGCGGTGCCGTCGGCGGCGATGAGGCTGCTCTTCTGGAGCATCAGCTTCTCCACCGAGGCCGAGCCACCCCAGGTGTAGACGTTGAGGCTCGACTTGTGCGCCGCCTCGACCGCGGGGTCGACAAAGGTCGTCATGCCGTCGAACGCCACGAGCACGGCATTGATGTCCGGGTGGGCCTGGAGGGCCGAGGAGACGTCCGACTGCTTCTGGGTGGCCCAGTCCTGGATCGGGACGTTCACCGTCTCGTCGAGGGTGCAGACCTTGGCGCAGTCCTGGGTCATCGCGTGCTCGCTCGCCGCCACGCGGCCAGAGGCGGCGTGGCGCAGATGGTGGGGAGCGGCCGCGGCGAGGCCGACGCTCACCGTCGAGGCCGTCACCAGCCCCGCGGTGCAAGCGATCGCACCCGGCCAGAGGGCTCGGGCCCGCTTGGACCGGGCGCGGCGCCTAACAGTGTGCTGAAAGCCCAGCTAGCGTCGGCCGTGCCTCCCGTGGAGGCCACCCGGCAGAGGGTCGGGCGAGCGGGCGCCTGCCATCTGCAACCTGCAGCAGCCTCGTGCACGTGTACGGTGGCGTAAAGGTCAAGCAGCAGCGGGAGGGGAACGACATGCTGAGAGGTTCGAGGTCCTGGCGATCGCTCGGCGGCAAGCGGTTGGCCGCCATCTCGCTCGTGGCGGCCACGGCGACGGCAGGGGTGGCCACGTCGGCGGCGGCCGCGTCGAGCCACCAGGCCAACGCCATCAGCAAGTCCGAGCTGGCCAAGCTCAAGGCGTACGTCGCCGCCCAGCAGGTGGCGCCGCGCTGGGTCGCCCCTGGCCCGCCGGTGAACGCCAGGGCGGCGCTCAAGGGCAAGACGATCGTCACCTTCCCGATCAGCTCCGAGATCGACGCCTGCAACTTGAAGGGCCAGCAGGGCTACCTCGACGCCGAGGCGACGGCGCTCGGCGCCAAGGTGATCCCGCTCACCACGACGGCCGGGCCGCCGAGCTGGATCAGCAACATCGGCACGGCGATCACCGACAAGGCGAACGCCGTGGTCATGCTGTGCGGCCCGACCGGCGCCGCCCTCGCCAGCCAGCTGGCGACGCTGAAGGCGGACAAGATCGCCGTGGTCGACGGCAACTACAACCAGACCGGCGGATCGCCCGCCTTCCCGTTCACCAACATCTCCGCCGAGTCCGGCGTCAACACCCAGGGCGGCATCAAGGCCGACCTCGCCGACGCGCTGGTGAACCTGAAGGGGGCGCCTGCCCACGTCCTGTTCCTGGACAGCCCCCAGGTGGCGCAGTACGCGGGTGCGACCCGGGCGTTGCAGGCCGGCATCAAGCAGTGGTGCCCGACCACGTGCACGATCGTGAAGCAGGAGAACTTCGGCACGCAGGCGTGGAGCGGCCCGACGGAGACCTCGACGGTCAGCAGCGACCTCCAGGCCAACCCGAAGATCAACACGGTGATCGTCACCTTCGACGGCATGACCGACGGCATCGAGAGCACGGTCACGTCGGCTGCCGCCACCCACCCGGGGCTCAAGATGTACGCCTGGGGCGGCGGGCTGGCCGAGATCAAGGCCGTCCAGAACGGTGGCACCTTCGTCGGCGACGCCGGTCCGGACGAGCGGTGGGACGCCTTCAACCAGCTGGACCAGGTGATCCGCCTGCTGGCCCACAAGCCAGCCGCGCCGGTCGCCAAGGAGATCGCGCCGAACATCTTCTTCACCAAGGCCAACGCGGCGTTGTTCTCGGTGGGCGGCAAGGGGACCGCCTACAGCGACGCCGCCTACAGCAACGGCGCCTTCGTCAAGGACTTCCTCACGCTGTGGGAAGTCAAGAAGTAGCCGTCTGAGCCAGGGCGCCGTCTCGTCGGTACAGCACGCATGCACGGTACAGATCAGGCGGCGCCCACCCGGCTCGCAGGGCCTGAGGTCCCCGCCCTCGAGGCGAGCGGGCTCGCCAAGCGCTTCGGGTCCTTCCAGGCCCTGAAGCGGGTCGACCTCACGATCTACCCCGGTGAGGTGGTGGCCCTGCTCGGCGAGAACGGATCGGGCAAGTCGACGCTCGTCAAGATCCTGTCGGGCTACCACGACCCGGGGCCGGGTGGATCGCTCAAGATGAACGGCGTGCCGGTGCCCCTGCCGGTGCCGCTCGGCCAGGCGCGCACGGTCGGCCTCAGCTTCGTCTACCAGGACCTGGGCCTCGCCCCCGACCTGCAGGTGGTGGAGAACCTGTTCATCGGCCGTCGCGTCACGAGCGGGGTCGGGTCGTTCGCCCGCATTCGCTGGGGAGCCGAGCGCGAGCGTGCTCGGGAGATCTTCGAGAGCTACGGCGTCAGCCTCGACCCGAGCGTGCAGGTGGGTCGCCTGCGGCCGACGTCGCAGGCGCTGCTCGCCATCGTGCGGGCGGCGGAGGAGCTTCGCCGGCACCGTGGAGCACACGAGCAGGGCGGTGGCGTGCTGGTGCTCGACGAGCCCACCGTGTTCCTTCCCGAGCACGAGAAGGTGTTCCTGTACGACCTGATCCGCCGTGTCGTCGCCGACGGGATCGCCGTCCTGTTCGTCTCCCACGACATGACGGCCGTGCGCGAGATCGCCCACCGGGCGGCGGTGCTGCGCGACGGGGTCAAGGTCGGTGACGTCTCGATGGCGACCGCCAGCGACGCCGACCTGATCGAGCTGGTCTCCGGCCACCGCCTCGACCGTGCGGCGATCGAGGCAGCCACCACCCACGGCTCGGACGCCCCCACCGAGCCCGGCGGCGAGGTGGTGCTCTCCGCCAGGGACGTCAGCGGCGGTCGTGTCCGCGGCGTCGACCTCGACCTCCACGCCGGCGAGATCCTCGGGGTCGCCGGCCTGCTCGGGGCCGGCAGCGAGGACCTGCCGTACGTGCTGTTCGGCGCCAGTGGCGGCACCGGCCGGCTCACGCTGCCGGACTGGACCGGCGACGTCGCCGAGCTCGACCCGGCCAGGTCGATCCGGCTGGGCATGGCGCTGGTTCCGGCCGATCGCAAGGCGCAGGGGGCGGCGGCAGAGCTGTCGACCGGGCTGAACATGCTGTCGCTGTCGCTGAAGAGCTTCGTGCGGCACGGCTTCCTACGCGTCGACAACCTGATCGGCACCGCCAACCGGCGGGCCGAGACCTACGACGTGCGACCACGCAACGCCGCCTTGGCCATGGCGGCGCTGTCGGGAGGCAACCAGCAGAAGGTGGTGCTGGCCCGCTGGCTCGAGCAGAAGCCGAGGGTGCTGCTGCTGCACGAGCCCACCCAGGGCGTCGACGTCGCCACCCGGCACCAGATCTACGAGCTCATGCGTGCACGCGCCGCAGAGGGCGTGGCGATCCTGTGGGTGACCACCGACTTCGACGAGCTCGCCACCGTGTCGCACCGCATCGTGCTCTGCGCGCACGGCGCGATCGCCGGAACGATGGCGCCGCCGTTCAGCCGCGACCGGATCACCAGTGAGGTCTATTCGGCCGCGGCGCGCGGCGCCGCCAACGAGGTGAGGACCGCATCATGACGACCAACGTGGCCTCGCCGAGGTCCCGCCGGCGTTTCAACGCCCGCGTGGCGGAGGCCACGATGCTGCCGGTGGCGTTCGTGGTGGTGGTGGCCATCTTCGGCCTCCTGCGGCCGAGCACGTTCTTCCAGTTCTCCAACTTCACCAACATCCTCGGCCTCAACTCGGTCGAGCTGGTGCTCGTGATGGCGCTCCTCATCCCGCTCACCAACGGCGACCTCGACCTGTCGGTCGCCGAGCTGTCGGGGATGGTGGCCGTCCTCGTGGGCTGGCTCAACGTCAACCACGGCTGGCCCATCGTCCCGGCCATCCTCGTCGGCATCGCCGCCGCCGCGATCTGCGGGATGGTCAACGGCGCCATCGTGGTGCGGTTCGACGTCAACCCGTTCATCGTGACCCTTGCCACCGGCAGCGTGTTCGACGGCATCGCCTTCTGGCTGCCCGACCAGCAGACCATCCCGGGCATCTCGCCGAGGCTGACCCAGTGGACCGTCCTCCACCACTTCCTTGGCATCCCGCTCGACTTCTGGTACGGCGTGGTGATCCTCGTGATCATGTTCTACGTGCTCACCTTCACCCCGTTCGGCCAGCGCGCCCTGTTCGTCGGGCAGTCGCGCGAGGTGGCCCGGCTGAGCGGCTTCAACGTCAAGTCGACCCGCTTCTGGGGGTTCGCCGTCGCCGGCGTCATCGCCGGCATCTCCGGCGTGATCAGCGACGGCGTCCTCAGCACGGCCACCCCGCAGAACCAAGGGACCCTCCTGCTGTCGGTCTACGCCGCCGCCTTCCTCGGCCTGACCACCGTCCAGCCCGGCCGCTTCAACGCCATCGGTGCGGGCATCTCGGTCTTCTTCCTGGCCGTGGCCGTCAACGGCATGAACCTGCTCGGCGCCCAGACCTACGTCCAGTCGCTCTTCTACGGGGTGTTCCTCGTCGTCGCCGTCGTGCTCTCGCGCATGATCGCCAGGGGCCGGGCCGCCAGCGCAGCCACCTGACGGGCCGGGGGTGCGCTGCGGCTCGACCTTGGCGGCCCCGTCCGGCGTCGCCACCGAGGCCGACCTCCGCCGGGCCGTGGCGATCGCCCGCCAGAAGGGCTGCGCCGTCGCCATCGGCCTCATCCACCCGGGCTCCCGGGTGATCGGGCCGGTCACCCACCTGCCGTTCGTCAACGCTGACGAGCTGGCGGCACGGCATTGGCCCGAGGCGCCGGACCTCCACGCCTACGAGGCCTCCCAGCTGGCCACCTCCCTGCCCGGCTGCCCGCCCGGGTCGCCGCCCGGCCCGGGTGACCCCAACGGCACGGCCCGGCCGGGGTCACCCCAACGGCTGCTACAGGAAGACCGGGGTCGACACCGGGGCGCTCCCCGAGCTGCGCAGCGTGCCGGTCACCTTCCAGCTCGGGTCGCCCGTCGAGCGGGGGATGACGCGCAGGCCGAACAGCGTCGGCTGGAGCTCCACCACGACGGTCTTGCCGGCCGGCACGTCGAAGAGGCCGTGCGCCACGACCGGGTGGCTGAAGCCGGAGCCTCCGGCCGGGCCACCGACAGGTCCACCGTGCCCGTGCAGGGGCTCGTGGTGGGCGTGCAGGTGATCGTGACCTCGAGCGCGTGGCTGATGCTGCTGCTGCCGGCGCTGCCGCTGCTGCTGCCGTTCGACGTCGTATGGCTGGCGAGCGACGCCCCGCCACCTGCGGTCGACCCCGACGGCGTGCCGGTGGATGGCCTGCCGGGTTGCCCCGTTTCCAGCACCCCCGTCGAAACGGACGTGAGGTTCTCCCTCATCCGGCTCTCCTATGCC
>JAKBAA010000098.1 GCA_021809425.1 Actinomycetes bacterium | reverse complement strand
GGCGCGCCGAGGGTAGGGTAGGGGCGGGGGCTGTCCTCGTCCGTCGTGACCGAGCGCGGTGGCGACGGGCCGGAAGGGGGAACGATGGCGGTCGACGTGAAGACCTCGGCGCAGACAGCGGCGCAGACACCGGCAGCGCCGCGGGGCCGACCGAACCGGCTGCACCACGCTGCTTGGATCACCCTCGACTCGGAGGCGACGCGCCACTTCTACGAGGACGTGCTCGGCATCCCGCTCGTCGCCACCTGGAGCGAGCAGAGCGGGCAGAGCGAGTACGTGCACACCTTCTACGCCATGGAGGACGGCAGCGCGCTCGCCTTCTTCGAGTACGCCGACAAGGCCACCCGGCCGCTCGACCAGCGAAGCCCGGGTCACCTGGCGTTCGAGTGCACCGCCGAGACCCAGTCCCGGATCGTCGAGCGCCTGGCCGCGGGCGGCGTCGAGGCGCAGGTGACCGACCACGGCTACTGCCGTTCGGTGTACGTGCGTGACCCGAACAACCTGCTGCTCGAGTTCACCGTGGACCACCCGGACGCCGCCACGATCAACGCCCGGCAGGCCGAGGGGTGTCACGACGCCCTGGCCCGCTGGCTGGCCGGTGACCACACCCCGAACAACGACATCCGGGCGCACGGGGCGTGAACGGCTGGGCGAGCCTCCCCCTGCTCCCCACCTCGCTCGTCGGCAGCTACCCCCAGCCGGGCTGGCTCGTCGACGTCGACGCCCTCCGGGCGCTGCGTGTCCCGCGCACGCGCGCCCCGCAGGTGTGGCGGGTGCCGGCCGACCGGCTCGAGGAAGCGCAGGACGACGCCGCACGGCTGGCCGTCGACGACCAGGAGCGGGCCGGGCTCGACGTCGTCACCGATGGCGAGGTCCGGCGCGAGAGCTACTCGAACCACTTCGCCACCGCCCTCGAGGGCGTCGACCCGATGCGCACGGCCGCCGTGCTCGGCCGGGGCGGCCACGAGGTCACCGTCCCGGTCGTCACCGGACCGGTGCGGCGGCGCGGCCCGATCGGGGTTCGCGACGTGGCGTTCGTCCGCGCCCGCACCGGGCGCGCCGTCAAGGCGACGCTGCCCGGCCCCTTCACGATGGCCGAGCAGTCCGAGACGACCCACTACGGCGACCGCCGGGCCCTTGCCATGGACCTCGCCGACGCCGTGCGCGAGGAGGCGGCGGCGCTCCTCGAGGCCGGCGCCGACGTCGTGCAGCTCGACGAGCCGTGGCTGGAACGGTTCCCAGAGCGGGCGTTCGCGTACGGCGCCGAGGTGGTCAACCGGGCGATCGAGGGCCTGCCGGGGACGATCGGCCTCCACGTCTGCTTCGGCTACGGCTCGCTCATCGCCGACAAGCCGGCCACGTACACCACCCTCGCGGTCCTCGCCGACACGGCTGCCCACCAGGTGTCGCTCGAGGCAGCCCAGCCGCACCTCGAGCTGGCGCCGCTCCGCGTGCTGTCGGACAAGACGGTGGTCCTCGGGGTGCTCGACCTTCGCGACGAGCAGGTGGAGACGGTGGCGACGGTCGCCGAGCGGATCCGGCGGGCCCTCGAGCAGGTCCCCCCCGAGCGGCTTGCGCTGGCCCCGGACTGCGGCATGAAGTTCCTACCCCGCCACGTCGCCTACGCCAAGCTGTCCGCCATGGCCGAGGCGGCTGCGATCGTGCGTGCCGAGCTCGGCGAGCGACCGGCCGGCACCGAGACGAAGGGAGCGACGGCACGATGACGAGCACCGAACGCGTCGATCCGGCGGCAGCGGGCCCCGAGCCCGGCAGCGTCGCCTTCCTCGCGGCCTACCACGCCGAGGCCCGACGGCGCACCGAGGCGGTGCAGGCCCGGTTCGCCCACGAGCTCGACCTCTCCTACGGGGCGCACGAACGGCAGCGGCTGGACCTCTACCTCCCCGACGGCAAGCCGGCCGGGCCGGTCCTCGTCTTCCTGCACGGCGGCGGCTTCCGCACCGGCGACCACCGGATGGTCGGCTACCACGGGCTCCCCTACCTGGAGGCCGGCGCCGTGGTGGCGTCGATGAGCTACCGGCTGCTCCCCGAGGTGCGCTTCCCCGACATGGCGGCCGACGTCGAGGCGGGGCTCAACTGGCTCCAGTCGACGCTGCCGGCGCGTGGGGCCGACCCGTCGCGGGTCTACCTGTCGGGCCACTCGGCCGGCGCCACGCTCGCTGCGCTCGCCGCCCTCCGGCCGGTCGACCAGGAGGCGCCGGACCATGTGCGGGGGCTCGTGGCGATCAGCGGCGGCTACGCCTTCGCCCGCCGGCCCGACGACGAGACCGACCGGGCGTCGCGTCATTACGTGGACCACTTGGCTGGCGCCATCGAACGGGTGCCCGACCACACGATCGTCGTCTGGAGCGACGACGACCTGCCGTTCTGCGCACCCGACGGCGAGGCGCTCGTCGAGGCGCTGCGCGCCGCCGGCGGGTCGGTCGAGCACCACCTCGAGCGTGGGGCCGACCACTACCGGGCGAACCAGAGCTTCGTCGAGCCCGACGGCGAGGTCGCGCTCGCCACAAAGGCGATGATGGGGCTCCGCTGACCGCGCAACGGCCGGCCGCGGCCGGTGACCGGCGGGGCCCGCGAGCGGTCCGGCGACCCGCCGGCGCGCCCGTACGGCGAATGCCACCAGGTCAGCGGCCCCCGTCGGCCATACTTGACCAGGTGGTGATCGAGCGCGACCGTGGCACTGGCGTCGAGGCGATCGACGCGGCCGTCGGCGAGCTTGACGAGGCCGTCGGCGATCACGGCGCGGGCGTCGACGTCGTGGTCGGCCGCCAGCCGATCTTCGACCGCACCCTCGACGTGTTCGGCTACGAGCTGCTCTTCCGGCACCTGACGGTGGACGGCGACGTGCTGTCGCCGTCCACCTCGCGGGTCGTCGACGACGTGCTGATGACCCCGGAGGTGCTGTTCAACTCGGTGAGCATCGGCATCGACCGGCTGGTGTCGGACCGGCGCGTCTTTCTCAACGCCGACCGCGCCATGCTCACGTCCGATTCGCCGCTCCTGCTGCCGCCCGAGCGCGTCGTGGTGGAGGTGCTGGAGTCGGTGGCGCCGGAGCCCGACGTGCTCGCCGGCTGCCGCCGGCTCGTCGCCCGCCGCTTCAGCCTCGCCCTCGACGACTTCGTCTACTACCCCGGCTCTGAGCGGCTCCTCGAGCTGGCGTCGATCGTCAAGATCGACGTGCTGGCCCTCGAGCCCGACGAGGTGCACGAGACGATGGGCCGCTGCCGCGCCTTCGACGTGCGGCTGCTCGCCGAGAAGGTGGAGACCGCCGAGCAGCTCGAGCGCTGCGTGGACCTCGGCTTCGACTACTTCCAGGGGTACCTGCTCGCCCGGCCCGACGTGGTCGCCGGACGGTCGCTCGACCGGGCGTCGTTCGGGCGGCTCCGGCTCGTGGCCAAGCTGCTCGACGAGCAGTGCGACATCGAGGAGATCGAGGCCGTCATCCACCGGGAGCCGCTGCTCGCCGAGCAGCTGCTCCGCCTCGCCGGGCTGGGCGCCGCCCACGGGCTGCGGCGCGAGCTGCGCACGGTGCGCGAGGCCATCGTCCTCCTCGGCACGCGCCGGCTGCGCAGCTGGGCTGGCCTCATGCTCATGGTCCCGCCCGGCAGGACCGACCGTGAGCACGTCGGCACGGCGCTCGTGCGGGCACACATGTGCGAGCTGCTCGCCCGACCGCTCGGACCGATGGTCAGCCAATGGGCCTTCACGGCCGGCATGATCGCCGCCTTCGACCTGCTGCTCGGAATGGACATCCACCGGGTGCTCGATGCCCTGCCGCTCGCCGCCGACCTGCGCTCGGCCATCCTCGGCGACGACAGCCCGGTCGGTCGCATCGTCGCCGACGTGGTCGACTTCCAGCTCGGACGGCTCACCTCGGCGATCCGGAGCGGCACGTCGATGTACGCCATGACGACGGCCTGGGCCGAGGCGCTGCAATGGGCGATGGAGGTCAGCCGGATCGCTGCCTGACCAGCCGGGAATGCCCGGCTTCCCGCCGCCGTTCTCCGGAGCATGGCAATTACCGACACGACCCGCGTCCCCGGCCTCGACGAGTCTGCCCGCTCCCTGCTGTTCGGCGCGGCACGGACCGCCAACTCCTTCAGCGACGAGCCGGTGAGCGACGACGAGCTGCGCGAGCTGTGGGAGCTGGCCCGCTGGGCCCCGACCTCGGCCAACATCCAGCCGCTGCGTGTCACCTTCGTGCGCACCCCCGAGGGCAAGGCGCGCCTCGTGCGCCACCTGTCCGAGGGCAACCGGACCAAGACCGAGCAGGCGCCGGTCGCCGCCATCCTCGCCGCCGACCTCGACTTCCACGACAAGATCCACCTCACCTTCCCGAGCCGGCCGGAACTGCGCGAGCGCTACCTCGACCTCGAGGGCCGCGAGCGTTCCGCCCGCTACAACGCCACGCTGCAGGCCGGCTACTTCATCCTCGCCGTCCGCGCCGTGGGGCTCGCCGCCGGCCCGATGCTCGGCTACGACGCGGCCGGTATCGACGGGGAGTTCTTCGCCGGTACCGCCCATCGCACGGTGCTGGTCGTCAACATCGGACACCCGGGCGAGCGCCCGTGGTTCGACCGCCTGCCGCGCCTCGATGCCGACCAGGTGCTCGCCTGGGCCTGACCCCTGCCCGTCGCCGCGCCGGGGGCGACGTCCCCCCGGCGCCGTCCACCGGTACGCTCCGGGAGGACGCAGCGCACCAGGCGCCTCCGGCGCCGCTTGCGCGGAGCGGACGGTGTCAACGTGCGGCCGCTCCAGGCCGTCAACGCGAAGGTGGGAAGGTTCGTGCGGTCAGTCCTCGACGAGGCTCCAAGCGCCGCCCCGGCGACGCCCGGTGGGATCCCGGCCGTCCGTTTTGCAGGGGTCACCCACCGCTACGGCACCCACCTCGCGGTCGACGACCTGTCGGTGGAGGTGGCCCGCGGCGAGACCCTCGCCTTGCTCGGGCCCAACGGCGCCGGCAAGTCGACCACGATCTCGCTCGTCCTCGGGCTCCTGCGGGCCCAGTCCGGTCGGGTCGAGGTGCTCGGGACGACCCCGCGGCGGGCGCTCGCCGAGGGGCGGGTCGGAGCGATGCTGCAGACGGGCCTCGGCAGCGGGCTGCCGCCGGGGGTCACCGTCGAGCAGACCGTGCAGCTCGTCCGGCGCCTCTACCGGCGACCGGCCGCCTTCGACGCCGTCGTCGAGCGGGCCGGCATCGGACCGCTGCTCGCCCGGCAGACCCAGCGGCTGTCGGGCGGCCAGGCCCAGCGGGTGCGCTTCGCCGTCGCCATCGCCGGCGACCCGGAGCTCGTCTTCCTGGACGAGCCGACCGCAGCGATGGACGTCGAGGCGCGGCGGTCGTTCTGGCGGATGATCCGCCAGTTCGGTGCCGAGGGCCGGACGATCGTGTTCGCCACGCACCACCTGCAGGAGGCCGACGAGACCGCCGACCGGGTGCTCGTCGTGAACCACGGGCGCCTCGTCGCCGACGGACCGGGCGCCACGCTCAAGGCGTCGGTGGCGGCCCGACGGGTCCGCTTCGTGGCGGCGGCACCTCCGGCGTGCCTGCTCGAGCGCCTCGAAGGGGTGACCGACGTCGAGATCCACGGGAGCTCGGTCACGCTCCACTCGCTCGACGCCGACGCGACCGTGCGCGGCCTCGTCGGCGCGGGGATCGCCTTTCGCGACCTCGAGGTCGCCGGGGCGGGGCTCGAGGAGGCGTTCGTGGCGCTCACCGCCTGCGCCGATCGCCCGAGGGTCGCCGTCTCGTGAGCGGCATGCTCGCCTTCACCCGGTTCGAGGTCGGCCGGCTGCTGTCCAGCTGGAAGTTCCTCGTCATCACGGTCGGGTTCCCGGTGCTCTTCTACATGCTCTTCCTCCGCAACCGGCCGGCCGGCGAGGTGATCGCCCACACGGTGCCGTGGCGGACCTACCTGATGGTCTCGATGTGCTCGTTCGGCGCCCTCGTCGCCGCCCTCACCGCCGGCGGTGCCCGGCTGTCGGCGGAGCGCAGCTCCGGCTGGGCGCGCCAGCTTCGCGTCACCCCGATCCCGGCCTGGTCGTACGTCACGACGAAGGTCACCGCCAGCATGCTCGTCGTGCTGCCGGTCGTCGTCCTCGTCGACCTCGTCGGGCTCGGCTTCGGGGGCGTCCACCTGTCACCCGGTCGCTGGGTGTCCCTCACTCTCCTCGTCTGGGCGACCGCCCTGCCCTTCGCCGTCCTCGGCGTGCTCATCGGCTTCCTGGCCCACGCCGAGACGGCCTTCCCGATCGTCACCGGCCTGCTGTTCGTCCTCGGCTACTTCGGCGGCCTGTTCAACCCGGTGGCCGGCATGCCGCACGCCCTCCAGGTGATGGCCCACCTGCTGCCCAACTTCCACCAGGCCGCCCTCGGCTTCGCGCTGCTCGACGGGCGCGGGCTGTCGCCCGTCCACTTCCTCGTGCTGGCCGGCTACGCCGCCGTGCTCGGCCTGGCGATCCTCTGGAAGCACCGCCTCGAGGAGGCCCGCGGCCTCGCCTGAGCGACGCACGCGCAGCGCCGGTCGCCCCCGGGACATCCCTCCGCCTCCGTCTCGTCGGCGCGCACCTGCTCGCTCCGACGGGCGTCGTCCACCTCGTGCCCCGCCGGCCGCCGCGCTCGCCCCACGGCGCCCCGCTAGCCCGTTGCTCGACCCGGCTGCATGCAGGCGCACCCGTCGTGCCCCGAGCCGCGCCCCGAGCGGCCAGCCGTCCGGGACCGGGCGCCGCAGGGCTAACGTGCCGCCGTGCGCGTCCGCATCGGGATCGGGGTCGGCACAGCCGCCGCCAGCCCGGCCGAGCTGGACGAGGTCGTCGAGGGGATCCGCGCTGCAGCCTTCGACTCGCTGTGGCTCTCGGAGGTCCTCACCGCTCCCGGCTTCGACCCGCTCGCGGCGCTCGCCTACGTCGCCGGGCGCTTCCCCGGGACGAAGGTCGGGGCGACCGCCCTCCTTCCCGGCCGCAACCTCGTGCGCCTCGCCAAGCAGCTGGCAACGGTCGACCAGCTCTCCGGCGGCCGGCTCCTCGTCGCCCTCGTCCCCGGCCTCGCCACCGGCGGCGAGCGGCGCGCGGTCGGCGTGCCGGTCCCCCGGCGTGGCGACGCCATCGACGCCGCCCTTCCCGCCCTGCGCCGCATGCTCGCCGGGGGCCCGCTCGAAGGGCCGGCCAGCACCGACGACATCGGCGACGGGGCGCTGGCACCGCTCCCGGTCCAGCAGCCCCTCGACCTGTGGCTCGGCGGCATGGCCCCGGCCTCGCTCGAGCGATGCGGCCGCCTTGCCGACGGCTGGCTGCCGTCCCGATGCACCCCGGAGGCGGCGGCTGCCGGCCGCGCCGTCGTCGTGGCAGCCGCCGCGCGCGCCGGCCGGGTGATCGACCCGGAGCACTTCGGCGCCAGCATCGCCTACGCCCGCCGGCGGCCCACTGCCGGGACGGGCAGCGCCACGGCCAACGGGGAAGCCGCCGTCCCGGTGGGCCTCGGCGCGCTCCGGGCGCGCATCCTCGCCTTCACCGAGGCCGGCTTCTCGAAGTTCGTCATCCGCCCGCTCGACCCGCCGGCGTCGTGGCGGGCCGAGCTTGCGGAGCTGGCCGAGGCCGTTGCCGACCTGCAGCGCTGAGCCGGGAGCGGATCGAGGTCAGGCCCAGCGGAGCGAGTGGTCCGGCTCGGCCCGGACGACGCCGGCGTCGAGGGCGGCCACCATACGCCGCCGCTCGCTCAGGACGGACTCGACGAGCGTCCAGCGGTCCCCGGCGCACACTGCCTCGAGCTGGACCAGCCGGCGCTCTGTCAGGCTCCCCGACGCCGGCCCGACGCCGGCCGGTGGCAGCACCCCGACCATCGACCGGTACGTCTCGGCGAGGTCCCACAGCCGCGTCGCCTCGCCGCGCAGGAAGCGGAGCGGCGACAGGGCGTAGACGGCCACGAAGAACCGCCGCTCGGCGGCGAAGCGGCCGGGCCGGTCACCGGCGTCCGCGGCAGCGAGCGCGGCGTGGCACGCCTCGGCGAGCTCCGCCGCCTCGTCGGGGTCGGGCGGCCGGCACGACAGGAGGACCTCACGCTCGACCTGTGCCCGCAGCCAGTAGATCTCGCGGACCTCGGTGACGTCGAAGGCCGCAACGAAGTAGCCGCGATGGCCCTCGTGCCGGAGCAGCTTCTCCGCGCTGAGCAGCTCGAGGCTCTCCCGCAGCGCCGCCCGACTGATCCCGAGCTGGTCCGCCCACTCCTGCTGGTTGACGCGGGCGCCTCCCGCCAGGGCCCCATTGCGCACGGCCGAGCGGAGCACCGCTGCGGCTCGCTCGGCCGCCGGCAGCCCACGCGCCGTCGAGCGCCGTCGCCGCGGTGCGGGTGCGGGTGCGGGTGCGGGTGCGGGTGCGGTCACCGCCTACAGGCCCATGGCGGCCTCGTACCGCTTGCGCACGTGCTCGGGCTGGCCGGCGTAGAAGATGAAGTGGTCGTTCGGGTCGCGCAGGCCGGCGATCCGGCCGAACCTCGCCTTTCGAGCGAGCCAGTCGTCCCGCGGCAGGGCCTTCGTGACCTCGCCGCGCCGGTCGTCCGGCCAGCACACGACCCGGTTGCGCTCCGGGTCGCGCACGACGCCGGTGGGGTCCTCGCCGCGGGCCACCTTCTCCATGTCCTCGACGAGCCGCCGCCGGAACATGACGACGCCACGGTCGCTCCGCCCGAGGTGCTCGTTCTCGCGGTCCGAGATGCGTCCCTGCCCGACCCAGGCGACGGTGTCCTGGTTGATGACATGGGTCGTGATCCACCTCCCCGTCGCCGGGTCGGTCAGCTGTGCGTACCAGTACGGGATGTCGTCCTGGCGGAACGGCCGGCAGTCGGCGGGCACCGGCTCGTAGGACCAGACGATCGACAGCGTGTGCTCGTCGTCGACCGGCACCCGGTACTCGAAGTGGGTCCCTCCCGGCATGAACAGGTTCGGCATCAGGTGCAGCCTCGGCTGACGCCAGAACGGGCTGTTCTCGTCCGACCCCTCCACGATCCGCCGGTAGGCGAAGCCGTGCTCCCACTCGTCGATCTGGATCTTGAGGTGCCGCGGGGCGCGGTCGTCCCGCCCCACCTGCACGTACGACCAGTTGTCGTGGAGCCACTCGAAGTGCACCGGGTCGATGTCGTTCTCGGCGCACTGCAGCCAGTTGCAGGCCACCGGGGCGATCACGATCTGGCAGAACCCGTCCTCGTAGCCGAACAGCTCCCAGTTGGGCAGCAGCGGCACCGGTTGCGGGCCGAGGTAGGCGAAGAGCAGCCCGGCCATCGCCTGCACCGGGTAGGCCACCTGGCGGACGCGCTCGCGCAGGCGGTGATTGCCCGTGACGTCCTCGAAGGGGGCACTCGTGCAGGCCCCCTCGGCATCGAACGCCCAGCCGTGGTAGCTGCAGCGCAGGCCGCAGTCGTCGACGAATCCGTACGACAGGTCGGCGCGCCGGTGCGGGCAGTGCCGCTCGAGCAGCCCGTAGCCGCCGTCGGTGCCGCGGTACAGCACGAGGTCCTCGCCGAGGAGCCGTACCGGCTTGACCGGATGCTCGTCGAGCTCGCCGACTGCCGCGATCGGATGCCAGTAGCGCCGGAGCAGCTCCCCCATCCGGGTGCCCTTGCCCGTCTGCGTCCACGAACGGTTCTGCTCAGCGGTGACCATGAGCACCTCGCATGCGCCTACCCCCTTCTTGCCGGTGTGCCGCGCCGGCGTCTCGGGCTGGTGCCGGAATTGTCGACTCTTCGCCTGCCGACGCTTCCCGCTGCCCCCGAGAGATCCGCAACCCCCCTGTCGAAACCGCAGCGCTGCCGTCCGCTGGCCGGTCCGATAGTCGCCAATCTACCTGAGGCACCCTTGCTGTCAACCCGCCCCCTCGTTAGTGTGACCCGTCGGCAGCCAAGCGCCGTGGCAGGCGGCGCGGCGGCTCGGGGTACCGAGATCGGGGGGCGTAGGTGGAGATCGTGCTGGGCGTCGGCTCGTCGCATACGCCCCAGATGAGCACGTCGGCCGAGTTCTGGGCCCAGCACGCGGCGCGAGACGCCGCGAGCCGCACCCTGCTCGGCGCCGACGGCTGCTACCACGACTACGGGGAGCTGCTCGCGGGCGCCGACCCGGCTGTCGCCGCGGAGCTCGAGCCGGCGGTGTGGCAGGAGAAATTCGACCGGGCCCAGCGCCGGGTGGGCCAGCTCGCCGCGGCGCTCGCCGACGCCCGCCCCGACGTGGTCGTGGTCGTGGGCGACGACCAGCGGGAGCTGTTCGGCGCCGACGGAACCCCGGCGATCGGCCTGTTCACGGGTGACCAGCTGTGGGACCTGCCGCCGAGCCACGAGCAGCTGGCCCGGGTGCCGAAGGACGTCCAGGCGGCCGGCTGGGCGGCGCACGCCGGCGTGCCCGACCCGTACCCGGTGGACGCCGCGCTCAGCGCCCATGTCGCCGAACGGCTCACCGACGACGGCTTCGACCTGACAGTCCTCTCCGAACAGCCCGAGGGTCGCGGGCTCGGCCACGCCTTCACGTTCGTTCGCCGGCGCCTCGGTCTCGCGGTGGAGGTGCCGATCGTGCCGGTGCTGCTCAACACGTACTTCCCGCCGAACGTGCCGGGCCCGGACCGCTGCCACCGCCTCGGAGCGGCGCTCGCCCGGGCGATCGCCTCGTTCCCTGGCGCCGGGCGCGTCGCCGTGTTCGCGAGCGGAGGGCTCAGCCACTTCGTGGTGCTCGAGGAGCTGGACCGCGCGGTGCTCGGAGCGCTCGCCGGCGGCGACGCGGCGACGCTCGGGGCGCTACCTCGGGCGCTGCTCCGCTCGGGCACCTCCGAGACGCTCAACTGGATCGTCGCCGCCGGCGCGTGCCGGGAGCTCCGGTTCGAGCTTGTCGACTACATCCCGGCCTACCGCTCGCCGGCCGGCACCGGCGTCGGGATGGCCTTCGCCCTCTGGCACCCGCACGTTGTGGTGCCCGCACGAGAAGGAGCGTCTCCCCGATGATCGTCGATGTCCACGGCCACGTCAGCGCACCGGAGAGCCTGTACGCCTACAAGGCCAACCTGCTCTCCCACCGCGGCGCCCACGGGCGGGGCCGGGTGGCCCCGTCCGACGACCAGCTGCGGGAGGCCGTCGAGGGAGCCAGCGAGAGCTTCGGCCAGTCGCACCTCGCCCACCTCGACGAGGCCGGCATCGACCTCCAGCTGATCTCCCCGCGCCCGTACACCATGATGCACAGCGAGGAGCCGGCCCGGCTCGTCCAGTGGTTCTCCGAGGAGACGAACAACGTCATCAGGCGGGTCTGTGACCTGTACCCGGCGCGCTTTCGCGGCATCGCCGGGCTGCCGCAGAGCCCGTACACCGAGCCGGCCAGCTGGACCGGCGAGCTACGGCGGTGCGTCGCCGAGCTCGGCTTCGTCGGCGCCCTGCTCAACCCGGACCCGAAGGAGGGCCAGGGCCCGCCGCCCCCGCCCCTCGGCGACCGCTACTGGTACCCGGTGTACGAGGCCTTGTGCGAGCTCGACGTGCCGGCCCTCGTCCACGCGGCCGGCTGCCGACCGCCCGCGCGCGAGAGCTACAGCATGCAATTACT
>JAKBAA010000097.1 GCA_021809425.1 Actinomycetes bacterium | reverse complement strand
TGCCGCGCCCGGCCCCCCGCCGTGCCGGACGCCGATCCGTCGTACCGGCACCACCCCCGGCACCACCGGCCGGATCCAAAGAAAGGTGCAGCCCGTTGACCATCACCTACGACCCGGCGCATCCCCGCTACCTCGACGAGGCCGACCTGCGTGGTGAGCTCGAGCGGGTGTACGACCTGTGCCACGGCTGCCGGCTCTGCTTCAACCTGTGCCCGTCGTTCCCCACCTTGTTCGACCTGATCGACGCGAAGGACGGCGTCGTCTCGGCGCTCACGCCGGCCGAGCAGGACAAGGTGGTGGACGAGTGCTTCCAGTGCAAGCTCTGCTACGTGAAGTGCCCGTACGTCCCGCCCCACGAGTGGGAGCTGGACTTCCCCCGCCTAATGCTGCGGGCACACGCCGTCGACAAGGCCAAGGGCTCCCCGACCCTCAAGGAGCGGCTGACCGACCAGTTCCTCGGTCAGACCGACCTGCTCGGCACCGTGTCGAGCGCCGCCGCCCCGGTGGTCAACGCCCTGGTCGGCCGGCTCGGCTCGCTGCCCCGGCGCGCCCTGCAGGCGACGGTCGGCATCCACGCCGAGCGCCTCCTCCCTCCGTACACACGAGAGCGGTTCACCACCTGGTTCCGCCGCCGGCCGTCCGTCGCCGTCGAGTCGCCCCGGGCCGAGGTGGCTGTCTTCCCGACGTGCTTCGTCGAGTACATGGAGCCGGCCATCGGCAAGGACCTGGTGGGCGTCCTCGAGCGCAACGAGATGGCCTGCTCGGTGCCCGACGGGACCCGGTGCTGCGGCGCCCCCTGGCTGCATGCCGGCGAGGTCGACCGCTTCGTCCAGGCGGCCCAGCGCAACGTCGGCGCGCTCGCCGCCGCCGTGCGAGCCGGGCGGGACGTCGTGGTGGCCCAGCCGACCTGCTCGTACGTGATCCGAAAGGACTACCCGATCTACGCCCCCGGACCGGATGCCGAGCTCGTCGCCTCGCGCACGTTCGACGCCGCCGAGTACCTGGTCAACTTCCATCGCGCTGCCGGCAGCGGGGGGCTGCGGACCGACTTCACCGGCCCGGTCCCCGAGACGGTCACCTACCACCTGGCCTGCCACCTGCGTGCCCAGAGCATCGGGTTCAAGGGCCGTGACCTGCTCCAGCTGACCGGCGCCCGGGTCCAGCTCGTGGAGCGCTGCTCGGGGATCGACGGTACCTGGGGCTATCGGGAGGAGAACTACGAGCTGTCGAAGAAGGTGGCCCGACCGCTCGTCCGAGAGCTGTCGGGCGCCAACGCCGACGCCGTGTGCGGCGACTGCCACCTCGCCAACACGGCCATCCGCGAGGCGACCGGGTCCCGGCCGCTCCATCCGGTCCAGGTGGTCGCCCGCGCCTATGGGATCGGGGAGGACGCCTGATGTCCGGATCGCTGCTCACCCTCGACGACATCGTCGACCTGCGCGCCTACGAGCGCCAACGCGACGACCTGCGCCGCGAGGTGATCGCCCTGAAGCGCTTCCGACGCGTGCCGCTCGGCCCGATCATGAGCGTGGTCCTCGAGAACCGGACCACGGTCCGCTTCCAGGTTCAGGAGATGGTCCGCACCGAGCGCATGCTCGAGGACGCCCAGGTCCAGGAGGAGCTCGACGTCTACAACCCGCTCATCCCCGGCCCCGGCGAGCTGTCGATGACCCTCTTCCTCGAGCTCACCTCCGAGGCGGCCCTTCGGGAGTGGCTCCCGAAGCTCGTCGGGATCGAGCGGGCCATCGTCCTGCAGGTCGGCACCGGCAGCGACGCGCTCGAGCTGCGAGACGAGGTCGACGAGGACCATGCCAGCCGGCTCACCCGCGAGGAGGTGACGGCGTCGGTCCACTTCGTCCGCATCCGCGTCCCCGGCGGGGCCTGGGGCCGCTTCGCCACCGACCCGGTGCTGCTGCGGGCCGATCACCCGAGCTACCGCCACGAGGTGGAGCTGGCGGCCGAGACCAAGGCGTCCGTGCTCGCCGACTGGGGTCGCTGAGGCGTCTCCGAGGGCTGCCGCTCCAGGAGGGCACCGGCAGGGCTTTACATTCGCCGTCGGCTCGGTCATGATACATGCCCCGCGCGCTCGTGTCGTACGGTTCGTCCGACGCGAGCGCCGGAATCCCCGCAGGTCCGCGCCGCCACGGCGCGGGTGATCACGGGGTGTCGAACCGAACCGAACTGCGAGAAAGTGGATCCGATGACCAGCCCGACGTGGCGGAAGCGAGCAGCCTGCAAGGGCCTCGACCCCGAGGTCTTCTACCCGGCCTCCGACGAGGAGGCCGAGGAGGCCAAGGCGATCTGCGGCGAGTGCCCGGTGCGCCAGCTCTGCCTCGAGCACGCGCTCGGACATCGGGAGCGCGACGGCGTCTGGGGTGGGCTCACCGAGCGGGAGCGCCGCCGCCTCGTCCGCCAGCGGCGCAAGACCGCCTGAGCCATCCCGCCGGCCCCGCCCCCGGCTTGCCCGGTGGGGGCGGGAGCGGCGTGGCCCGCAGGAGCGGGCCGGGGCGTGCACCGCGACGTCACCAGCCGGCGCGCCCTCGCAACCGGGACGGTGGCGCGACCGGGACGGTGGCCGGTGCGCGTCTCCGGCCCGCCGGTGCCCTGTTCGGGCAGTCGCTCACACACCCTTCACATCTCGCCGCGCCATCGCGAACAGCGCGACGCGATGATGTGCGGACCCGGTTGCCATGGGTGACCGGGTCGCATGGAAGCGACGGAACGGCCGGGTCGGGCAAGGGAAGGCAAGTGGTAGGTCGACAGCGCCACGAGGGGCGGGAACCGGCCGACGGCCGCGCGCGGCCGACTCGGCGTCGGGCGTCGTGCCGGCGGTCCACCCGGGTGGGCGTTGCCGGGCTGGTCCTGGCGGGTGTGCTCGCTGGAAGCGGCGTGGCCGGTGCGGCGCTCGCGCGCAGCGGGGGCAAGGACGGGGCGGGCTGGAACCCGGACCCGACGGCGGACGTGCAGGCGCCGGTGATCCCCGACAACGTCAGCGTGGCGACGGCCCAGAACTGGCTGGCCGGGGCGCTTCAGCTGCGTGCCCAGGAGCTGAGCTCGCTGCAGGGTGACGTGAACAACGCAACCAGCCTTCCGGACGCCGTCCGGGCCAGCCTGGATGCCGACCTGACCACGGCGGCGGCCGGGATGGCGCGGCTCACGACGAGCGTCGAGAAGGACACCACCCTGGCGGCCCTGCGCAGCGACGCGGCCACCATGGTGCTCACCTACCACGTCTTCTCGGTGGTCGAGCCCCAGGTCCACCTGACGGTGGTGGCCGAGCACCAGCTGGCGGTGGCCAGCCAGATCGGCCGGCTGCAGCCAGGGCTCGAGACGGCGATCAAGGCCGAGGGATCTCGTACGAGCGGCACGTTGCACGGGCTCGACGTGACGCTGTCGAGCGACCTCGCCACGGTGCAGTCGAATGCCAACGGAGTCGTGAGCGACCTGTCGACGGTGGGCCCGACCGACTACCTCGACGCTGCCGGGGTGGTGGTGGCGGACACCAAGGTGGTGACCGGCGACTGGTCGACGGTGGCCGACGCTCGTGCCACCATCGGCAAGATCCTGTCGCTGCTCGCCGGCTAGCCTCCCTGGCCGGTCGCCGACGGGCGGCCGACGCGCCCGGCGCCACGGCCGAGCCGGCGGCGGAGCTGCACGAGCCCGACGAACGACTCGACGGCCCGCCGGCCGACCGGGCTGCGCGGTGGTCGCCGCTCCTCGACGGTGGCCGGCAGCTCGACGATGTGCAGCCCGGCCCGGCTGGCCCGGGCCACCATCTCGACGTCGAACAGGCTGCCGCGTGACGCCGTCACCTGGACGACCGGGCCGAGCCGGTCGGCCACGAGCACCTTCATGCCGTGGGCGTCGCTCGCTCCGAGCCCGACGAGGAGGCGGGCCATCGCGGCGAACCCGCCGGTCAGGCACCGCCGGAGCAACGGCCGCCGGTCGCGAGCGCCCGGTGCGCGCTTGCTGGCCAGCACCAGGTCGGCACCGCCCTCCACCGCCGCCAACGCCGCGTCCAGGAAGTCGAGGTCGAAATAGTCGACGTCGAAGCACGCCACGACGCTGCCGCGCGCCGCGGCCAGCCCGGCGGCCAGGGCGGCCCCGTAGTCGCCGTTCGCCAGGGACACCAGCCGGACGTCCTCCAGCTGTCCGGCCAGGGTCCTCGCCAGGCGCAACGTGCCGTCGCTCGAGCCGTTCTCCACGATCACCACCTCGGCCGCCCGCTGACGGTCGTCGAGGGCGTTGCGCAGCGCCGTCACCGTCGCCCCGAGCAGCGCCACCTCGTTGTGCGCCGGCAGCACCACCGACAGCGCGGGGGTGGGCTCACCCATCTCCCCGCCCGTCCCCGTCGCCCCGCCCGTCGTCGCCCCACCCGTCGTCGCCCCACCCGTCGTCGCCCCCGGCTCCGTCGTCACCTGCAGCCTCCCCGTCCGCCACGGCCCTGCCCAGTCGGGGCTGGTCCGCCACCTCATCGACGCCGTCCTGGCCCGCGGCCAACCCGTCGTCGTCCTCGTCTGTCGCCGCCCCCGGCGGGCCCGCCCTCCAGGGAGGCAGCGGGGGACCGAACGTAGGCCAGGGGTCGGGTGCCGTCCCGTCGAGCAGGAGGGAGCCGGCGGCCGCCGGCTCGGTCGGCGCCGCCCCGCCCGAGTGGACGAGGGCGACGAGACCGGCCACGCCGGCGAGCGAGCCGGCCTCGCCGGCCCAGTCGACCGCGGTGGTCCCGTAGTGGAGGACGACGGTACGGGAGGTGGGCACCACCACCATCAGGTCGGGGGTCGCCAGGTACGGGCCGAGTGCACCGGTGGCCTTCCAGTTGGGGAAGTAGGGCACCTTGACGAGCACCGGGACGCCGGTGCGGGCGACGTCGAAGGAGACGGTGTCGGCGGTCATGCGCACTCGGCGAACGGCATCGGCCGGCAAGCGCCGCTCGGTCGCCGGCGCGACGAGCTGCCCCGGACGCCCTCGCCGCCAGCTGGCCGGGCCAGCGGTGGTGAGGGGCACCGACCAGTCGGCCTCGTCCTGGTACCAGGCGATCGCGGTCGCCAGCCAGGCATTCTTCGACTGTCCTGCCTCGACCACCGGCTGGTGGCGAAGGGGCACCACGAGCGGGGAGCCGCGCAGCTCGTACAACACGTAGTGGAAGGTCGAGCCCGACGGGGGCGCCGGGGTGCCGGGTGGCCGGTCGACCACCGATGCCGACTCCGGGCTCGAGCCCACCTCGACGAGGCTCGGATCGGCGGCCGCCTGCTCCTCGACGGTGGGCGAGCTGGCGAGGAAGTACTTGACCCCGCTCAGCTGCAGGTGACGGATCCCGTCGGCCACGTCGAGACCCTCGTAGGGGAGGCCGACCACCGGGTTGGACGGGGCGAGGGACAGCTCGGCCTGGTCGAGGAAGTGGAACGGCGTCGCCGTCGACGACTCGTAGTAGACGCCCTCCTCGGACCCGATGCACCCATGGGTCCACAGCGGGAACGACATCGGCACGAGGGTCGAGCCGTAGGCGTTGGTGGTGTTTGGCGAGTACTCGAAGTCCAGCCGGCCGCAGCCGTGGACGGCCGCCACCCGTTGGAGCATCGCCACGAGCTGGCGGAACTCCGGCCAGCCCGGCTTGCCCTGGTAGCCGGTGTAGTTCCAGCTCACCCAGTCCGGGACGAAGCTGCGCGAGGCGATCGGAACGTTGCCGACCGGCAGCACCCCGAGGAACGAGGCGGTGAGCCCTACGGCCACCACCCCGCCGAGCAGGCCGGTCACCTGGCGGTGGACGCCGGCGATCGTCGGCGGGGCGAGTCGCAGCAGCAACGCCACCGCCTCGGACACCCCGTAGGCGGCGAGCAGCGCCGTCGTCACGAACCAGAACGGCAGCCACCGGGCGTTGTAGACGAGCCCGGACGGCAGCAGGAAGAACGCCGCCACCGACCCGCCCGCAAGGACGGCCAGCACGAGCGCCACCCGGTGGCGGCGGACGAGGGCGAACAGGGCGCCCAGGATGGCCAGCGCCTGCACCGTCACCTCGGCGGAAGCCGGGAAGAAGCTCGACTGGAACCCGCCGACGCGCCCGTAGTTCATGGACGACGAGTACCGCAGGTAGGCGGCGAACGGCACCAGCCACACCGCTGCGAGCAGCGCCCCGACGATGCCGATGCTCGCCACGACGGTGATCGGCCGCCGGTATGCCCGCCCCAGGCGAGACAGGCGGCCGAGCAGGCGGTCGGCCCGGCGCCGGTCGGGTCGCACGAGACCGAGCAGCACGGCGCCGGCGGCGGCGAACAGCGCCGGCACCACGTGGCTGAGCAGCGTCATGCAGAACAGTGCCGCCGCCAGCCACCGCAGCCGGCCGGTCCGCAGCGAGTGGGCCACCACCCCGAGGAAGCACAGGGCGAGCGCGAGCGCCAGCGTGAAGGAGAACTCGCCGGCCAGGGTCGACACGATGTTGCCGCCGTCGATCGTGTACGAGGTGTTGAACAGGAACGGCACCATCGCCGCCGACATGAGCGCCGGGACCGGCCGGCGGAAGCCGGCCAGGCGGCCGAAGACGAACGCCGACACCGGCATCAGGGCCACCCCGAGGACGCTCACCACCTTGAACGCCACGGCGTACGGCGTCACGAGGTTCACCGCCCCGACGAGCAGCGCGGGGAACGGGAAGTAGAACACGTACAACGGGAACCCGCCGAACCACTGGGGGTCCCAGCCGGACAGCGACCCGGTGGGCAGGACGTGGCGGAGGAAGTAGTGCACCGCCACCACGTGCGCGGCGTTGTCGCCTCCCACGTCCATGTTCGGCCCGAGCAGCAGGTCCGGGCGCAGCTGGGCGATCACGAAGGCGGTCACCCCTGCCACGACGACGAAGGTCGTGGCGGCGCCCGACGAGAGCCACCGCCGGACCACCCCTCCCGGCGCGCTCCCGGCGCGCCCGCCGTCCGGGGCGTGCTCCGCCGGCCCCGTCCGGAGGAGGGTCTGCACGGCTCGCCAGCCTACGGCAACGCTTCCGACCGCTTGCGGCGCGCCGGGGCCCTGTCCTCGCTGCCGGGTCTTTCGAAGGCCCCGTGCTAGTCTCCACGTCCTGGGCCGTTGGCGCAGTCCGGTAGCGCACTTGCATGACACGCAAGGGGTCACAGGTTCAAGTCCTGTACGGCCCACCCAGAGAAGGGCAGGTCATCGGCTCGATGGCCTGCCCTTCACTCGTTCTCCGACGCAGCCGCTCACTACGATGTAGCCAACCGTGTAGCCCAGGGACCTCGTGGAGCCAGGGCGCACGAAGCAGCCGTCGGAGGGGGGAGCCGGCATGGCCGAGCGGCGGGGGCACGGCGAGGGGAGCGTCTATCAGCGTGCCTCCGACGGCCGATGGGTGGGCGTGGTGACCCTCGGCTACGACGAGCGCGGGAAGCGCCGCCGCCGGGTCGTCTACGGCGAGCGCCAGGCCGACGTCATCGCCAAGCTCCGCAAGCTGCAGCACCAGATCGACGCCGGCCTGCCGGCCCCCGACAGCCGCGTCACGGTCGCCCAGCTGCTCGACCGCTGGTACCGGGACGTCCTGCGGCTCCAGGTGGCGCCGGCGGTGGGAATGACACCACCTCATGCTGGCGACGGGCCTACGCCGGGGCGAGGCGCTCGGGCTGCGCTGGAGCGACGTCGACCTCGACGCCGGCCGCCTCGTCGTCACCCGCCAGCTGAAGCGCGAGGGCGGGACGCTCGTGACGGCGGACACGAAGACCGCCCGCATCCGCCGGGCGCTCGACCTGTCGGCACCGATGGTCGAGGCGCTCCGGGCGCTCCGGGCGCACCGGGCCCGCCAGGCGGCCGAGCGCCTCGCGCTCGGGGCGGCCTGGCGAGACAGCGGCTACGTGTTCACGACCTCCCTCGGCACGCCCGTCGATCCCCGCAACTGCTACCGGGAGTTCCGGGGGATCTGCGAGGACGCCGGGCTCGGGCGCTGGCACCCCCACGAGCTGCGCCACTCAGCCGCGAGTCTCATGCTCGCCCAGGGCGTGAAGCTGCAGGACGTGAGCGAGCTGCTCGGCCACTCCTTGATCCGGATGACGGCGGACGTCTACGGCCACGTGCTCGCCCCGGACCGAAAGGCGGCGGCGGAGGCGATGAGCGAGGTGCTGTGGGGGTGCTGATTCAGGACCCGAAGATGATGCTCCTGGCGGCAATGCCACCGATGCTCAGGGCGGCCCGCTGCTCTGCTCTCTTGCGTTGAGCGGAGTCCTCCGGAGCGCCGGCGATGATGATCGCGTCGGCAAGCAGTTGAACCTCGTCGGCTCGCACGCCGCCGATGAGGAAGCTGGCAAGGTTCAAGATGTCCTGGTCCGTTGGCGAGCTGAGGTACCACGAGAGCTGGACCATGGGCCACGGCCGCGGTCCGCGAGGCCTCGGGTCTCAAGGGATAGGCGAGCGCCACGAGCCGCAAGTCAACGCTCGTAGACGTCACGCCGGTGCCCAAGCGTCACAACGACGACGAGGAGCACGTCGTCGTGGATCGTGTAGATGATGCGATAGTCGCCGACGCGGATGCGGTGGGCGGGCCGACCTCTGAGTGCCCGGGCAGCGGGCGGACGCGGATCCTCGGCGAGGAGGGCGATCGCCCCCTGGATGCGGGGTCGGACGTCCGGATGGAGCTTTCGGAGTGCCCGGAGCGCGGATGGGCGGACCTCGACCCGGTAGCGGCTCACGACCAGCCGAGCTCGGCTTTCACCTCATCCCAGGGAATGTTCGGCCCCTCCTCGGCCATCGCCGCGTCGAAGGCGGCGACGTCCTCCGCGTCCTCGGCGGCGGCCACCAGCTCTTCGTAGCGTTCCGGGCTGATGAGCACGGCGGCCGGGCGACCGTATCGCTCGAGCACCACTGCCTCGGTGTGCGCCGTCTCGACAGCTTCCGACAGCCGCTCCCGCGCCTCGCTCACCGCCATCCTCGCCATGAGCGGATTGTACAACTTCGCCTACCCTCTCGTACATCTCTGGCAAGGCGCTTCGGTCAGCTCGCCGGGAGCGCACCTTGGTCCGTCTCGAGCCGCTCGACGAACTCCTCGAGGCCGGCCCGCACAACGAGCCGGCGCCGGCCGACCTTCACGCTGCGCAGCGCCCCGCCCATGACGAGCTCGTAGCAGCGGGTCCGACCGAGGTGCAGGAGGTCGGCAGCCTCCTCGACGGAGAGGAGCAGGCGCGGCTCCACCGCCGGGGCGTGCCCGCCGGCGTCCCTGCGGGCCGGCCGGCGGACTCGCCCCACATCGTCCAGCCCTGCACCGTTCGTGGTGACGCTCACGGTTCCACCTCCGCCCGTCGCCGGGCCACCCGCTCGAGGAAGGGGTGCTCGGAGCGGCGCTCGTAGGAGCGCAGGTGCGGGTGGACGGCCCGGAAGGTCTCCTCGAGCTGGTCGGTGCCGAGGTGGACGGCGGCGCCGACGAGGTAGCCGGTGAGCCCCGGCACGACCCGGCGCAGCGACCCGGCGATCCGCCCGGCGCGAAGGCGGGCCAGGCCAAGCGGCTCGTGGGCCAGGCTCGCCTGCTGCACGGCGCGCCACTCCGGGGCGATCGGCCAGCGCGAGCGGGTGGCGTCGGCGGTGGGCGAGCGGTAGAAGAGCCACTCGCCGGTGCCGTAGCGCCACAGGTCGCCGGCGACGGCGAGCACGTCGTCGGGGGCCGAGACGCCGAACTCCCGCAGCGCCTCCCGGCCGATCTCGGCCTCGACCCGGAGCACCCGCTCGCCGGGTCGGTGCCGGGCGCCCTGGCTAGGTCATCCTGGCCGACAAGGGCTATCGCAGCCGTGAGCTCGAGGTCTTCTTGAACGAGCACGGGGCGACGCTGCTCCGGCCGCGCATGGATCGCGACAAGCCCCGACCCGGTGCTCGTGGTCACACAGCAGGCCGGCTCAATCGGACAGGGGCGACGAGCGATGCAGTCCTTGCGGGCATCTCGGCGAGTGACGCGGCTGGGCCGGCCCTCCGTCGGCGCGGGCTCCCAGTGCGAGGACGCGGACGCCGCCGAGCGCCTCGTGCGCGCCAGGTTTCGGCAGCTCCTTCGCCTGAAACGCACGACCGAGTACGGACCCACACCGATGACCGACGCCGAGGCTCGACGGATGGTGGCGGTGGCCGAGCGGCTCGTCGCGCTTGCCGTACATGTCGCCCATCGTGGCTCCAGGTTCACCGACCGTCGAGAGCGTTCCTGCTCCCGCGCTGGTCGCCGTGTAGCCGATCATGTAGCCCAGCCGATGCTCAGCCCCGTTCTACGTCGAACGACACCGGACTGGTTACCCTGGTCAGCCACCATTCTGGGACGCCGACGGACGGCGCCGGACGCCCAGCGTCTGCATGACACGCAAGGGGTCACAGGTTCAAGTCCTGTACGGCCCACCCAGGAAGCCCCAGGTCAGGCGATCGCCGGCCTGGGGCTTCTTCTCGTCTGCCGCACCCCGGAGCTACGAGTCTGCGAGTCCGTCAGCAGGGTCGCCGGCGTCTGCGACCTGCGCACCGGCTGGGGCACCCCGGGCAGCGGGGAGGGCTCGTGGCCTTGAGCTCGAGTTGGCGCCAGGGGAACCGTGAGGGATCGATCGACCAGGCGTCACCGTGCGCACCGGCGGTCATGCCCACGTCGGTCCGGCGCCTGGCGTCAGGGCGCCTCAACCCCGCGTCTGACGGGGCGCGCCGGGACGGCAGCCCGCCCGATGCCGGTGACCTCCCAGGCGAGGCGGTCGACGAGGACGGCGACCAGGTCGGAGCCGCGCCGGCGGGGCACCCGTGTGCGCCTGACGGCCGCCTCACCGGCAGATCGTCGCCGGGGTCCCTGGGGCGGTCGGGTCACCTCGAGCACGTGGTCCCCGTGGCGAAAGCGGAGGAGGCGGACGGTCAGCTTGCCGTCGGTCGTGTCGACGGCCGCCGACCCCTCGGCGACGAGCTGCCGGGCGGCTGCCTCGAGGGGGGCGCGGTGGCGCAGCGCCATGGCGGCGGCACGCTGGCGGCGCTCGGTGAAGCGGGCCAACGGGTCGTCCCGGACCTGCACCAGTGGCGTCGTGTGCTCAGCCCGGTGGGCCTCCAGATAGGCCTCCGCCGGGTCCAGCAGGCCGGCCAGCCGGCGGGGGAGGGCAGCGCGCACGCCACACGGTACGCGCTCCACCCTCGCCCCGCTCGGGCCGGGCCGCGGTCACCAACGGTAGAAGCCGTGCCGTCCTGCGCTCTCGCCGCGGCCCAGGAAGAACCCGATGAGCCACAGCAGGAGCGCAGCGATCGCGATCCACCAGAGCAAGTGGACGGCGAACCCGATGCCGAACAACACCGCCACCACGAGGAGCGTGAGGACGAGGACCATCACCACCACCCTTTCCCGTCGTACGCCGCCTGATGCGTACAACCTTCACCGTGGCGTTACCGCGCCGCGCGCGCCGGGAAACGTTTCCCTGGCAGGGCGCCGAACGGGGGGCCGGTCCGAGCGCTCGTCCCCGCCGGCTCTCCACCAATAGGGAGCCACCGGCGGGTGACCGTTCTACGGCCACCCGTCCCGGTCGCTTGAGTCCCGCCACGACCCCGGTGCCCAGGGAATGGACCGGGCCGCGGCTGCCGCCGCGGCCCGTCAGCCCGACGCCGACGCCGACCCCGACGCCGACGCCGACGCCGACCCCGACGTGGTGGCGGGCGACGGCGTGACGACGGCCGAACGGCCGAGGAGACGGCCCCGGGCGCCGAGCGCCTCCACCTGGACGGCGGTCCCCACCGACGTGAGGTGGGCGACGGTCTCGAACCCGGTGTCGGCCACCGTCGCCACG
>JAKBAA010000096.1 GCA_021809425.1 Actinomycetes bacterium | reverse complement strand
GGCCGGGTCGTCGCTGCCCCGACGCGGCACGTGCAGGCACAGATAGATAGGCGATAGATTCACCCGGTGGCGCCTCGGCGCCGCGTTCGGGGGGCCGCGTCGGCAGGGCGCGGGCGGCAAGGGGGGCGAGATGGACGACACAGCGGCCGCTGGCGGCCGGATGGGCGCGCTCGGCAGGCGCCGGCTCGCACGAGGCGGGGCCGGGCGGGGGAGGCCACGCCGGCGTGGGGTGCCGCTCGGCGCAGCGGTGGTCGCCGGGGTGCTGGCGCTCGGCGGCACGGCGGTGGCCGCGCCGGCGTCACCGGCCGCCCGGCAGGCGGCGTCCCGGCAGGTGGCGCCCCAGCAGGTGGCGTCCCGGCAGGTGGCAAGGCGCCACGTCGCCCACGCCGCCCGGGGCGGGACGCTCACCGTGCTCGAGGGCGCCGCCAACGTGACGTGGCCGGACGGGCTCAACCCGCTGACCAACGAGAACGCCGAGGCCGACCAGACGATCGAGGACGCCGTGTTCGGCGAGCTGTTCGAGCTGGGGGCCGGTGGCACGACCATCCCGGACCTCGCCTCGGGGTACCACCTGTCGAAGGACGGCAAGACGCTGGTGATCGACGTGCGCAAGGGGGTGACGTTCTCGGACGGCACCCGGTTCGACGCCCAGGCGGTGGCGTTCAACTTCCGGAAGGACCTGGCGTCGAGCTGCACGTGCAAGCCGACCTGGCAGGTGGCGGCCATCGGGACGCCGGGGCCGTACACGGTGGTGATCCACCTGAAGGTGGCCGACGGGGCGATCATCAACCAGTTCCAGGACTCGATCGCCAACTGGATGGTGTCACCGACGGCGCTCGCCCGGGAGTCGGCGACGGCGTTCGCCTCGAAGCCGGTGGGCGCCGGGCCGTTCGTGGTGGTGAGCAACACCCCGAGCAGCCGGATCGTGCTGCGCCGCAACCCGCACTACTGGCAGCCGGGCCACCCGTACCTGGACGGGCTGGTGTTCGAGGACACCGCGAACGACGAGTCGGCGCTCGAGGACCTCAAGTCGGGGACGGGGGGCGCCTACGAGGCGATGGCGACGCCGAGCCTGGTGCCGGCGTTCCGGCAGGCCGGGCTGACGGTGACGGCGATGCCGTCGACGTCGCCGTACGCCGTCCAGCTGAACACGCTGGCGCCGCCGTTCGACCGGCTGGCGGCGCGGGAGGCGATCTACTACGCCACCAACGCCGCGCTGCTCGACCGGAAGCTGAACAGCGACGCCTTCCCGGTGACCCAGTCGTTCACGGCCCCGACCGGGCTGTTCTACGAGCCGAAGGTGCCCGGCTACCGCACCTACGACCTGGCCGAGGCCAAGGCGCTCGTGCGCCAGCTGGGCGGGCTCCAGTTCACGCTGCTCGCCGGGGCCGGCTACCAGCAGAACCTGGCGGAGGCCCTGCAGGCGATGTGGCAGCAGGCCGGCATGAAGGTGACGCTGTCGATCGTCACCCTGTCCCAGCTGATCCAGGACCTGCAGAGCCACCAGTGGGACATGACCCTCGCCACCATCGGCACGTTCGACCCGGCCGGGTCGTTCGGGCTGGCCTTCCGGTACCTCGGCGGGTTCCCGTTCAGCGGGGTGGACGACCCGCACCTCGACGCGCTGATGGCGGCCGGCGAGCAGTCGGTGGCACCGGCCGCCCGGGCCCGGATCTACCGGGAGATCGCCGCCTACGTGAGCCAGAAGGCGTACAGCCCGTTCCTGTACCCGGGCGCCAGCTGGAACGTGGCGGCGAAGGGGGTGCAGGGCCCGGGGCTGACGAGCGTCCTGCCGGTGACGGCGCTCGCCCCGGAGATCCCCTGGGAGGACGTGTCCGTCCACAACGGTTGAGCTGCCGGCCGCTGCCGCCCGCCGCCCGCCGGGGCCCCGCGGTGGCGCGGGCAGCGGGCGCCGGCAACGACGGAGCGGGCTCCACCCGAGAAGAGGAGGCAAGCGATGCTGACGGCCGACGACAACGAGCGGCTGTGCCAGGTGGGAGCGGGCACGCCCATGGGGGAGGTGCTCCGGCGCTACTGGGTGCCGGCGTTCCCGGCCGGCGACCTCCCCGAGCCGGACTGCCCGCCGATCGGCTTGAGCGTGCTGGGCGAGGAGCTGGTGGCCTTCCGGGACTCGGCCGGTCGCCTGGGGGTGCTCGACGAGCTGTGCTGCCACCGGGGCGCCTCGCTCGTGTACGGGCGGGTGGAGGAGGGCGGGCTGCGCTGCATCTACCACGGCTGGAAGTTCGACACGGCCGGCCGGATCGTCGAGATGCCCAACTGCGTCAACCCGGCGGTGATGGAGCGGATCCGCCAGCAGCACTACCCGGTGGTCGAGGCCGGAGGGCTCGGCTGGGTGTACCTGGGGCCGCCCGGCACCGAGCCGGAATTCCCGCGCTACCCGTGGATGGCGGCGGCCCCGGGTGAGCTGACGGTGAGCGAGCTGCTGTACGACTGCAACTGGCTGCAGGTCCAGGAGGGGTCGCTCGACTCGTCGCACCTCGGGGCGCTCCACCTGGACACGCTCGCCGCCACCCGGCCCGGTCGGCGCCGGCTGGGCAGCTTCGAGTTCCCGGGCGAGCTGTGGGACCCGTCTGCCCGGCTGCCCGGCGGGGGGACGGCCGAGGGCAACCCGTCGGACGACAACGCCCCGCGGATCGTGGCCGAGGACACCCCGTTCGGGTTCCACTACGCCGCCATCCGCAGGACGCCGGACCCGTCCAAGGTGTACGTGCGGGTGACGGCGCTGTCGTTCCCGTACGTCGCCCACATCGGCGGGACCGGGGGTGCGGTCATCGTGGTGCCGCGCGACGACGAGTCGTGCTCGTTCATCGGCGTGTTCGCCCGGCGTCTCCCCGGGGCCGAGCCGCCCGCCGATCCGGCGAGCTGGCGGGACCGGCCGTGGGACCCGTACCCGACGCGTGCCCGGGCGTTGGCGCTGCCCGGACAGGACCGGGTGGCGATGGCCGAGCGCAAGAGCTTCGCCGGCATCCGGGGCGGCAACCGCTACCAGGACGCCGTCGTCCAGGGGATCGGGCGGCGCCGGCGGACGTACGGGCGCGCCACCGAGCACCTCGTGCCGGCCGACGCGGCGATCGTGCGGCTGCGCCACCTGCTGGTCGACTCGGCCCGGCGGCTCGAGGCAGGGGAGGCGCCGCACGGGCTGGGCAACGGCTACGACTACGGCCAGCTCCAGGCGGCGTCGGCGGTGATCGACGCCGACCAGCCGTGGCAGGCGCTCGTCCCGGGGAACGCCGGCGTCGCCGAGGTGGCATCCGACGCCACCACCAGCACGGCGGGCGGCTGAGCGCCGGGCGGGGCGGGAACGGCTACCGGGAGGGCGGTCCGGGACGGAGGGCGAGCAGGCGGTCGCCGCCGTGCTGGACGTGCACGTAGGTGACGGCTCGGTGCCGGTCGAGGTCGCGAAGGACCCGGACGAGCGGCAGGTCGGAGGAGGCGAACCGCCGTGGTGGCCCGGCCTGGCGCATGGCGTCGATGGCGCGCCGCGTGGGCGGCGTCGCCGGTGCCGTCCTGGCTCAGCCGGTGCCGTCCCGGTACAGCTGGAGCAGCTCGCCGACCCCTTCGACGACGAGGTGTGGCCGGCGGTGCTCGCCGAGGTGGTCGAAGGCGCCGGCGTGGCCGGTGCCGGAGTTGACGGCGACGGCGAAGGCCCCGCCGCGCCGCGCCATCGGCACCTCGAGCTCGGGGTCGTCGCCGATGACGGCGAGGTCGCGCCGGCGGCGGACGCCGAGGCGGTCGGCCGCCGTGCGCAGGGCCGCCGGCGACGGCTTGCCGACGATCGTGGGCCGGACACCGGTGAGGTCGGTGACGACGGCGCAGATGGCCCGCGACGTGCCGAGGGCCCGGCCGTCGGCGGTGGCGAAGAAGCGGGACTGGCTGGCGCTGTAGAAGGCGGCACCGGCCCACACGGCGTTGGCGGCCGCCTCGAGGTGGTCCATGGTGAACTCGCGGAACCAGCCGACGAGGACGGCGTCGACCTCGGGGCGTCCCTCCGGAGGGACCACCTCGATGCCGGCGTCGGCGAGCGGGCCGTACACCCCCTCGCCGCCGAGCACCATCACCCGGCGGTGGCCGGCGCGGCGGCACACCTCGGCGGCCGACGAGGCCGGCGTGAGGACCTGGTGGTCGTCGAGGTCGAAGCCGAGGTGGCGCAGCACCCCCGCCTGGGCGGCCGGCCGCCGGGTGGTGCCGTTGGTGAGCACCCCGACGGCCACGCCGTCCTTGCGCAGCATCGCCACGAGCTCGACGGCGCCCGGGATCGGGGAGAGGCCGTGGTTGCGACGGTCGCCCAGCACGAGGGTGCCGTCGAGGTCGAACAGGAACGCCGACAGCTCGTGCAGCCGGGCGACCGACGCCGGGTCGTGCCCGGCGCTTGCCCGGGCGGCGCCGGCCCCGGTGGTGGTGGGGGGGTCAGACAGCGTGGGCCTCCTCGGCGGGGTCGGGCGGGTGGCGGCGCAGGCGGAGCCGGAGGCCGTCCCGGTCGAGCTCGAGCGACGACAGGGCCGGCCGGCGGGCCAGCTGCTCGAGCAGGCCGAGCACGGGGGCGAGCGCCGGGTTGTAGTGGGTGACGGCCGGCCCGGCGGCCACCATGGCGTCGACCTGGTCGCCGGGCATGGTGGCGCGCAGGATCAGCTCCTCGTCGGGCACGCCGGGGAAGCGCCGGCGCAGCTCGCCGACGTCGGGCGGCGGCGGCTCGGCGGCGAGCTCGCGGGCGCGGGGGCGGCCGAGGATGCGGTCGTGCACGTCCGGGTCGACCGGGGCGGTCGGCCGGCCGAAGCGGGCGAGGACGTAGCGGATGAGCTCGTCCGGCACGTGCTCGTAGCGGTCGGCGCCGACCACGTTGTAGAGGGCCTGGGTGCAGACCATCTGGGGGAACGGGGTGACCATGATCGGGTAGCCCAGCTCGGCGCGCACCCGGGGGACCTCCTCGAGCACCGCCTCGAACCGGTCCTCGAGGCCCACCTCGCGCAGCTGGCGGCGGGTCGTCGTGAGGACGCCGCCGGCGACCTGGTGGCGCAGGAAGGCGGCGTCGTAGTCCTGCGGGACGCCGACCGGCAGTCCCTCGGCGGCGGCGAGCCCCCGGAAGAAGTCGGCGGCGAGGGCGAGGGCGCCGTCGTCGATGTCGACGCGATGGCCGAGCTCGCGCAGGTTGGCCACCACCCGCTGGGCGTCCGGGAGGGACGAGCCGTTGGAGAGCGGACCACAGGCCACGTGGAGCACGTCGACCCCGAGCTCGGGGGTGTGCGGGTAGGTGATCGGGGACAGCCCGATGGTGCAGTGGGAGTGCAGCTCGAGCGGCTTTCCGGCGAGGGCCGCCTTGACGGCCGGAAGCAGGGTGCGGGCGCGCTCGGGATGGAGCATCCCGGTCGGGTCCTTGACGTAGGCCCGGTCGAAGTTGGGGTCGGCGGCGATCACCTTGGCGATGCCGGCGTAGAAGCCGTCGTCGTGGACCGGGCTCAGGGTGAAGGTGAGCGCCCCCATCACCTCGGCCGCCCCGGCCCGGCGCACCATGGCGGCGGTGCGGCGCATCGCCTCGGTGTCGTGCATCGGGTCGAGCACGATGAACCGGGAGATGCCGTGCTCGACGAGGCGGTCGTAGACGAGCTGCATCAGCTCCTGGTGGGACTCCTCCCAGGAGATGAAACGGAAGCCGGTCCCGATGAACTGCAGGTGGGTGGTCGGGGCGGCGGCGCGGGTCAGGCGGATCCGCTCCCACGGGTCCTCCTGGTGCATCCGGGCGGCGATCCCCATGAAGGTGCTCGAGATGTAGTCGAGGGCGTGGAACCCCACCCGCTCGAGGAGGGGGGCGACCTGCACCACGTGGCGGGTGCGCAGCCCGGTGGCGCTCCACAGGCACTGGTTGCCGTCGCGGATGGACACGTCGACGAGGCGGATGTCAGCCACCGGCCGCCACCGCCCGGTGCGCCCCGGCACCTTCGGGGGTGCCTGCAGGGGTGGCCGCCAGGAACCGGCCGAGCCAGCCCGTGTCGACGCCTCCTTCCCGGAACGCCGGGTCGGCGACGATCCGGCGGTGCAGGCCGAGGGTGGTGGGGACCCCGTCCACCTCGAAGCGGTCGAGCGCCCCGCCGAGCCGGTCGAGGGCGGCCGTGCGATCGGGGCCACAGGCGATGCACTTGGCGACGAGCGAGTCGTAGTACGGGGGGATGGGCGACCCGGCCTCGATGGCGGCGTCGACCCGCAGGCCGTCGCCGACGGGCACGGCGAAGCGCTCGACGGTGCCCGGGCCGGGCCGGAAGTCGTCGTCGGGGTCCTCGGCGTTGATCCGGCACTCGACGGCGTGGCCGCGTGCCACGAGATCGCCCTGGGAGTGGCTGATCGGCCGCCCTTCGGCCACGTACAGCTGCTCGGCGACGAGGTCGAGCCCGGTCACCGCCTCGGTCACCGGGTGCTCGACCTGCAGGCGGGCGTTGACCTCGAGGAAGTAGAACCGCTCCCGGTCGAGGTCGACGAGCAGCTCGACCGTGCCCAGGCTGCGGTAGCCGAGGTGGCGCCCGAGCCGGACGGCCGCCGCCAGCAGCTCGTCGCGCAGCCCCTCGGGCAGGCCGGGCGCCGGTGCCTCCTCGACGAGCTTCTGGTACCGCCGCTGCACCGAGCAGTCCCGCTCACCGACGTGCAGGAACCGCTCGCCGTCGCACAGCAGCTGCACCTCGACGTGGCGCCCGGAGCTCACGTAGGTCTCGAGGTACACCCGGGGGTTGCCGAACGCCCCGCCGGCCTCGGCGACCGACAGCTCGAGGGCGTGGCGCAGCTCGCCGGCGCTCGTCACGAGGCGCATCCCCCGCCCGCCGCCGCCGCCCACCGCCTTCACGAGCACCGGCAGCCCGGTCGCCTCGAGCATCGCCTCGGCCTCGCCCGCCGAGGTGACCTCGCCGCCCGGCAGCACCGGCAGCCCGGCCGCCGCCGCCACCTGGCGCGCCTCCAGCTTGTCCCCGAAGCGGGCCAGGTGGTCCGGGTCGGGGCCGACGAAGGTGAGCCCGGCCGCTCGGCAGGCGAGCGCCAGGGCGGGGTTCTCCGACAGGAACCCGTAGCCGGGGTGCACGGCGTCGGCCCGCGCCGCCAGCCCCGCCCGCACCACGGCGTCGACCGACAGGTAGCTCTCCGCCGCCGCTGCCGGCCCGAGACGGACGACCCGTCCGGCGCGCCGTGCTGCCGGGCTGTCGAGGTCGGCCTCCGAGGCGGCCACGACCGCCTCGATGCCCAACCGCTCGCACGTCCGCACGATCCGCAGGGCGATCTCGCCCCGGTTGGCCACGAGCAGCCGGCTGATCGGCCGGGGCGGCCTCATCGCCCGGGGCCCGCCCCGTCGCCGCCCCCGCTGGCCTCGCCGCCCCCGCTGGCCTCGCCGCCCCCGCTGGCCTCGCCGTCCCCGCTGGCACCGGCGCCCCCGCTGGCCTCGCCGCCGCTGTCGGGGTCCAGCCAGAGCAGGACGGCCCCCTGCTCGGCCGGCTCGTTGTTGGCGACGACGAGCTCGGCGACCCTTCCCGCCGCGCCGGCGCGGACGGGGTTCATCAGCTTCATCGTCTCGAGGATCGCCACGACGTCCTCGGGGCCGACGTGCTGGCCAACCTCGACGAAGGGGGCGGCACCGGGCTTGGGGGCCCGGTAGAACACGCCCGGGAGCGGGGCGCGCACCGGAACGAGGCCCGGCCGGTCGCCGGCGCCGGCCACGGTGGCGGTGGCGGTGGCGGTGGCGGTGGCAGTGGCAGTGGCAGTGGCAGTGCCGGCGTCGGCGGGAGCGCCGCCGGCGCGGCCGGCGTCCTCGCTGCCCGGGTCGTCGCCGAGCCGGTGGGGCGGGCCGGCCGTCTGGTGCTCACCGGTCCAGCCGCCCGGGCCGCGCCGCAGGCGGAGGACGAAGCGGTCGGTGGCGAGCTCGACCTCGTCGTAGGCGGTCGAGTCGACGAGCCGCACGATGTCCTGGATGTCCTCCGGAGAGAGGGTCACGGGCGGCCGAGGGCCTCGATGACGTGGTCGAAGGCCCGCGCCTTGGGTGCGGCGACGGGTGGGGGCTGGCGCTTGGACCAGGCAGTCTCGGGGCGGCTCTGGAGGAGGAAGAGGCCCTCGCCTTGGGGGGCGCCGGCGGCGACGGCCCACTCGACGTCCTGGGCGACCCCGTAGTGGGCCTCGACGGCACGGCCGAGCTCGAGGAGGCGGGCGAGCTCGCCGTCGTCGAGGGCGGGCGCCGACTGGAGCTCGGCCGGGACCTCCTCGTCGCGCACGCCGTCGCCGTCCGGGTCGGGGACGTGGCGGCGGGTCTTGCACGAGACGTGGCGTCGCAGGACGTCGCCGGTGACCTTGCTCAGGGTGTAGGCGTCCGGGGTGACCTCGCCGCCGACCACGGCCGAGCCGAGCCCCCAGGCGGCCTCGACGGCGACGACCGAGCGGTCGCCGGTGCTCGGCGAGCGGGTGAAGAGGACGCCGGAGCTGCGCGCATCGACCATCTGCTGGACGACCACCGCCATGGCGGCGTCGTCCTCGGGGATGCCCCGCTGGAGTCGGTAGCAGACCGACTCGACCGAGTAGAGGCTGGCCCAGCACGCCCGTAGCCGGTCGAGCAGGCGGTCTTCGTGGCGCACCCATAGGAAGGTGTCCTGGAGGCCGGCGAAGCTGGCGTCGAGGCCGTCCTCGCCGGTGGCGCTCGAGCGGACGGCGACCGGGAGGGGACCGCCGGCGGGGGAGGGCGGGAGGGCCCGGTAGTGGGCGCGTACGGCTGCCTCCAGCGCGGGCGGCAGGTCACAGGTGGCCAGGGCGGCACGCAGCGGCGCCATGGCGGCGTCGACCGCCTGGTGGTCGTGGGGGTCGAGGGTGGCGAGCAGGCCGGCGGTCCGGCCGTCCGGGTCGAGCGCCGAGCGGGCGGCCCGGAAGGCGGCGGTGGTGACGGCGAAGCCGGCCGGCACCGGCAGGCCGAGGCGGACGAGCTCGCCGAGGCTGGCGCCCTTGCCGCCGACGAGCAGGACGTCGTCACGGCCGACGTCGCAGAGGCGGACGGCGAGATTGGTTGGTGCGTCGTGCATCGCTGGCGCGTCCCCCTTGTCGCGTCCGGCCCCGACGCCCTCCCCGCGTCGCCGCCTCAGGACAGGAGTACCACGACCCCTTCGTCGCCGTCCACCCGGATCCGGTCGCCGGTGCGGATCCTGCGGGTGGCGTCACCGGTGCCGACCACGGCCGGCATGCCGTACTCGCGGGCCACGATGGCGGCGTGGGACATCATCCCGCCGCTGTCGGAGACGGCCGCCTTGATCTTGCCGAAGACCGGGCCCCAGCTCGGTGAGGTGACCGGGCAGACCAGGATCTCGCCGGTCTCGATCCGGTCGATCTCGTTGACGCTGGCCAGCACCCGGGCGACCCCCTCGACGACGCCCGGGGAGGCGGCGTAGCCGTGGACACGGTCGTCGTCGCTCGCCGCCTCGGCCCACCGGCGGACGGTCTGCGAGGTGATCCCCCACAGCAGCTTCACCGCCGGGTCGTTGAGCGCCTCGGGCACCGGGCCGAGGGCAGGCGGGGCCGACCAGGTGGCGAGCACCTCGAGCATGGCCTTGCGCTCGGCGACGGTCGCCTTGACGGCGTCGGTGCCGACCGGGGGCGACCCGGCCGCCCAGGCGAGCATGACGTTGGCGAGCTGCTGGTCGATCTCGTAGTGCTGCAGCTGGAACACGTCCTCGGGGTCCTCCAGCACGCCGAAGCGGGCGAGCAGGCCACCGAAGTCGCGCAGCTTCGCGAAGAACTGGGTGGTGAACCAGTGCTCGCAGTAGAACTTGTGCTCCTCGATGTAGGGGAAGGTGGTGCGGCACAGCCCGAGCATCTGGTCGAAGGCGGCGCGCTCGTCCTCGCTCGACAGGAGGGCCCGGTACTGGGCGGCCACCTCGTCGCGCTCGGCGCGCAGCCGGTCGGTGGGTCGGCGCAGGTCGTCGCCGGCGCGCAGGCGCTCGACGTAGCGGGCCATCCCGGCGAGCGGCACTCGCGGATCGTCGCGCCAGCTGCGGTGGTGGTGGTACAGGCCGTCGCCGGTCGACACGTGGAACCAGGGCACCGAGCTCGTCTGCCACTCGGCGAGCCAGCGCTGGCCGGCCTCGCCACGACCGGCGATGGCGGCGAACACGGCGGCCGGTTCGACGTCGTCGGTGACGAGGTCGTCGAGGCCCAGCTCGACCGCCAGGGCGGCCAGCCGCTTCAGCTCCTCGTCCGGCCGGTACATGACGACGTCGATGCCGGCCACCATCCGGGCGATCGCCTGCTCGGGGATCTCCGGGAAGGCGGTGGTCAGGAACTCGGAGAACACCACGTAGGCACCAAAGGCGAGCATGACGAACTCGATGTGGTGGTTCCAGACGATCGAGTACAGGTCGATGCAGCGGTGGAACCGCTCGCGCACCAGGTGGTTGGAGGCGTACCCGCGCCCGGACGTGACCACGTCCTCGTCGTCCATCTCGCCGAGCTCGGGCACCTCGATCGCCTCGAGCTCGTCGATGGCCCGCTGCATGCGCTGCTTCCACTCGCCGTACAGGCGGTCCCAGTGCTCGTAGTAGTAGCCGGCGCGCCGCTGGAACACCTCGAGGCGCCGGACGATCTCGTCGGGGTCGGTCACCGGGTTGGCGGCAAGGTACACCCGTCCGTTGACGATCCGGTGCTCGATCCCGAGGGTGGCCGGGAACACGAACAGCCGGGCCGTGTTGGCCCCGATGGCGGTGTAGGCCACCTCGGCGCTGATCCCGTCGAAGGCCGGGAGGGGCTCGGGGAAGTGGGTGGCGTTGCAGAACCAGAACTTGGCGTCGTCCTCCGGCTGGAACCGGGTGAACGGGGCGTACATCGTCGACCACCGTTCGGCGCCGGGCACGTCGGCGATCTCCGACGGCAGCGGGAACGGCCTGCGGTCCCCCTCGTGCATGGCAGCTCCCCCAACCTCGCTCGATCCCGCGCGGATGCTCCCACCCGCCGGCCCGGGGTGCAACTGGACGGCGCCGCACCGGCACCGTCGGGGGAGGTCGTGGGAGCCCGGGGAGCACCCGGGGCGCGCCCGGGGCGCGCCCAGGACCTACCCGGTGCCCGGTAGGTGCATGCCAGCGCAACGGTTGGCAAGCGCCCCGGCCACCGTGCCTGCCGCCCGGCGGGCCGCCGGCAGGGCGAGAGGCTATCGGGCAGGGCGAGAGGCTATAAGGTCGGGCGCCGCCGGGCAGGCGGGAGGCGAGGAGGGGGGCACATGGGGATGCGAGCGGCCGTGACGAGGAGGCCGGGCGTCCTCGAGCTCGCGACGGTGGACGAGCCGGCCGGCCCGGGCCCGGGCGAGGTGCTGGTGCGGCCGGAGCTCGTCGGGGTGTGCGGCTCGGACCTCCACCTGTTCCGCGGCCACCTCCCGGTGACGCCGAAGGGAAAGGAGTCGCTGTACCCGGTGGTCCAAGGGCACGAGGTGTGCGCCGTCGTCGAGGCGCTGGGCGAGGGCGCCGGTGCCGGCGGGCTGTCGGTGGGGGACCGGGTGGCGCTGTGGCCGCTCACCTCGTGTGGCGAGTGCTACCCGTGCCGGTCCGGCCGGGCGGCGGTGTGCGACGCCTTCGAGCTGATCGGCGTGCACGTCGACGGCGGGCTCGGCGAGCAGTTGGTGGTGGCGGCCGGCAAGGCCCTCCCGATCGGCGACCTGCCGGCGGCGCTCGGTGCCTTCGTCGAGCCGACGGCCGTGGCCGTGCACGCCCTCGAGCGGGCACGCCTCGAGGCCGGCGAGCCGGTCGTGGTGCTGGGCGGCGGGCCGATCGGGCAGGCGACGGCGCTGGCGGCCCGCGCCCGGGGGGCCCGCGTGC
>JAKBAA010000016.1 GCA_021809425.1 Actinomycetes bacterium | reverse complement strand
CGTGGACCCCCTTCGGCCGGTCGCGCTAACGTACCGGCTCATGCCTCAGCCTCCCAGCCTCACCCCAGAACAGCGGACGGCCGCGCTCGAGAAGGCAGCCCAGGCCCGGAAGGCTCGCGCGGAGCTGAAGGACCACCTGAAGTCCGGGCGCACCAACTTGAAGGACCTTCTCGCCAAGGCCGACGGCGACGAGACGATCGGCAAGATGAAGGTCCTGTCGGTGCTGGAGTCGCTTCCCGGCACCGGCAAGGTGAAGGCGCGTCGCCTGATGGAGCAGGTGGGGATCAGCGAGACCCGCCGCCTCCAGGGGCTCGGTGCGAAGCAGCGCGACGCGCTGCTCGAGGCGGTCGAGCGGCCCTGATCCTCGTCCTTTCCGGCCCTGGCGGCGCCGGCAAGGGGACGGTCATCCGCCAGCTCGTGGCGCGTGACCCGAAGCTGTGGCTGTCCCGGTCCTGGACGACGCGGGCGCGTCGCCCCGGTGAGGCGCAGGACGCCTACACCTTCGTCGAGCGCGAGGAGTTCCTCTTGCGGGCGAAGGAGGGGGGCTTCCTCGAGTGGGCGACGATCCTCGGGGAGTACTACGGCACCCCGGTTCCCGACCCGCCCGCCGACCAGGACGTCGTGCTGGAGATCGACGTGCAGGGTGCCCAGCAGGTGCTCGAGCGGTGCGGCCACGACCACGTGCGGTGCGTGCTGCTCGTGCCGCCGTCCCGCGAGGAGCAGGCGACCCGGCTCCGCGGGCGGGGCGACGCCGAGGAGCAGGTGGAGCGCCGCCTGGCGCTCGGCGAGGACGAGCTCGAGGCAGGGCGGGCGTTCGCCGACGCCGTCGTCGTCAACGACGACGTCGAGCGGGCCGTGGAGGAGCTGGCGGCTATCATCGACGAGGCGCGACGGGGCGCCCGCTAGCGAAGCGACAGGAGCACCACCGCATGGCAGAGCCGCGCAGCACGATGATCGAACCGCCCATCGAGACGCTCCTCGAGACGGTCGACTCGAAGTTCACGCTCGTCACGCTCGCCTCCAAGCGCGCCCGTCAGATCAACTCGTACTTCAACCAGCTCGGCGAGGGTCTCGGCGCCATCGTCCCGCCGCAGGTCACCTCGGTGGCCCGCAAGCCGTTGTCGATCGCCCTCGAGGAGGTGGCCGCCGGCAAGGTCCGGGCAGGCGTGCCGCAGGCGTCCGACGAGGAGGGCGAGGCCGGCGAGCCGCCTGACGAGGGCGTGGCGCTCGAGGTGGTCGCCGACGGAGGCGATGCGGTGGACACCCTGCCGGGCGAGGACGCGACCGTCGAGGACGCGCCCGCCGAGTAGCACGGCCTGCGGGAGGACGGCGCCATGACGCCCGACGGCGACGGCGGCGGCGTGGACGCGGTCGACCCCGGCCGCTTCCCGTTGCGGGGCGCCTGGGTGGTGCTCGGGGTGGGCGGCGGCATCGCTGCCTACAAGGCGGTCGAGCTGTGCCGGCTGCTGGTGGACGCCGGCGCACACGTCACCCCGGTGCTCACAGCCGCCGCCAGCCGGTTCGTGGGGCCGACGACCTTCTCCGCGCTGGCCTCCGAGCCGGCGGAGACCGAGCTGTTCGGGGGCGCCCACCCGATCCCGCACACCCGTCTCGGCCAGCGCGCCGACCTGGTCGTCGTGGCCCCGGCGACCGCCACCGTGCTCGGCGAGTACGCCCACGGCATCGCCCGCGACCTGCTCGGCGCCGTCTTGCTGGCGACGAGGGCGCCGGTGGTCGTGGCACCGGCGATGCACACCGAGATGTGGCAGCACCCGGCGGTGGCCGACAACATGACGCTGCTTCGCCGGCGCGGGGTGGTGGTCGTCGGCCCGGAGGCGGGTCGGCTCGCCGGCGGCGACCTCGGCGAGGGCCGGCTGTCCGATCCGGCCGTCATCGCAGCGGCGGCTGCCGCCGTCCTCGCCCGGCGGCAGCTGGACGGTGGGCCGCCGGGCGACCTCTCGGGGACCCGCGTGCTCGTGACGGCCGGGGGCACCCGGGAGCCGATCGACGCCGTGCGGGTCGTCGCCAACCGCTCGTCGGGCCGCCAGGGCCACGCCCTCGCCGCCGTGGCGGCGGCGCGGGGCGCCTCGGTGTGCCTGGTCACCGCGGCCGAGCTCGACCCGCCGGACGGCCTCGACGAGGTGGTGCGCGTGGAGACCGCCGCCGAGCTGGCCGCCGCCGTCCTCGCCCGGGCGGCGGAGGCGGACGTGGTCGTCATGGCCGCCGCCGTGGCCGACTTCCGTCCCGCCCACCCGTTCCCGGGAAAGCTGTCGAAGCGGGTCGGGACCCCGGAGGTGGTGCTCGAGCCCACCGAGGACGTGCTCGCCGCGCTCGGCCGGCGGCGCCGTCCCGGGCAGCTGCTCGTCGGGTTCGCCGCCGAGGCGGGGCCGAGCGCCGTCGACCGAGGCCGGGCGAAGCTCGAGGAGAAGGGTGCCGACCTGTTCGTCGTGAACGACGTCAGCCGACCGGGCGTCGGCTTCGTGCACGAGACCAATGCCGTGACCATCCTCGACCGCTCCGGCCGGGCCGTCGAGGTGCCGCTCGCCCCGAAGGCGGTGGTCGCCGGCGCCGTGCTCGACGCCGTGGTGGCACTCCGCTCGGAGCTGGCGGCTGTCGCCGGCGAGCGCCCGTCGGGGCAGGTCGTCACCTGTCGGGACCCGGCGGAGGGCCGGCAGCAGGCGTGACGGCCTGCGCCCCTTCGTCCGGGGCGCCGCCGACCGGCGCCGGGGCGGCCGGCCGGGTCGTGCGCGTCGTGCCCGACGTGCGCGGCCTCGACCGGGTGCTCGACTACGCCCTCCCGGACGGCCTCCCGGGGCCGCTGCGCGACGGCACCATCGTCCGGGTGCCCCTCCAGGGTCGGAGGGTGCGCGGCTGGGTGGTCGGCTGTGCCGACGAGGCGCCCGAGCGCGTGTCGCTCCGGGCGGTGCTCGAGGTCGTCTCGGCCGGGCCGCCGCCGGCGGTGGTCGAGCTGGCCCGGTGGGCGGCCTGGCGCTACGCCGGGCGGCTTCGTCCCCTGCTCCTCGCCGGGTCACCCCCACGGATCGTCCCGGTCGGTCCGGCGGTGACGGTGCCGGCGGGCAGGCGGCCGGGGGAGGGCGGGCCGGTCGGCGCCGGTCCGGCGCCGGGGCGGCCCCTCGCCGAGGCGCTCGCCTCCGGGGCCGCCGTGCTGCGGCTCCCACCGGCGAGCCCGCGGCTCGGCGTCGTGACCGGTGTGCTCGAGTCGGCCCCGGGGGACGGGGCGGTGCTCGTGGTGGTGCCCGGGCAGCGCGACGTGGCCCGGCTGTCGGCCGCGCTCGCCGCCGTCGGCTGGCCGGCGGCGGCGCTGCCCGAGCAGTGGGCGGCCGCCCGGGACGCCCCGGTGGTGGTCGGGACGCGTGACGGAGCCTTCGCCCCGGTGGAGGTGCTTCGGGCGGTGGTGGTGCTCGACGCCCACGCCGAGGCGCTCGTCGAGACGCGCGCCCCGACCTGGCGGGCCGACGTGGTGGCGCTCGAGCGCGGCCGGCGAGCCGGCGTGCCGGTGGTGCTGGTGAGCGCCTGCCCGACGCCCGAGCAGGTGGCCGAGCTGCCGGTGGTCGCCTGCTCGCGTGCCGAGGAGCGGGCCGGGTGGGCACCGGTCGTCGTGCTCGACCGGCGGGGCGACGACCCGAGGACGGGACGGTACGCCGCGCCGCTCGCCGAGCGGATCCGGGCGGCGGTCGAGGCCGACCCCGGGCGGCCGGTCGTGTGCGTGCTCAACCGGACGGGAAGGGCGCGCCTGCTCGCCTGCGGCGGCTGTGGCGAGCTCGCCCGCTGCACGGCCTGCGGCGCCGCCGTCCGGGAGGCGCCGGTCGGGGCCCCGGAAGTGGCGGCCCTGGCGTGCCCGGCGTGCGGGTCGGCCCGCCCGCGGGTGTGCGCCGGGTGCGGCGGCACCGCGCTGCGGGTCCTCCGCGTCGGCACGGCGCGGGCCGTCGAGGAGCTGGCGTCGCTCGTCGGGCGGCCGGTCGCCGAGGTGAGCGGGCCCCTCCGGCGAGCGGAGCCGGTGCCGCAGGCACCGGTCCTGGTCGGGACCGAGGCGGTGCTCCACCGGGTGGGAGCGGCATCGCTCGTCGTGTTCCTCGACCTCGACCAGGAGCTGCTGGCGCCACGCCTCGACGCCGGGGTGCGGGCGCTCGCCCTGCTGGCGCTCGCGTCGCGCCTCGTCGGCGGGCGCCGCCGGCGGGGCGGCCCGGGGGGCGTGGTGGTGCAGACGCGGCTTCCCGGGCACGAGGTGGTCCAGGCGGCCGTCCACGCCGAGCCCGGCCGGCTCGCCGAGGCGGAGCTGGCCCGCCGGCGTGCCCTCGCCCTCCCGCCGTCGTCCGCCGTGGCGCTCGTCACCGGCGAGGGGCTCGAGGCCGCCCGCCACGTCCTCAGGGCTGCAGCCGGCTGCACGACGGCGCGCGTCGGCGACCGGCTGCTCGTGCGGGCCGCCGACGCGGCCACCCTGGCCGACGGGCTGGCCGGCCTCGATGCCCTGGCGGTCGGCGTGCGGGTGGAGGTCGACCCGGTCGGGCTGTGAGCTGCTATCCTGACCGAGTCGGCCACGGCCGGCCCGGTCGCGGCATCCGCCGAACCGGACCCGCACATCGCCAGCGGGGAGCGCGGCTCCGGTGCACGCACCGGCCTCCGGCGCCCGGCGGGCGGTGCATGACGAAGCGAAGGTCTGCGTCCCGCATGCCCGACAAGACGGCGACGATCGCCCAGTACCGGCTCCACGAGACGGACACCGGCTCGCCGGAGGTCCAGGTTGCCATCCTCACGGAGCGGATCAACCACCTCACCGAGCACCTGAGGGCCCACCAAGGCGACCACCACACTCGCCGCGGGCTCATGAAGCTCATCGGTCACCGTCGTCGCCTGCTCGACTACGTCCGCAAGAACGACGTCGAGCGCTATCGGAACCTCATCGCGAGGCTCGGCATCCGCCGCTGATCGACGGCCCGCCGACCCGGCGGGCGACGTGCCGGCCGTGTGGCCGGCGCCATCCACGCGGTGCGGCCGGGAGCCCGGCGGCACCGTCACACACACCGGCACCCACAGCCGCCAGCTGCCAGTCGCCGGGTCCCCGGCGAGGCGCTCCGGTGGTCCGGGAGCCCGACGACTGGGAACTGGCCTGCCGGGTGCCTCGAGCCTGAGGAGGCACGTTGGCTGAGGCCATCACCGTGTCGGGACCCGTCAGTGGGACCGACCGCACGCTCCGTTTCGAGACGGGCAAGCTTGCAGGACAGGCCGACGGGGCGGTTGTCGCCCGGATCGGCGACACCATGGTCCTCGTCACCGCGACGGCCAACCGCCGCGTACGCGACGGCCAGGACTTCTTCCCCCTGACGGTCGACATCGAGGAGCGGATGTACGCCGCCGGGAAGATCCCGGGTGCCTTCTTCCGCCGTGAGGGTCGGGCGACGGACCAGGCGACGCTGACCGCCCGCCTCATCGACCGCCCGCTGCGGCCGTCCTTCCCGGAGGGGTTCCGCAACGAGGTGCACGTCGTCGGCACGGTGCTTGCCGCCGACCAGGAGAACCCGCACGACGTGGTGGCGATCAACGGCGCGTCGGCCGCCCTCATGCTGTCGGGCATCCCCTTCGAGGGCCCGATCGGGGCGGTGCGCGTCGCGTACACCACCGACGGCACGTGGCTCGCCCACCCCACCTACGAGGAGGGCGACGCCTCGACCTTCGAGCTCGTCGTCGCCGGGCGGGCCCTCTCGGAGGGTCCGGACGCCGACATCGCCATCATGATGGTCGAGGCCGGTGGGACCGAGCGCGCGTTCGAGTACTTCGCCGAAGGCGCCCCGAAGGTCACCGAGGAGGTGATCGCCGGCGGGCTCGAGGCGGCGAAGACGTGGATCCGCGAGTCGATCGAGCTGCAGCGCCGCCTCGTCGAGCAGGCGGGGGCCAAGCCGACGATCGCCTACGAGCTGTTCGTCGACTACGGCGACGACGTGTTCGAGCGGGTCGCCGCCGTCGGCGGCGAGGCGATCGGCAAGGCGAACGCCCTGACGGCGAAGGCCGAGCGCGACGCCGCCCTCGCAGCCGCCACCGACGAGGTGCTGGCGGCGCTCGCTGGCGAGCTCGACGGGCGTGAGCGCGAGATCCGGGCGGCGGTGCGGGCGTACACGAAGAAGCTCGTCCGCCGGCGGATCGTCGAAGAGGGCGTGCGCATCGACGGCCGCGGCCCGGCCGACATCCGGCCGCTGTCGGCCGAGGTGGGCCTGCTGCCCACGGCGCACGGCTCGGCGCTGTTCCAGCGGGGCGACACCCAGGTGCTCAACGCCACGACGCTCGGCATGCCGCGGATGAACCAGCTGCTCGACACGATCAGCCCGGACACGACCAAGCGGTACCTGCACCACTACAACTTCCCGCCGTACTCGACCGGTGAGACCGGCTTCATGCGCGGCCCGAAGCGCCGGGAGATCGGCCACGGCCTGCTCGCCGAGCGGGCCCTCCTCCCGGTGATCCCGCCGGAGGGGGACTTCCCGTACACCCTGCGGCTCGTCTCCGACGTGCTGTCGTCCAACGGGTCGACCTCGATGGCGTCGGTGTGCGGCTCGTCGCTGTCGCTCATGGACGCCGGCGTCCCGATCAAGGCACCGGTCGGTGGCATCGCCATGGGGCTCGTCTACGCCGAGGGCAAGTACACGACGCTGACCGACATCCTCGGTGCCGAGGACGCCTTCGGCGACATGGACTTCAAGGTGGCCGGCACCCGCGACGTGGTGACGGCCCTCCAGCTCGACACGAAGATCGACGGCCTCCCGGCCGACGTCCTGGCCCAGGCGCTGCGCCAGGCCCGAGACGCCCGCCAGGCCATCCTTGACGTGATGGAGGCGGCGATCGCCGAGCCGGCGAGCGACGTCAAGTCGTTCGCCCCGAAGATCGTGAGCTTCGAGATCCCCCTCGACAAGATCGGCGAGGTGATCGGCCCGAAGGGCAAGGTGATCAACGCCCTGCAGCAGGAGACCGGTGCCGACATCGCCGTCGACGACGACGGGACGGTCGGTCGCGTCACGATCGGCGCCAAGGAGTCGGCGGCCGTGCTCGAGGCCCGCCGGCGTATCGAGCTGATCCTCGACCCGCCGACCGCCGAGGTCGGCAAGGTGTACGAGGGCCGGGTGGTCAACATCACCAAGTTCGGCGCCTTCGTCAACATCCTTCCCGGGCGCGACGGCCTGCTGCACATCTCCCGGATCGGTGGCGGCAAGCGGGTCGAGCGGGTCGAGGACGTCCTCGAGCTGGGCCAGCCGGTGTCGGTGGTCGTCGACGACATCGACCCGCAGGGCAAGATCTCGTTGTCGCTCGTCGACGAGAGCGGCGAGCGGGTCGGCGGCGGCAGCCCGGCCCGGGAGAGCGGCGAGGCCGGTGGCCGCGAGGGTCGCGAGCGCTCGGGCGAGGGCGGCCGCAGCGCCGCCGGCGGCCCGAAGCGGGTGTCGTTCGAGGACGAGTTCGCCGCCGAGCTCGAGCGTGACTTCGGCGACCTCGGCCCGGCCGACGCCGAGCGTCCCGCCGCCGCTCCGGCGAGGAGCGAGCGAGGCCCGCGCCGGCGCAGCGGGCCGCGGCGCTGAGTGGCCGCGCCGGGTCGCCCGCCGGGAGGGCGGGCGTGATCGAGACGACCACGCTGTCGAACGGGCTCCGTCTCGTCACCGAGGAGATGGACGGGGTCCGTTCGGCGTGCCTCGGCTTCTGGGTGGGCACCGGGTCACGCGACGAGGCACCGGAGCAGGCGGGCATCTCGCACTTCCTGGAGCACCTCCTCTTCAAGGGCACGCCGGGACGGTCGGCTCGCTCGATCGCCGAGGCGATCGACGCGGTCGGCGGCGACATGAACGCCTTCACGACGAAGGAGTACACGACCTTCTACGTGCGCACCCTCGCCGAGGACCTGTCGCTCGGCGTCGAGATCCTGACCGACATCATGCGGGACCCGGCGCTGCGCCCCGACGAGGTCGACGCCGAGCGCCAGGTGATCCTCGAGGAGGTGCTGATGCACCTCGACGAGCCGTCCGACGTCGTGCAGGAGCGGTTCACCGAGGCGATGTTCCCGGGCCACCCGCTCGGGCGAGAGGTCCTCGGCCTGCCCGAGGTCATCACGGCAGTGTCGGTCGACGACATCCGGTCGTTCTTCGAGCACCACTACCGGCCCGGCAACATCGTGGTGGCGGCCGCCGGGGCGCTCGACCGCCCGTACCTCGTCGACGCCCTCGAGGCGGCCTTCGACGGCGGCTCGCCGGGCGGGCCGCCGGCGCGCGAGGCACCCCCTGGGTCGGTGCGCCGGCTCGACGTGACGACGCGTGACAGCGAGCAGGCGCACCTCGTGGTGGGCGTGCGCGGCCCGGCCCGGCGCGCCCCGGAGCGGTTCGCGCTGTCGCTGCTCAACCACACCCTCGGCGGTGGCATCTCGTCGCGGCTGTTCCAGACGATCCGCGAGGAGCGCGGGCTCGCCTACTCGATCGTGTCCGACCGGATCGCCTTCGCCGACGCCGGGGCGCTTGCCGTCTCGGTCGGCACGGCGCCGGAGCACAGCCGCCAGGTGCTCGACCTCGTGCTCGCCGAGCTCGACGCCCTCGCTGCCGAGGGGGTCACGAAGGCCGAGCTCGACGTGGCCAAGGGGAGCCTGCGCGCCGACACGCTGCTCGGGCTCGAGGACTCCGGCTCGCGCATGTCGCGGATCGGGGCCAGCCTGCTGCTGCACGGCGAGGTGCTCGAGGCGGACGAGATCCTGACCCGCATCGAGGCGGTGACCCGGGACGAGATCGCCGGGATCGCCGGCCAGCTGCTGGCCGGCGAGCGGGTGCTGGCGGCGGTCGGGCCGTTCGACGAGGGGGAGCTGGGCGAGCTGGTCTAGGCGGGCGGGCGTCGCCAGCACCCGCTCGCCGGGGCCGCAGAGAGAGGGCCGCCCCCCGGCCGGCCGCGTCGGGGGGCGCAGTCGACCGGGGGGCGGCGAGGCCCGCCAGGGCAGGTGGCGGGCGCCGGCGCTGCCGGACCGGGGGGCGGTCAGGCAGCGGGCTCCAGCACGACGGTCCCAGCCGCCGTGTTGGAGATCGGGATGTGGTAGTTGGACGTGACCTTGCGGGCGCCGCCGAGCAGGGCGGCGCGGGCGGTCAGCCACATGAGCAGCTCGACGCCCTGGCTGCCCGTGAGGCGGACGAGGTCCTCGCCCGAGTACTGCGTCGCCCAGGCCGGCTCCTCGGTGAGGCTCTCGAGGAAGCGGAGGTCGAACTCCTTGTTGATGAACCCGGCCCGCCGGCCCTCGAGCTGGTGGGAGAGGCCGCCGGTGCCCATGAGGACGACCTTCAGGTCCTCCTCGGCGTCGTAGCTCGTGATCGCCCGGCCGATCGCCTCCCCGAGGGCATAGCAGCGCCTGGCCGACGGGTAGGGGAACATGACCGTGTTGACCGTCACCGGGACGATGCGGATGGCCGCCCGGTCGTCCGGGTCTGGCCAGCACAGCTGCATCGGGTTGGTCACGGCATGGTCGACCAGCATCTCCTGGCAGGTCGTGAGGTCGAACTCCTCGCCGATGAGCGACTCGACGAGGTGCCACGACAGCTGCGGGTCGCCCGGGAAGGGCTCCACCTCGGGGATCCCCCAGCCCTCGTCGGCGTGCAGGTACTGCGGTGCGCAGCCGACGGCGAACGTGGGCATCTTGTCGAGGAAGAAGTTGAGGCCGTGGTCGTTGTGGACCACGACGGCGACGTCGGGGCGCACCTCGTCGAGCCAGGCGCGCACCGGCTCGTAGCCGTCGAAGAACGGCTTCCAGTACGGCTCGCCCTCGGCGTGCCGGCTCATGGCCCCGGCGATCGACGGGACGTGGGTGGACATGATGCTGCCGACGATGCGGGCCATCGACCTACCTCCCTGCGGCGACGAGACGGGCTTGGAACTCCTCCTTCGACAGCCCCGTCTGGAGGGCGCCGAGGTCCTGGACGTCCAGGCGGAAGATGCCGGCGAACTTCGCCAGGTAGTACGGGTGGCCGCCGAGCTCGAGCAGGCGGAGGACGTCGCGGTCGCGGATCGCCTTCGTCTGGTCGTCCGACAGGCCGTAGCGGTGGCAGTAGGCCTCTTCGTCGTCGAGGAATGCCGCCCGGTTGGTCCCGTCGTTGAACGAGAAGCACATCTTGTTCAGCGCGTAGCCCTTTTGCGCCTCGGCGCCATCGAAGATCGTCGTCCCCGGGATCTCGTGCCGCGTCGTCCCCGTACCCATCGCGCTCCTCCCCTCGGGCGGCGTGTCCGCCGCGGGCGCCCTGCCCAGGTCGTTGGTAAGTAGGTTACACAACGTCAAGCGCGACGCAAAAGGTACAAGGACCCTAATGCAGGGGGTCGTTCGGCCCTCGACACCGGACGGGGGGCGACCGCCTACCGGCCGTGCGCGAGCGTCGACACGTCGACGACCCGGGTGACGGCGACCGTCTCGAGCAGGCGGCGGTCGTGGCTGACGAGGACGAGCGTGCCGGCGTAGCGCTCGAGGGCGGCCTCCAGCTGCTCGATGGCCGGAAGGTCGAGGTGGTTGGTCGGCTCGTCGAGCACGAGCAGGTTGACACCGCGCCCCTGGAGCACGGCGAGCTCGGCTCGGGTGCGCTCGCCCGGCGACAGCGAGGCGCCGGGACGTTGCACGTGGCCTGCGCCGAGGCCGAGCTTGGCGAGCAGCGAGCGGGCGGGGGCGCCCTCGAGCCCGGTGCGGCGGGAGAAGACGGCGAGCGCCGCCTCGCCGGTCGAGAAGGCGGCGCGGTCCTGGCCGAGCGTGCCGGCCACCACGCTGCGCCCGAGCAGGTGCCGGCCGGTGACGAGCGGCAGCTCGCCGAGCAGCGCCCGCACGAGGGTCGTCTTGCCGGCCCCGTTCGGACCGGCCAGCCGGAGGCGCTCGCCGTAGGTGACCTCGAGGTCGACCGGGCCGAGCCGGAACGGGCCGCGGGCGACCACGGCACCCTCGAGGCGGGCCACGACGTCGCCCGAGCGGCCGGACTCGCCGATGTCGAGCTGGAGCTGCCAGCCCTCCCAGGGCTTGTCGACGGGGTCGAGACGCTCGATCGCCCGCTCGGTGCGCCGGGCCCGCTGGGCGAGCTGCTCGGTCCGGTTCACCCGGAACCCCCGCTGCAGCTTGTCCCCGTCCTTCGGCGCCCGCTGCTCACGCCGGACGGCCGACGTGGCCCACTCCCGCTCCCGCCGGGCACGCTCGCCGAGGCCGTCGCGCTGGCGGACGTACTCGGCGTGGGCCTCCTCGCGGTGCCGCCGCTCGACGAGCCGCTCGGTGCGGTAGGCGGCCCAGCCCCCGTCGAAGCGACGCCCGGTGTGGTCGTGCTCGTCGAGCTCGAGCACGCTCGTGACGACGCGCTCGAGGAAGGCGCGGTCGTGGGACACGACGACCAGCCCGCCGGACCTGCGGGCGCACAGCTGCTCGAGGCGGTCGAGGCCCTCGAAGTCGAGGTCGTTCGTCGGCTCGTCGAGCAGCAGCACGTCGTGGCGGCTGAGCAGGACGGCGGCCAGGCCGACCTTGGCGGCCTGGCCGCCCGAAAGGGCCGCCGTCGGCCGCTCCAGGAGGTCCTCGCCGAGGCCCAGCTCGGCGAGGACGCTCGAGCGGCGCGCCGCCAGGGTGTCGACCCCGAGGGCGCCGTGGCGCTCGAGGGCGGCGGCGAAGCGGGCCTCGGCCACCGGGCCGCCCCCGGCGAGGCCGGCGGCCGCCGCCTCCAGCTCCGCCTCGGCGGCGGCCGCGCCGAGGCGCCGCTCGAGCTGGGCGGCCACGGTCTCCTCGGTGGAACGCTCGGGCTCCTGGGCGAGAAGGCCCACGGTGGCCGACGGTGGGAGCAGCTCGACCCGCCCGGCGTCCGGGGCGCGCTGGCCGGCCAGCAGCTCGAGCAGGGTCGACTTGCCGGCGCCGTTCGGCCCGACGACGCCGAGGCGCGTGCCCGGTCCGACGGTGCACGAGACGTCCGACAGCACGCGGGAGCCGGCCCGCTCGAGGGTCAGGCTGGCGGCGACGAGCGTCGCGCCGGGCGAGGGGTGCGAGGGCATGGGCGATCCTTCGAGACCTGGGGATGGACGACGGGCTCGGGGCTCAGCGCACGCCGGCACCCTATCGGGTTCTCGGTTACCGTCGCCCGGTGCGCAAGGTGGCGGTGGCCGGTGCGACCGGCCGGATGGGAGCGGAGGTGTGCCGGGCCGTCGAGGCAGCCGAGGATCTCGAGCTCGTCGCCGCCGTCGGGCGGCGCGGCGCCGGACGGCCGCTCGACGAGCTCGTCGCCGGTGTCGGCCGGCGGCTCGTCGTCGCCGACACGCTCGGGGCGGTGGCCGCCGCGGGCGCCGAGGTGCTCGTCGACTTCACCACCCCTGAGGTGGCGGCCACCACCCTCGCCTGGTGCGCCACCGCCGGGATCCACGCCGTGTCCGGCACGACCGGCTTCGAGGGGGCCGCCCTCGACCGTCTCGCCGCGGTGTTCGCCCCGGAGGCGGCGCCGAACGCCGTGGTGGCTGCAAACTTCGCCATCTCGGCGGTCCTGCTGATGCGTCTCGCCGAGGAGGCCGCCCCGTTCTTCGACGGGATCGAGGTGGTCGAGCTGCACCACGACCGCAAGCGGGACGCCCCGTCCGGGACGGCCCTCGAGACGGCGCGGCGCATCGTGGCGGCGCGCGCCGCCGCCGGCGCCGGGCCGCTGCACCCCGACCCGACCGAGGTCGAGTCGCTCCCGGGATCGCGTGGTGGCGAGGTGCCCGGCGGCGTCCGGGTGCACGCCGTCCGCCTGCCTGGCCTGGTCGCCCACGAGGAGGTCCTCCTCGGGGCGCCCGGCCAGACGCTCACGATCCGCCAGGACTCCTACGACCGCAGCTCGTTCATGCCCGGCGTGCTGCTCGCCGTGCGGCGCGTACCCGAGCTCCCCGGGCTCACCCTGGGCCTCGACCCCCTGCTGCGGCGGTAACCTCGTCGGGTGACGCGCGAGCCAGCAGGAGCACGCCTCGGACGGGTGATCGTCGCCATGGCGACCCCGTTCGACCCCGATGGCGCCCTCGACCTCGCGGGGGCCGAAGCGCTCGCCGCCGCCCTCGTGGCCGAGGGCAACGAGGGGCTGGTGGTGAGCGGGTCGACCGGCGAGGCGTCGGTGCTGGACGACCGCGAGCGGCTCGAGCTGTGGCGTTGCGTCGCCCGGGCCGTCGACGTGCCGGTGCTTGCCGGGTCGACGTCCAACGACACGCGCCACTCGGTCGAGCTGACGGCGGCCGCCGCCGGGTGCGGCGTGGCCGGCATCCTGGCGGTCGTCCCGTACTACAACCGGCCGGCCCAGGCCGGCCTCGAGGCGCACTTCCGTGCGGTGGCGGCCGCCACCGAGCTGCCGGTCGTCCTCTACGACATCCCGGTGCGCACCGGCCGGAAGCTGGCCACCGAGACGGTCCTGCGCCTCGCCGAGGGCGTCGAGAACGTCGTCGGGCTGAAGGACGCGGCGGCTGACGTCGCGGCGACGGCGCGCCTGCTGGCAGCGGCCCCGGACGACTTCGTGTGCTGGTCGGGCGACGACGCCCTCACCCTGCCGTTCCTCTCGGTCGGCGCCATCGGGGTGATCTCGGTGATCTCGCACTGGGCAGCGCCGGAGGTGGTGGCGATGATCCGGGCCTTCCTCGACGGCGATCTCGCCGGGGCGCTGGCGCTCCAGCGCCGGCTGCTCCAGAGCTTCGCCTTCCTGTCGTCCGACGCCGCCCCCAACCCGGTGCCGACCAAGGCGATGCTGCGCGTGCTGGGGCTTCCCGGCGGTCAGTGCCGCCTGCCGCTCGGCGACGCGCCGTCCGACCTCGAGGACCAGGCGAAGGCCGTGCTCGCCGAGCTCGAGACCGCCCGGCGCGCCGGGGCGGGGTCCTAGCGTGCCCGGCGCGGTCCGGGTCGTCTTCCTCGGCGGCCTCGGCGAGATCGGCCGCAACTGCGCCGTCATCGAGCACGACGGCCGCCTGTGCGTCCTCGACTGCGGGGTCATGTTCCCCGACCCCGAGATGCCCGGCGTCGATCTCGTGCTGCCCGACTTCTCCTACCTGCGCGAGAACGCCGACCGTGTCGAGGCCATCGTGCTGACCCACGGTCACGAGGATCACACCGGCGGTCTCGGGTTCCTGCTCCGGGAGGTCCCGGCGCCGGTCTACGGCTCCGCGCTCACCCTTGGCCTCGCCCGGTCGCGCATCGACGACGCCGGCCTCTCCGGGGTGGACCTGGTCCCGGTGCGCGACGGCGAGCGCCGCCAGGTCGGGCCGTTCGACCTCGAGTTCATCCCGGTGACCCACTCGGTGCCGGAGGGCTTCGCCACGGCCTTCCACACGCCCCAGGGGGTGATCCTGCACTCGGGCGACTTCAAGCTCGACCTCACCCCGGTGGACGGGCGGCGGACGGACCTCGCCCGGATCGGCGCCTTGGCCGCCGGCGAGGGCATCCGGCTGCTGCTCGCCGACTCGACCAACGCCGAGGAGCCCGGCTACACGAGGAGCGAGCGGTCGGTCGGCGAGACGCTCCAGCAGATCTTCGCCAGCCATCCCGGCAAGCGGATCGTCGTGGCGTGCTTCGCCAGCCACATCCACCGCATCCAGCAGCTCGCCGACGCCGCCGTGCGCAACGGGCGCCGCGTCGCCCTGCTCGGCCGGTCGATGCTGCGCAACGTCGGGATCGCCCGCGAGCTCGGCCTGCTCCACATCGCCGAGTCCACCCTGGTCGAGGTCGAGCGCGTCGACGAGCTGCCGCCGGGGGAGGTGTGCGTGCTGTCGACCGGCTCGCAGGGCGAGCCGATGTCCGCGCTCGCCCTGCTGGCGGCCGGCGAGAACCGCCGCCTCGAGGTCCGCGAGGGTGACGTCGTCGTGCTGTCGAGCCACGCCATCCCGGGCAACGAGTGGGCGGTGGCGAAGGTGATGGACGGCCTGGCCCGGCGCGGCGCCGAGGTGATCCATTCCGGGGTGGCCCACGTGCACGAGTCGGGGCACGCCAAGCAGGGCGAGCTGTCCACCCTGCTCGCCCTGGCGCGCCCCCAGCACTTCGTGCCCGTCCACGGCGAGTACCGCCACCTGCTGCGCCACGCCCGGCTCGCCATCGAGATGGGCGTGCCCGAGCGAGAGGTGCTCCTGTGCGAGGACGGCGACGCCGTCCGGCTCGACGACAGCGGCATCGACTTCGACGGTCAGGTGCCTGCCGGCTACCTTTACGTCGACGGGATCGTCGGCGGGGTCGGCAGCGGGGTGCTGCGCGACCGCCGCGTGCTCGCCGAGGAGGGGGTCGTGGTGGTGGTCGTCACCGTGGACGCCCGCAGCGGCGAGGTGCTGACCGGCCCCGAGATCATCACGCGGGGCTGGGTGCACGCCTCGGAGGCCGAGGAGCTGCTGGAGGACGCCCGCAACGCCGTCGTGAAGGCCCTCGGCGAGCTGGTCGGCAGCGGGGCCGGCGGCCCGCCCGACGTCGACGCCCTGCGACGCGCCTGCCGCCGGTCGGTGGGGCGGCTCGTCAACGAGCGGACGCGCCGCCGGCCGATGATCGTCCCCGTCGTGATGGAGGCCTGAGCGGTGACCGACCCGGGCGGCCCGCTGCGGCTCCGCCGGATGCTGCGGTCCAAGATCCACCGCGTGACGGTGACCGGGGCCGAGCTGCACTACGAGGGATCGCTGTCGCTCGACCCGCGCCTCATCAAGGCGGCCGACCTGCTCGCCTACGAGCAGGTCGACATCGTCAACATCAACAACGGCAACCGGTTCTCCACCTACCTCATCGAGGGCGGCCCGGGCGAGTGCTGCCTGAACGGCGCCGCAGCCCGCCTGGGAGTGCCGGGCGACCTGCTCATCGTGATGGCCTTCGACCTGCTCGACGACCGCAGCGCGTCCGGCCACGTGCCGCTCGTCGTCCACGTCGACGGGGACAACCAGCCGACCGGCGCCCCCTGAGCCCCGGTGGCCGCCCGGGGCGGCCGCCAGGCGTTACGGTTGTGGTTGAAGTGGCCAATGGTTCGCGTGGGACGACGGCCCGGCGGCCGGCGACGGCCGGAAGGGCAGGGGGCGGCACCAGCCGTACCGCCGGTGGCGACCGCCGCCGCGCGACCGCTGGGCGTCCGGCGGCGAAGCGCCGGCCCGCCGGGCGCCGACCGGCTCGGCAGGCGACGTCGCGGCGCCGACCCCCGCAGGCTTCGGCGCTCGTCCGGGCCGGGGACTGCCTCGCTCGCCAGCCGGACGAGGTGTGGGGCACCGCCCTCGCGCTCCTCGGGGTGCTGCTGGTCCTCGGCGTCTACCTCGACCTGCTGGGCCTGGCCGGCCACGGGGTGCGGGGATGGCTGGCCAACGGCCTCGGGTGGGGGGCCGACGTGCTCCCGGTCGGCTGCCTCGTCGGCGGCACCGTGCTGCTCGCCGGCCGCTCGCGGCGCCGCCCCGAGGGGGTCGTCCTCTTCCTGATCCTCGCCGGCCTCGCCGTGGCCGGCCTCGCCGACCTCGCCGGCGGCGTGCCGCCGGTGACGGCGACCCTGCACCAGCTCGGCGGCGCCGGCGGCGTGCTCGGCGCCGAGATCGGGGCCGGCCTGCACGCCCTCGTCGGGATGGCCGGCGCGGCGATCCTGCTGAGCGTCATCGCCCTCGCCACCGCCGGTGCCGCCGTCGGGGTGCCGGCGAGGGCTGCCGCCGCACCGCTGCGCGCCGGCGTCGCCCTGCTGCGTGCCCACCCCGCCCGTCCCCCCCGCGCCCGACCGCCCGCCGGCGGCGAGCCGGCCGGCGGCGGCCGCCGCCGCAGGGGCGCCACCGCATCGCCGGACGGCACCGCCGACTGGGCCGAGGACTGGGCCGACGACGGGGCCGACGACGGGGCCGTCGACGGGGCCGGCGCGGCGATCGACGGGGCGATCGACGGTCCGGTGGATGGGCTGGGCGGCGACGCCGACCGCGTGGCCGACCTCCCGGGCACGGTTGTGGATGGCGGTGGGGCGGCGTCGGCCGCCGCGCTCGCCGCCGAGCTGGCCGAGCTCGAGGTGGCGCTCGCCTCCCCGGCCGAGGCACCGCCGCCCCGGCCGGTGCGGGCCGGTGGCGCCCTCGGCGACGAAGACGAGGCGGCCCCGATGGAGGCCCACCAGCTCGGCCTCGGTGTCGTCCCGCCACCCAGCCAGTGGCGCCTGCCGCAGCTGCGGCTGCTCGCCCGGTCGAAGGCCCAGGGGCTCGACCGGCAGGCCGTCGAGGAGCGCGGCCGCTCGCTCGAGCGGGCGCTCGCCGCTCACGGGGTGGAGACGCACCTCGTCGGGTTCACCGTCGGGCCGACCGTGACCCGCTTCGAGCTGGAGCTCGGCGCCGGCGTGAAGGTGGCGCGGGTGACGAGCCTGGCGAAGGACATCGCCTACGCCATGGCCTCGCCCGACGTCCGCATCCTGGCTCCCATCCCGGGCCGATCGGCGATCGGCGTGGAGGTGCCGAACCAGGACCGCCAGCTCGTCACGCTCGGCGACGTCCTCGCCTCGCCGGAGGCCCGCCGCGCCCAGCATCCCCTGGAGGTGGCCCTCGGGCGCGACATCGCCGGTCGGGCCGTGATGGCCAACCTTTCCGAGATGCCCCACCTGCTCATCGCCGGTGCCACCGGCGCCGGCAAGTCGTCGTGCATCAACTCGACGATCACGTCGATCCTCATGCGCTCCACGCCCGAGCAGGTCCGGCTCATCCTGATCGACCCGAAGCGGGTCGAGCTCGGCCAGTACAACGGGCTGCCCCACCTGCTGACCCCGGTGGTCGTGAACCCGAAGAAGGCTGCAAACGCCCTCGCCTGGGCCGTCGCCGAGATGGAGCGCCGCTACGACCTGCTCGCCGAGGTGGGCATGCGGGACGTCAACGGCTACAACGCCGCGGTCGACCGCGGCGACTTCGCCACGGGCCCCTTCGACGCGCCGGGCGACGGGGCGGCCGGGACGGCGGAGCAGGCCGACGGGGCACCCGCCGGCGAGGTGCCCGCCGGCGAGGTGCCCGACGGCGCGGTGCCCGACGGCGCGGTGCCCGACGGCGAGGTGCCCGGTGAGGAGGCCGGCAACGGCCCGCCCGTGGTGGTGCCCCCGGCGGCGCCGGCCGGCCGGCCGGCCCGCCCGAGCGAGCAGGAGCGCCGCTTCGACCGCCTGCCGTACATCCTCGTCGTGGTGGACGAGCTGAACGACCTGATGATGGTCGCCGCCCGCGACGTCGAGGAGTCGATCTGCCGGATCGCCCAGATGGCGCGCGCCGTCGGCATCCACCTCGTGATCGCCACCCAGCGGCCGTCGGTCGACGTGATCACGGGCGTCATCAAGGCAAACGTGCCGTCGCGGCTCGCCTTCTCGGTGTCGTCGCTCGCCGACTCGCGGGTCATCCTGGACCAGCCGGGCGCCGAGCGCCTGGTCGGGCGCGGCGACCTGCTGCTGCTGACCGCCTCGTCGAGCGTGTCCCGCCGGATCCAGGGCCCGTGGGTGAGCGAGGACGAGGTGCGGGCGGTGGTCGCCCAGTGGCGGCGCCAGAGCGGCCCGAGCTACCTCGAGGGCGTCGTCGGCGAGGACGGTGCCGGCCCCGGTGGTGGCGGCGGGGCAGGCGACGACGACGACGACCTGCTGGCGCAGGCAATGGAGCTGGTCGTCCGCTCGCAGCTAGGCTCCACGTCCATGCTCCAGCGCAAGCTGCGTGTCGGCTTCGCCCGGGCCGGGCGGCTGATGGACCTGCTGGAGCAGCGCGGCGTGGTCGGCCCGTCCGAGGGCTCGAAGGCCCGTGCGGTCCTGATGACGCCCGACGAGCTCGACGCCGTCGGGCGCTAGCCGGAACCGCTCGCCCGTTGCGCCAGCCCGACGTCGCACCCGGACCGCGCCCGCGCCCGCGCCGGCCGCCGGGCGGGGCTCCGTCGTCCGCCCTCCGAGCCGTGTTGCCCGGTCCCGACGAGGCCCGGCTCCGGCTCGAGGCGCGCCGCCGGGCCGATCGCGCCCGACGGCGCCGGGCGCGGGTGCGGCGGAACCGGATCGTGGCGGGCCTGGTGGCCCTCGCCACCGTGGCGACGGCCGTCGGGCTGGCAGCCGGCGGGGGCGGCCACCCTACGAAGGCGGCCGCCGACATCGTGGTGTCGCCGCGCCTTCGCCCGCTGCTCGCGCGGACCGTCGTCGTGCCCGGGACGCCGCCGGCGCTCGGCTGGCCCGCCCAGGGCGAGGGGGCGGTCGCCGTGCAGGGCATCGGCCTGGTCGGCGCCTCTCCCCACCAGCGGATCCTGCCGATCGCCAGCCTGACGAAGATGATGACGGCGTACGTCGTCCTGCACGACCACCCGCTGGCGCCCGGCCAGTCCGGCCCGTCGCTCGTGATGGCGGCGCACGACGTGGCCGCTTACGTGGCCGAGACGCAGGCCGACAACTCCAACGTGCCGGTCCGGCTCGGCGAGCGGCTGAGCGAGCTGCAGCTGCTCGAGGCGCTCCTGCTGCCGTCGGCCGACAACATCGCCGACCGCCTGGGCGTGTGGGACGCCGGCAGCGACCCGGCGTTCGTGGCGCGCATGAACGCGACCGCCCGGGCGCTCGGCCTGCTCCACACGCACTACGCCGACGCGAGCGGACTGGACCCCCGCTCGCGCTCGACGGCGGCCGACCAGGCCCGGCTCGCCAGCGACCTGATGGCGCTGCCGGTGGTGCGTGCCATCGTGGTCCACCCGAGCCTGCCCTTCCCGGTGGCCGGGACGGTGCCGAACTACAACCCGGCCCTCGGCACCGACGGCATCGTGGGCGTCAAGTCCGGGTTCACCCCGCAGGCGCAGGGCTGCCTGGCGGTCTCCGCCTACCGCATCGTGGGCGGCCGCCACGTGCTCGTCGTCGCCGTGTCGCTCGACCAGCCCGACGCCCTCTACGGGGCGGCCCGCGCCGCCGAACGCCTGCTCGGCGGCGCCACCGCCGCCCTCCTGGCCCTGTCGCCGTCGCCCACCGGCACACCGGTCGCCACCGCCGCCGCCAGCTGGGCCGGCACGACGGCGACCGCCCGTGCCGCGCCCGGCGCGGTGCCGACCGTCGGTTGGCCGGGGCTGCGCCTGGTCCGCACGCTGGCGCCGGTGCTCCTGCGGCCGACGACCGCTCCCGGCGCAGCGTCCATCCGCACCCGGTCGCCGCAGGTGGTGGGTCGTCTCGTGGTGCACGCACCATGGGGGATCGACGGCGGTGGCCCGGTGGTGACGTCCCGGCCGCTGCCGCCGGTGCCGGCGGGCTACGTCCCGCCGGTCGGCTGAGGGCGGGGGCGATGCGGGCACGCGCTCCGGCGTCGACGTCGAACCTGGGGCCCGGCTTCGACGTGCTCGGGCTGGCGCTCGACCGCTACGTCGAGGTCGAGGTGACCGAGGCCGACCGCCTCGAGGTGGTGGCCGAGGGGGAGGGGGCCGAGCTGCCGCGCGACGCCGGCCACCTGGCGGCGAAGGTGGCGGCACGGGTGGTCGGCCACGACCGCCTGTCGATCCGTGTGCGCTCGCAGGTGCCGGTCGGGCGCGGTCTCGGCTCGTCGGCGGCGCTCGCCGCCGCGGCGGCGGCAGCGGCCGGCTCCCCCGACCCGCTGGCCGAGGCGGTCGCCGTCGACGGCCACCCCGAGAATGCCGCCGCCTCGGTGCTCGGCGGTCTCGTGGCGGCCACCCTCGTGGACGGCCGGCCGGTGGTCCGCCGGCTGGCGCTCGACCCGGAGCTGCGCTTCGTCGTCGTCGTGCCCGACCGGCGGCTGGCGACGAGTGAGGCGCGCGCCGCGCTGCCGGCTGCCGTCCCGTTCGCCGACGCCGTGTTCAACCTCGGCCGGCTCGGCCTGCTCGTGGCCGGGCTCGCCGACCGGCGCGCCCTCGTGCCCGGCGCCGGCGACGACCGGCTCCACCAGGACGCCCGTGCCCCGCTGTTCCCCGAGGCCGCCGGCATCCTGGCCGAGCTGCGTGCCGCCGGGGCGGTCGTGGCCTGCTGGTCGGGCGCCGGACCCACCCTGCTCGGCGTGTGCACGTCGCCGACCGTCGCCCTCGAGGTGGCGGCGGCCGGGCGGGTGGCGCTGCGCGCCGCCGGCCTGCCCGGGACCGCCCTCGAGCTGGCCGCAGACCTCGACGGGCTGGTCGTCGACGGGTGACCGGGCGTTGGCCCCGTCGACGGCCGCCGCCCGTGGCTCAGGAGGCGCTCGCCCGGGCGGCGTCGCCCGGATCGCCGACCGCCGAGGCGAGCAGCTCGGCGAGCCGTACCGGTAGGTCGGCCGCCCCCAGCTGCTCGGTCGCCGGCGTCCCCGGGCCACCGGCCCAGGAGATGCGACCGGGAAGGGCGGCGTCGGGCTCGTAGGCGACGAGCAGGCGCACGGACGGCCGGGGCGGGTCGCCGACCGGGGCGACCTCGATGGCCGTCTCGCTGCGCCCCGTCGGGAGGTCCGGGTCCGGCGTGACGGCGCGCTCCGCCAGGCTGGCGCACAGCGCCTGCGTCTCCTCGGTGACGCCGCGCAGCACGAACCCGTGGATGCCGAGGGCGGACCGCCGCTCCTCGAGGATGCTGGCCAGGCTGCCGCCACCCGCCACGCCGTGGAGGATGGCGTCCGTCCGCCGGTGGGCGAGCGGGCCACGCCGCACGAGGTCGCGCCGGGTGGGCTCCGAGACGAGGCAGACCAGCGCCGGGGCCCTGCGGATCGCCACCACGGCCGCCAGGTCGCCGCTGAGGGGCACGGTCACCTCGCCGCTGCCGTCCCCCCCGATCCCGTCCCCCCCGATCCCATCCCCATCGCCGCCGCTCCCGTCGTCGAGGCCGCCCTCGCCGAGGGCGTCGAGCAGCCGGTCGAGCTGACGGCCGGCTCGGGACCCGGGGCCGCCGGGCGTGGCGCCTTCGGGGTGGACGAAGCCCCGGGCGACGAGCCCGCGCAGCGCCGCCGACAGGGCCGCGGCGAGCGGGATCGGTCCCATGGCGGCGAGCCGCTCGGACAGCACCAGCCCCTGGAGCGGGCTGTCGGCACCGACGGCGACGAGCTCCTCGCTGGTGAAGCTCGCGAGGCGATGCTCGCCCTCGCCCGACCAGGTGGCCGTGCGCGCGGCACCATCGGTCATCCTGCAGTTCTACCCGCGATCGGGCAGCCTCCAACCGGCGCCCGCCCCGTCTGTCCCGTCCGCCCCGTCGGGGCGCAGGACGGTGGCCACGGCGCCGGCCACGCGACCGCGCGGTGCGAAGGCGGCCGCGACCGGCGCGTCCGGCCTGAGCCCCTGGCCGGCGACGGCGAGCGACCGGTGCCACCCGGGTGCCTCCTCGCCGAGCAGGTAGCGCAGCGGGCGGGAGAGCCTGACCCGCACCGGGGCCGGGAGGGCGCCGGCGGCCGTCGGGTCGGTCGGTGCGCACAGCAGCGCGGCCAGCACGCCGAGGGTGAGCACGACCTCGCCGGCCGGCGCCGGTTGGACCGGGGCGACCACCGGCGCCGTGGCCGGGGTAGCGGCATGGCTGGCGGCCGGGGCGGCGGCGTCGAGGTGGCGACGGAGCAGCTCCGCCTCGTGGGCCGCCTCGCGCAGGACCGCCTGCAGGCGCGCCTGGGCGGTGGCGAGGACCGCGCCGGCGTTCTCGCCCGGCAGGCCGACGGCCAGCTGGCGAGCCCGGTCGACCTCGGCGGCGGCGACGGCGGCGGCGTGACCGGCGAGGGCCAGCTGGACGCGCTCGAGCAGGGCGGCGGCGCGGGTGCCGGCGGCGGCCACCTGCTCGGCGGCGCCGGTGAACGCGGCGGCGGCGGCCCCGTGCCAGCCGTCGGCGGCGAGGGCGCTCGTGGTCGAGCCGAGCAGGTCGGCGCTCGCCCGCAGCTGGGCACCGTCGGTCGACAGGCGGCGGGCGGCCGCCTCGAGGAGGGCCGGGTCGCCGGCCATCGTGGGAGCAGCGGCGAGCGTCACGGGCGCGCTCCGGCGACGGTCGAGCCGAACGAGCCGGCGAGGGCCGTCTCGGCGGCGTGGTAGCGCCCTGCCGAGGCGGCCAGGCTTGCGGCCAGGGCGTTCGACGTGCTGGCGAGCTGGGCGCCCAGGAGCCCCCAGGCCTGGACCAGCTCGGTCAAGGCAGCCCGGCTCGCCGGGTCGAGGGCGCCGGCTGCGGCACCGAGCGCCTGGCCGGCGTCGGCCTGCGCCGCCTCGAGCTCCCCGGCGCGGGTGCGCACCTGGCCAGCCGCCACCGCCATCCCCTCCGGTGAAACACGGATCGTGGCCGACCCGTCACTCGTTGTGGTTGAGCGCACGCCCTGACAATAGCGGCCGGAGCGCAACGTCACGCGACTGTAATGTTAAGTGCGAGTGGGAGTTGGGCAAGAGCAGTCGCCGGGCCGCGCCGTTGCCCCTGTGGGCACGGGGCTCGGAGGGTCCGCCAGGCGGCTGCCGGGCCGGCTGCCAGGGCCGGGCCGGCCGCCAGGGCCGGGCCGGCAGCCCAGGGGAAAGGTGGCGATCCGACGGGGTCGCGCCGGCACGTCGGGGCGACCCCGACCGTGGGCCAGGGGGACGTCCGCGGGGGACCGCTGCTCAGCTGGAGCGGAAGGTGCCGGAGATCGCGCGCTCGGTGGTGGCGTAGGCATCGGCAGCCTGGGCGGCCAGCGCCGCCAGCTCGACCAGGCCGTCCTCGAGGCCGGTGGCGTGGCGCTGCCACGCCTCGTAGCGGGCGGTGAACTCGGCGGCGGCCGGTCCGGACCAGGCGTCGAGGAGCGGGCCGGCCGCTGCGGCGAGCTGGGCACGGAGGGCCTCCACCTCGGCGCCACCCGCCCGCAGCCGTGCGGCGAGGGCGACGAGCTGGTCGGGCGCCACGCTGAGCTCGGTCATCGCTCGACCCTACCGCCGCGCCGCCTCGGCGGCCTGCCAGTCGTCGAGGGGCACCTGGAGGGGGGTGAGGAGGCCGTCGACGGCGAGCACGGCGCGCCCGGGCGGGCCGGCGGCGAGGAGGCTGTGGGGGAGGCGGACACCGAGCGCCTCGCCGTCGGTGGGGGCCTGCGGGCAGAGCACGACGCCGGCCCGCGCCCGGCGCAGCTCGGGGAGCAGGCCGCGGAGGGCGACGGCGGCCTCCGGGGGCGGGGCCGCCGCCACGACCAGGTGACCGGTGTCGGCGGCGCTGCGGGCGCAGCGCGCCACCGCCTCGGTCAGGCCGGACGGGTCGAGCAGGTTGGCGTCGTCGACGAGCACGGCGGCGCCGGCCGGCAGGCCGTCGAGCACCGCCACGGCGCCGTCGCCGGCAAGGTCGCGCCCGGCGAGCACCGTCACGCCGGGCGCACCGGCCAGGGAGGCGAGGGGGGAGGGGCGCGGGGCGAGCACCACCACCGGCCGGCCGGCGGCGAGGAGGGAGCGGGCGAGGACGGCGAGGGTGTTGGACCGCCCGGAGCGGGCCGGACCGACGACGAGGAAGCCGCCCCGGTCCTCGAGCGGTACGCGCAGCGGAAGGACGTGGTCGCCGCCGACGCCGACCAGCAGGCCGCTGCCGGCTCCAGGGCCGAGCCGGGAGAGGGCGACGACGCTCGGCAGCGCGCCGATCGGCTCGGGGAGGGTGGTGCCGGCCACGCCGGCCTCCCGGCAGGCCCGGGCGAGCTCGCGCCCGAGGCGGGTGACGGCGGCGGCCTGGGCCGGCCCGGAGGGGTCGCCGGCGAGGAGGGCCACCTGCAGCTCGGCCCCGGACGGCACGCGCACCCCCCGTCCGGGGGGGAGCGGCTCGGGCAGCGACGCGGCGTCGAGGCCGGCGAGGGCGTAGCCGGTGCGGTCGTTCAGGCGGAGCACGACGGTCGTCTCGGCGAGGCTCGGGAGGCGACCGGCGAGCACGGAGCGGTCGCCGGCGAGCACCACCCGCAGCCCGGCGCTCGGCCCGTCGCGCAGGAGCTGGAGGAGGGCCGACACGAGACGACCGCCGTCGTGGGCGTCGAAGGCGGCGAGGAACCCCTCGTAGCGGTCGACCAGCAGCAGCAGGTACGGCAGGTCCCCGCCCGGGCCGCCGGCGGCGCGGGCCTCCTGCAGCGAGGCGAACCCGCCGAGCGCGAGCGCCTGGTGCCGCCGAGCCACCTCGTCGGCGAGGCGGCCGAGGAGCCGCTCGACCCGCTCGGGCTCGAGCCGGGAGACGACGGCGCCGCAGTGTGGCAGCAGCTCGAGCGCCGACAGCGCCCCGTTGCCGCCGTCGAGGACGTAGCAGTGCAGGTCCGCCGGCGGGAGGGCTCGCGCCGCCGAAACGGCGAGGGCGCGCAGCAGGCTCGACCGGCCCGAGCCGGCGTCGCCGGCGACGAGCAGGTGGCCGCCCGCCTCGAGGTCGTAGGCGGCGAGCACCCGGGCCTGCTCGTCGGGGTGGTCCTCGACGCCGAAGGCCAGGCGGGTGGGCGACCCCGGCGCCGACCCGGCGAGGGCAGGGAGCTCGTCGAGGGTGCAGTGCGACGGCAGCGGCGGCAGCCACGGTCGCCGAGCCGGCCCGAGGCCGAGGGCGGTGGCCGCCGAGCGTGCCGCCTCGACGAGCCGGACGAGGTCGGGCTCGGGGAGGTCGTCGTCCCGCCCGGGCACCCCGCCGCCGGCCGCCGCGGCCGCCCGCCCAGCGGCGCCTCCCGGGGCGGCGCCTCCCGGGGCGACACCGTCCAGGCGGACGAGGCGGACGCCGGCGGCAGGCCCGCTCCGGGGCGGCCGGCCGCTGACGCTCGCCGTCTGCACCTCGACGAGCTCGTCGTGCCCGACCCGCACGAAGGCCCGCCCGGGTGTCTCCTTGCGGATGTGGGCGGCGGTCGGGGCGTCGACGACGTCGAGGCTGTCGGCGGCGTCGGTGACCCGCAGCGCCACGCGCAGGTTGGTGTTGGTCCGGATCGACGGGGAGACGACCCCCGAGGGTCGCTGGGTGGCGAGCAGCAGGTGGATGCCGAGCGAGCGGCCGCGCCGGGCGAGGTCGACAAGACCGTCGACGAAGCCGGGCAGCTCCTCGACGAGGGCGGCGAGCTCGTCGACGACGATGAGGAGCCGGGCCAGGCGCCGCCGGCCGAGGCCGTCGCCGGTGGCTCGCCAGTACTCGTCGAGGTCCCGGGCGCCGGCGGCCTGGAAGAGGCGCTCGCGTCGGCGCAGCTCGGCGCCGAGCGAGGCCAGCGCCCGGGCGGTCAGGTGGGCGTCGAGGTCGGTCACCATTCCGACGGTGTGCGGCAGGCGGGCGGCGTCGGTGAAGGCGGCACCGCCCTTGTAGTCGACGAGGACGAAGGTGAGCGCGTCCGGCGGCACGGCGGCGGCCAGCCCGGCGACGAGGGTCTGGAGCAGCTCGCTCTTGCCGGCTCCGGTGGTCCCGGCGACGAGCCCGTGGGGGCCGTCGCGGCGCAGGTCGACGGCGCATGCCCCGAGGCCGGTCCGCCCGAGCACCGCCCGGGGGGCGCCGTCCGAGCCGGCCCATCGCCGGGCCAGCTCGGACGAGGAGGGCGGGTCGAGGTCGAGCAGCTCGAGCAGTCGGACCGAGCTCGGCAAGGTGGCGTCGGCGCCGTGCCCGCTGCAGCGCACCGGCGCCAGCGCCCGCGCCGTGGCCTCGGCGAACGCCGTGCCGGCGAGGTCGGCGAGGACCCGCTCGAGCGGGGCGGCGCCGGTCGAGCGGAGGGTGCACCGGGTCGGCTCGCCGGCCCCGAAGGTGACCGTGGTGGTGCACTCCTCGGGAAGGAGCGCCTCGGCCTCGTCGAGGGCGATGCAGGCCACACCGACCTCCGGGCCCCGGCGTAGCAGCCGGGCGACGAGCGGGGCGGCGCGCAGCTGGTAGGCGCCGTCGAGGACGACGAGGACGAGCGGCTCGCCGGCGACGCGCTCCGGACCGGCCGTCTCGAGCCGGCGGAGGCGGTCGTCGACCAGCTGGGCCAGGCCGCCGGCCACCCCGGCCAGCGTGTCCGGGGTGGCGGCGAGGCGGGCCGACGGCCCGTCGTCCGGTCGGGCGTGCGGCAGCAGGCGCACGAACGACCAGTCCGACGTCGGGCCGTCGCTCGCGCAGACCGCCAGCTGCAGGTCCTCGGGGGCGTGCAGCGTGCACGCCTGGACGATGAGCGCCCGGGCGAGCGCCCGCCGGGCGGCGGCCGGGCCGGCGACGCCGACCACCCCGGCCGCCGGCAGGTCGAGCACGGCTGGCACCTGGGTCAGGACGAGCGACTCCGGCTCGGCCGCCGGCCCGTCCAGGCGGACGGCGCGCGCCGGCTGGTCCGCCAGGCCGAGGCGCAGGTGGCAGAAGTCGGGATCGCCCCGCCGCCGCTCCCACAGCCGCGCCCCGGGGCCGAAGGCCCAGCCGGCGAGCATCGCCGGGTCCGGTGCAGCTCGGCGGCGCTCGTCGGCCTCGGCCTCGAGCGCCTGGCGGAGGGCGTCGGCGGCGTCGCGGGTGGCGTCGGCGGCGAGACCCTGCGCGAGCCGGTGGGCCTGGCTGCCCGAGCGGCGGGCCGACAGGTGGTTGGCGAGACCGGTGAGCGGGCTCAGCACGGCGAACAGGAGGAACACCGGCTGGTGCAGGGCCACGGCGATCGCCACGCCGGCGAGCAGGGGGATGGCGGCGCCCACGACCGAGAAGGCGGGCCGCGACGGTCGCGTGGCGGGCAGCGGCACGGTGACGTGGTGGACGACCGGCTCGGGCAGGATCCGTGGGGGCCGGTTGAGCACGACGTGCCCCTCGCCGTCGCTCGCCACGACGGCGTCTGCTGCCGCCACGGCGGCCCAGGCGACCACCGTCTCGCCGAGCTGCACCGCCTCGTGCTCGGCGAGACGCCCCCCGGCGAGCGGGCACCCGGCGACGAGCACCTTGTTGGCCGCCCCGAGGTCGACGATCTCGACCCCGTCGCCCGACACGACCAGCTCGGCGTGGCGGCGGGAGACGAGCGGGTCGGCGCCGAGGCGGATGTCGGCCTCGTCGCCGCGGCCGACGACGTACCGGCCCGGGACGAGCCGAACCGTCCGTCCGGCCTCGGGCCCGCCGACGAAGCGCAGCTCCACCTCCCCCTCCACCGGCGGCACCGCCAGGGCCGCCGCCGAGGCCGGGTCGGACGCGCCGTGCCGCTCGGACCGGTCGGGGAGGAGGGTCGGGGCCGCCGGGGCCGGGTCGCCGCCGGAGACGAGCAGGAGCCCGTCGTGCAGCACGGCGCCGAGCGACGATCCGCCGTCGAGCAGGCGGCCTGCCGCCCGCAGCGGCCCGGGGCCGGCCAGCCCCTCTGCCCGGAGGGCCTCGACGAGCGCCTCGAGGGCGCAGCCGGCGTCGGCCTCGACGAGCACGTCGGCCCTCCGGCCGGTCGGGGCGTCGAGCACGGTGACGAGACTGCGCACGCCACCAGTCGTAGCCGCTCGTGGACGAAGAGGGAAGCAACGGCCACGCTCCGTGGTCACCGGCTGGTACGATCGGGACGGCGCCAGGACGGGGCGCCGGCGGAGGCGGTGGTGGCGCGAGGGCAGGGACGCAGGTGGCGCCGCAACGGGGACGAGGTGGTCTTCCCCGGCTTCTCCGACGTCGCCGAGATCGGCCGGGGCGGCTTCTCGACCGTGTACCGGGCGCGTGAGGACGCCACCGACCGGCCGGTCGCCCTCAAGCTGCTCCGGGTCGGGCCGCAGGTGACCGGGCACGCCCTCGAGTCGTTTCGGCGTGAGTCGCTGGCGCTCGGGGCGCTCAGCGCGCATCCCAACATCGTCACCCTGTACCGCACCCTCACCACCCCGTCGGGGCGGCCGGTGCTCGTGCTGGAGCTGTGCCGGGGGTCGATGGCGGGGCGGCTCGCCGCCGACGGGCGCTGCGCTCCCGAGGAGGTCGTGTCGATCGCCGTCCGCCTCGCCGGGGCGCTCGCCACGGCGCACGAGGTGGGGATGCTCCACCGCGACGTCAAGCCCCAGAACGTGCTCCTCACCGAGTTCGGCGAGCCGGCCCTCGCCGACTTCGGCGTCGCCCGTCTGCAGGCGGCCGCCGAGCAGGCCACCGGGGCGTTCGGGTTCACCACGCTGCACGCCCCGCCCGAGCTGCTCGAGGGCGCGCCGGCATCGGCGGCCACCGACGTGTACGAGCTCGCCTCGACCTGCTATCAGCTGCTCACCGGCCGCCCGGCCTTCCATCTGGCGGACGACGAGGATCCCGCGGCCGCGGCGGCCCGGATCCTGCGCGCGCCGGTCCGGCCGATCTCGCTCCCCGGCGTGCCCGCCGCGCTCTCCGACCTGCTCGTCGCCGCCATGGCGAAGGAGCCCGACGACCGCCCGGCGAGCGCCCGGGCGTTCGCCGCCGCGCTCCAGGCGCTGGCGGCCGAGTCCGGATGGGCGCCCACGCGGGCGGTGACCCGGGACGGCTTCCTCGCCGGCGCTCCGTCCGGGCGGGTCGCCCCGGCCCCCACCGCCCCGGCCGCCCAGTCGGTGTCCCCGCTGCGTAGGTCGCCGCCCACGGGTGCGGCGCCCCCGGGTCCCTCGCGCTCGGGGCACGCGAACGTCCCACCGGTGGAGCACGACCCGGCGCCGACCATGCCGAGGGGGTCGGCGGGCGTGCGACGGCCGGCGTCGCTCGTGCCGCCACCCGCCGGGACCCGCCGGGTGCTGTGGCCGCCGGCGCCCCCGCCGGCGCCCCCGCCGGCGTTGCCATCTTCGCCGCCGGCGCCCCTGCCACCGGTCGCACCGGCATCCCCGCTGCTGGTCGCCCCGCCAACGCAGGCTCCGGTGGCGCCGCTGCCGGCCGGACCACCGCCGGCTGCTGCGCTGCCGCCCGCCCCGGCCACCGCGTCGGCGGTCGCTGCCGCCCGGCGAGCGGCGGACGCCGGGGCTCGGGTGGCGTCCCGGGCGCCGGCCGTCCCGCCCCGGCCGACCTGGTTGCCCTACGAGCCGGTGCCGGAGCCGGCGCGGTCGGTGCTCGAGGAGACCCGGCTGCGGCCGGGGTTGGTGGTCGCCGAGCCGGTGGCCGGATCGGGCGCGGCGGGTGCGGAGGGTGCGGGGCGGCGGCGACCGTGGTGGCGTGGCCGGTCGGGGGGTGGCGGCGCGGCCTGAGGGCGCCACCGGGGGCGTGTGGTGCGGAGGGCGTGGCGCAGCCGGGTGCGGCGGGGGACGGCGGCACGCAGGGTGCGCCGGAGGGCGGCGAGGTCGGACCAGCTGGCAACAGCCTCTGCCTCGGCGATGCGGTCGGGGCGGCTCGAGAAGACGGCGAGGTTGGCCCGCTGGGCGAGGGGGGCGACGAGGGCGGCGCCCTCGCCGAAGTGTTGCCGGGCGGCCTCGACCACCTCGGCGGCGGTGAGCGACCGCAGGTCACCGAGGCCGGCTGCGGTGAGGGCATCGAGGGCCTCGAGCCAGGCGCCGGCGACGGCGTCGCCGGCGGGACCCCGCCGCCGTTGCCGGCGCCGGCGGGCACGGGCGGCGACGAGCGCGAGCAGGGCGGCCGTGCCGAGGAGGCCGAGGGCGGCGAGCGTGGCGAGGGCGGCGGTGGCGCCCGAGGCGGCGCCGCCGAGGGGCGGGTGGACGGCCGGGGCGAGGGCATGGCCGGAGGGCGCCGGGCGCGGCACGGCGCGGACCGGCGGGAGGGTGGTTGCCGGGGCGGTCGGCGCGGCCGAGGCGGCAGGGAGCGGGGCGGTCCCGGTGTGGGCGGGCGAGGGGTCGGCGACGACCCATCCGAGGGCCGACACGTCGAGCTCGGCCCAGGTCCATGCGTCGGCCGACGTCACCGTGTAGCGGCGTCCGGGTCGCAGGGTGCCGGTCGGGCCGGTCAGGCGGAAGCCGGTGGCCAGGCGAGCAGGGACGCCGAGGTGGCGGGCGAGGAGGGCGAAGAAGGTGGCGTACTGCTCCGGGGTGGCCCTTCGGGCGACGACGACGGCGTGGACGGCGTCGGCGAAGGTGGTGTCGGCCGGCGCCGGCTGGCGGTGCCGGCCCCGTGGCGGTGCGATGGTGCGGTCGTGGGCGACGAGATCGGCCTCGACGGCACGGAGCAGGGCGAGCGGTTCGGTGGCCGGGATGTGGGTCCGGGTGGCGAGCTGGGCGGCGAAGCCGGCGAGCTCCCGCTGCTCGGCCGGCGGCACGGCGAGGTCCTCGGGGAGCGGCGGAGCCGGCGGGGGTGCGGCGAGGGCGGTGGTCGGGGCGTCGGCGAGGGTGGCGGCCGGGACCGAGGAGACGGCGACGTAGCGCTGGCCGGCGACGAGCGGGCGCGCCGGGAGGACCATCCCGGAGAGGGCGGCCACGTCGACGGCCACGCCCTGCACGTCGAGCGGCCTGCTGAGCAGGGGCATCCAGGGCATGCCGAGGCCGGCGTCGATGGCGTAGCGCTGCACGACCCGCCGGCCGCCGGGCGGCGACCCGGGGCCGGTCGGGACGTTCCCGCCGGACGGCCGGAACAGCTGGTCGAGCCCCCAGCTGCTGCCGTCGTAGGTGTCGAGCTCGGCGACGGGCAGGTAGCCGGCCGTTGCCCGGTCGACCCGGACGGAGAAGAGGCGCCGGAGCGGGCCGTCCCGCAGCTCGACGGCCGTGGCCGTAGGGGTCACCGGCTGGCTCGTGCGGACCGGGGCCAGCCGGGCTGGAGCGGTGGGGGCGGCCGGCCATCCCGGGAGCGAGGGGACGGCGACCACGGCGATGGCGGTGGCAGCGGCGAGCGTGACCGCCGCCCCGGCGAGCGGGCGCAGCGCGGGCCGCCGGCGCCCGACCCGCCCGCCGGTCGGCGCCACGAGCTGGCCTTCGGCACGGCGTGGGGCCACGGCGAGGAGGGCGGCGGCGAGCACCACGAGCACGGCCGCGGCGCCGAGGGGCTGGCCGGGGACCGAGGCGGTGACGGCGTCGGACAGGGCGAAGGCGGCCGCCAGCACCACCCCGCAGGCGGCGGCCGCCCGGGTGCGGGCGACCAGCTCGCCGCAGACGGCGCCGGTGCACCAGGTGGCGGCGAGGGCAGGAACGAGCAGGTCGTGGGGGGTGGCGACCGGCAGCGACTCCGAGAGGAGCCGGGCCAGCCCGTCGCCGAGCCCACGGGCGAGCCCGCCCGCGTCCCCGCCGAGGGCGGCGGCGAGGCAGTAGCCGACGAAGCCGGCGATCGAGGTGGCCATGCTCGACCAGGCACCCCGCCGGGCGAGCGGTCCGAGCAGCAGCGGGATGCCCGTCGACAGGGCGGCCGCCCCGGCGAGCAGGCCGAAGGCCTCGCCCGGCGCGTAGGCGCGGCTCCACGGGGCGTTCGCCGCCAGCACGGCGGCGGCGGCGAACGCCGCCGACACCCAGAGGCGGGGGGTCGGGCGGCCGGTCGACCGGGCGGTCAGCGCGCCGCCTCCAGGTTCCACAGGCCGGCGAGCTCGTCGCCGGTGGCTCCGCAGAGCACGTGCACCCCCGGGTAGGGAGGGCGGGCCGAGGCGTTCGGGTCGACGGAGACGACGACGAGGCGCTGGAACCGTCGGCGCAGGGCGGCGGCGATCGGCAGGTCGTCCTCGTCGAGCACTCCGGTGACGACGACGAGCGCCGTCCCGGCGCGCTGGCGGCGGAGGAGCCGGAGCTGCTCGTTGAGCGTCCCGCCCGGGGCGGGCCCGACGGCGGCGAGGTGGTCGACGAGGGCCTGCGGGTCGTGGCGGTCCGGACCGCCGAGGCGGGTGCCGTCGGTGGCGCGCAGCTCGACGGGCGTGCGGCCGGCGGCGGCGGCGACCACCGCCGAGGCCGCCATCTCGACGGCCACCTCGAACGTGGCCGCCGAGTACCCGGTGGGCCGCAGGTCGAGCAGGCAGATGGTGAGCGGCTCGGCCGTGTCGACGTTGTGGCGCACCATCAGCCGACCGGCGCGGGCGGTCGAGCGCCAGTGGATCATCCGCAGGTCGTCGCCGGTCGTGTAGTCACGCACGGCGTGGAACGTGATGGTCCCCTCGTCGGCGGTGTCGGCATCGGGGCCCTCGAGGGTGCGCTGGTGGCCGCTGCGCAACGGGCGGAGCGGGAGGAGGCGGGGATAGACGAGCAGTCGCTCGGTTGCCCCGTGGCGTCGGCGGGAACGGGCCAGCAGGAACGGGTCCGTCCGGACCACCTCGAGCGGCGGGAGCTCGAAGCTGCCTCGGCGGTCGGTGGGCAGGCGGTAGGTGCGCACCCCTGCCTCGCCGCCGGCCAGCCGGGGCAGCTCGAGGCGGACCGAGCCGGTGCCGAACCGCTGGTGGGCGACGGCGCGTGGCGCCTCGGACCGGCCGTGGTTGACGAGGTGGACGTAGGCGATCGCCGGCGTGCCGCGCACGACGCGGGCGGGCTGGACGTGCCGGTCGATGGACACCTTGGCCGGCCGGCGCACCGAGGCGAGCGCGGCGAGCACCAGCACGAGCGCGGCCACGCCGAGCGCTGCGAGGGCGGACGAGCCGAGGGCGAGCCCGGCGACGGTGCAGGCGACCCCGGTGAGCAGGGCACCGGCGCCCGTCGGTGTCACGGTGGCCCTAGCGGGCCGCGACCCGCGGGACCGGGGTGGACTGCAGGATGCGGCCGACGAGGTCGGTGCCGGTGCGACCCTGCAGCTCGGCCTCGGGCCGGAGCAGGACGCGATGGGCGAGCACGGCGGTGGCGACCGCCTTCACGTCCTCCGGCGTCACGTACGGCCGCCCGGCTGCGCCAGCGTGGGCCCGGGCGGCGCGCAGCAGGGCGAGGCTGCCGCGCGGGGAGACCCCGAGGCGCACCTCGGGGGCCTCCCGGGTGGCGGTGACCAGGGCGAGCACGTACTGCTCGATCGCCGGGGCCACCTCCACGCGGCGGACGTGCTCGACCATGGCGACCACGTCGAGCACCCCGAGCACCGGCGACAGCTGCTCCACGGTCGGCCCGTCCCGCTCGGTCCGCAACACGCGGGCCTCGGCGTCCGGCTCGGGATAGCCGATCGACAGCCGCATGAGGAACCGGTCGAGCTGCGCCTCCGGCAGCTGGTAGGTGCCCTCGAGGTCGATCGGGTTCTGGGTCGCCACGACCATGAACGGGCGCGGCGCCGGGTACAGGACGGCGTCGGTCGTGACCGTCCGCTCCTCCATGACCTCGAGCAGGGCGCTCTGGGTCTTCGGGGAGGCCCGGTTGATCTCGTCGCCGATCACCACGTTGGCGAACACGGCGCCGGGCCGGAACTCGAACTGGGTGGTGGCCTGGTTGAACACCGACACCCCCGTCACGTCGGAGGGGAGGAGGTCGGGGGTGAACTGGATGCGGTTCCAGGTGAGGTCGAGCGAGGCGGCCAGGGCGCGGGCGAGCGTCGTCTTGCCGGTGCCCGGCACGTCCTCGATGAGCAGGTGGCCCTCGGCGAGCAGGCAGACGATCGCCTTGCGGACGACGTCCTCCTTGCCCTGGATCACCCGCCCGATGTTCCCCGTCAACCGGTCGAAGCGCCGGGCGAAGTCGAGCGCCTCGTCGTCACGGGTCAGCGGCGTGGTCATCGCTACCCTTCCTCACCTGCTACGCGAGCCCCCTGTCTAGCCGGCCGCCCCGCCCGGGCGCCACGCATGGTGCCTGAGGCGCCGCGCAGCGTGCCCGCCGGGCGCGGGGAGGCCGGGCGCGGGGAGGCCGGGGGCGGGGAGGCCGGGCGCAGGGAGGCCGGGCGCGGGGAGGCCGGGCGCGGGGAGCGGCGGGGTGGCACGGCCGGAGGCGGCGGTCAGCCCGCCAGCGTGGTGGTCGTCGGGACGGTCGTGGTGGTGGTGGTCGGGACGGTCGTCGTGGTGGTGGTCGACGCAGTGGTGGTCGTGGTGGTCGGGACGGTGGTCGTCGTGGTGGTGGTCGTCGGGACGGTCGTCGTGGTGGTGGTCGACGCAGTGGTGGTCGTGGTGGTCGACGCCGTGGTGGTCGTCGTGGTGGAGGGCGGCGTGGTGGTCGTGGTGGTCGTGGTGCCGGCCACGGTGGTGGTCGGAACGGGCGCCGTCGTGGTGGTGGCCGGAGGGGTCCCGGTGGCCGTCGGCGGCGGCGGCGAGTTCGGGATGGTCGCCGCGGGCGTGCTCGTCGTCGGCGGGGTGCCGCTCGCGCCGCCGGTCGTGCCGCCGGTCGTCGCCGCCGGGGTGGCCGGGACGGTGGCCAGCGGGGCGGCAACGTCGAGCTGCTGGAGGGCGCCAAGGTAGAGCCACTGGACGCGGGCTGTCGCGGTGATGGTGGTGCCGCCGGGCGTTCCGGCGAGGCAGGCCGACGTGTCGACGAGGGTGGAGAACGTGCCGCCGCCGACGTCACGGGGCAGGCCGGGGAGCGAGCAGCGCTGGCCGTCGGCGGCAAGGGTGACCGAGGTGACGGACCAGCGGGCGCCGAGGGCCGGCGGCGCCGTGCCGGTGATCTCGAGGGCGACGCCGCCGAGGCCGGGGGTCCAGGCGGACGGGGTGGGCACCCATCGGGCGGTGAGGTCGGACGGTCCCGGCTCGGTCGCCCCGTTCACCTCGAGCGGCGCCGTGACGGCGGGCGAGGGGCCGCCGTGGACGTTCGTGGCGACCTCCGAGAGGCGGACCTGGCGGAGCGCACAGGCACCGCCGTTCGCTGTCAGGTCGAGCGGGCCGACGGTGGCGGTGCCGCCGCCGACCCGGCGGGAACGGGTGAGGGGGACGCCGGCGAAGGTGGTGGCGGTCGACCCGCACACCACCTCGCCGCTCATGGTGACCCCGGCGCCGGCGGGCAGGTCGGCGAAGGCGCCGGGGGCGGTGACCGTGACGTTCCCGAGGTTGGGGTCGGCCGGCTCGGCGGCCTCGCTCGCCCGCAGGCGGATCGGCGGCCACGGCACGGTGACGGTGAGGGGCGGCCCGTCGATGGTGACGGCCGCTCCGGGATGGCCGGCGGGGACGATGGTGACCGACGTCGGGGCGGTGACGCCGGCCGGGAGGCCGGTCAGCTGGACCTCGGTGGCGGTCGTCGGCCCGACCTGGCGGCCGCCGACCGAGTAGACGAAGGCCGGATCGGGCGACCCGAGCGCCTCGTCGGGCGGGGCGGCGAGGGCGAGCGACAGGGTCGCCGTGAGCGTGCCGCCGGGCGCCGGGCGGCCACCGGCGTCGAGCTGGACGAGCTGGGGCGTCGCCGGCCGCCAGCCGGTGGTGCAGGCCCCGCCGGTGGCGACGTCGCTGACGAGGCCGTCCGCCCCGATCGCCTGGACACGGAAGTGGACGTCGGCGCCGACCAGCGCCGGGTCGAGGGAGAACGGGTAGGTCGCACCGTCGTAGCCGGCCGGGACGGTGAGCGGTGGCGGGGTGCCGAGGTAGGTGCCGCCGCACGAGACCGGCCGCACGACGAACGTGGCGACCGGGTCGGGGCTGATGCAGGCGGCGCCACCGCAGGCGTGCCACCTGACGTCCCACCCGGTGGTGCCGTTCGCGGTGGACGCCACCGCTGTCGGGGCGTCGGGTCCGGTGGCCTCGGTGGTGAGGATCTCGGGCGGCGACGGCGTCGACTGGGCGCCGAGGTAGGCGGTGACGACGACCGTGTAGGACGAGCTCGGTCGCAGGCCGGTCAGCTCGGCGGTCGTCCCGCCCTGGACGAGGTAGCTGGTACGGGCCGGGGCCGGCGTGCCCGGGGCGGGCTGGACGCGTACGACGTACGAGGTGGGGGCGCAGTCCTCCCTGGTGAGCAGCTGGTACGACCAGGACACCGTGGCGGTCGTCGTCCCGGGGACGGCAGGCAGGAGCTCGGGGGCGCGGGGCTGCTGGCGGGTGTTGGCACAGCTCAGCTGGACGTCGACGCGGCTCGGCACGACCGGAGCGCTGGGCGGCAGGGGCGCCAGGGTGGTCGTCGGGACGGTCGTCCGCAGGTGGCGGCTCGGTGGGGTGCGCCGACGTCGGCGGTGGGCGGGCGGGTGGTGGGTGACCACCGGGCGCAGCACGAGGGCGGCCGGCGGCGCCGACGGGTCGACGAGGGCGGCCAGGCGCTTGTCGACGACGTGGGCCCGGCCGGCCCCGGTGAACACGACCACGGCGAGGAGGCTGTCCGGGTTGTTCACGACCACGCGGGGACCGTCGGCCAGGATCTGGGGGTGGGCGAACGTGGGCGCCTCGGAAGGCGAGGCGAGCGGGTAGCGAGGCGCCCCGGGCAGGGGGCGGGCGCGGGCGGTCGCCGGGTCGACGACGACCAGCGGGGGCTGGCGGGTGCCGTCGTCGACGAGGGCGAACAGGCGGCCGCCGTCGAGGGTCGGCTGGACGACCCGGCCGGGTGGCAGGCCCACGATGGACCGGTCGACGACCACCTGGGCGGTCGCCGCCTCGACGCCGACGAGGCGGGAGGGACCGCCGCCCTGGAACACGTACCAGAGGACGGCCGACCCTCCGGTGGCACCGCCGACCGGGACGACGGTGCGCGCCGATGCCGTGCCCGGCAGGGTGACGTGGCGCACGACGAGGCCGGTCGGCGACGGCGAGAACAGCTCGGCCTCGCCGGGCTCGGCCAGGCCGACGGCGGTCCCCCCGGGCACCCCGGCAGTGGCGAGCCCCCCGGCCGGCGAGGCCCCGCCGCGGACGTGCAGGCGCAGGGTCGAGCCGGCCGTCGGGACCAGCTCCAGCAGCTGGGTGCCCCTCGGGGTGCGGGCGAGGCTCCACAGGTTGCCACCGGCGGCGATGGCGGCGCCCGGATGCTCGAGCAGGCGGGCGGCGAGGCGCGCCGCGCCGGGCAGCGGGACGGTCAGGCCGAGGGTCGCCCGGTGGCGCCCGCCGCCCGCCACCGGGGTGCGTGCCACAGCGACGGTGGCTGCCCGGGCGACGGTGGCAGGGTTGACGAGGGCCACGTCGGTGCCGTGACGGCGGTACCTGACGACGTAGGCGCCGGCCCCGGCGGGGACGGCGGTCGCCCGCAGCGTGCCGGGCGCCTTCGGCAGCGACACGCCGCCGCCGGTGGGCTTGGCCACGAGGCTGCTCTCGTCGAGGTAGTTGAAGCTGCCGGTGGCGACGTCCAGGAGGAGCGTCCCGCCGGCCAGCGCCGTGGCGCTGACCTGCGAGGGACCGGCGGCGCCGACGTCGCCGGCGACGCCCTGCAGGCGCAGCGTGGGCTCACCGGTGGCGAGGTCGAGCACGACCGGGCCGCGGGTGTCGTCGAGGACGAGGGTGCCGCCGAACAGCTGCGGCCGCCGCGCCGTCGCGGGTGCGCCGGTCAGGGCGAAGGCGGCCCCGGCCGCCACGAGGGAGAGGCAGCAGGCCAGCCCGACGGCGGCCTGCACCCGGCCGAGGCCGACCTGGCCGTCACGTCCTGCCTCGTCCAGGCCGAACCCGTCGCCGTCAGCGGGTCGCCCGGCCGTCGACCGCCGCATGCGCCTCATGCCGCCCCGGCGGGCGGCCGGAGGGTCAGGAGCCGACCGGGTCGCCTTGCTCGATCTCGTCGAGGCCCTGGCTGAGCGTGTTCCACGACAGCGTCGCGCACTTGATCCTTACGGGGAACTTGACGACGCCTTGAAGGGCGGCGAGCTCGCCGAGGGTCGACGGGTCGAGGGCGTCTCCGGGGCCGTCGTCCGAGGGGCTGCCGTCCTCGCCGAGGGAGACCTCATGGACGGACATCATCGCCTTGAACGACCGCACGAGGCGGCGCGCCTCGCCCACCGGCCGGCCCTTGACGGCCGCCGACATCATCGAGGCCGACGACTGGCTGATCGAGCAGCCCTGGCCGGCGACGCGCAGGTCGCGCACGACGCCGTCGGCCACCTCCAGGTAGAGGACCACCTCGTCGCCACAGAGCGGGTTGAACCCCTCCACGCGGTGTGCCGGAGGGGTGGGCAGCTCGCCGCGGTTACGGGGCGAGCGGTAGTGGTCGAGGATGATCTCCCGGTAGAGGTCTTCCAGTCCTGCCATGGCGCGGCTCCTCCCGGCGTCCGTGCTCAGACGAACAGGTCGCGGACGGACTCGAGGGCGTCGACGAGCCGGTCGACGTCGTGCTCGTCGTTGTACAGGTAGAGCGAGGCTCGTGTCGTCGCCCCGACGCCGAGGCAGCGCATGAGCGGCTTGGCGCAGTGGTGGCCGGCGCGCACGCAGATGCCGTGCTCGTCGAGGACCTGGGCGACGTCGTGGGGGTGGATGTCGCCGAAGGCGAACGAGATGACCCCGCCGCGCCACTCCGGGTCGGGGCGCGGGCCGAAGATGCGCAGGTCGTCCCCGTAGCGCTCCTCGAGGCGCTCGACGGCGTAGGCGGTCAGGCGGGCCTCGTGCTGGTGGATGCGCTCCAGCCCGACCTGCTCGAGGTAGTCGATGGCGGCGGCCAGCCCGATCGCCTCGGCGATGGGTGGGGTACCGGCCTCGAAGCGCCACGGGATGTCGGTCGGCGTGAACCCGTCGAGGCGGACGTCCCGGATCATCTCGCCGCCACCGAGGAAGGGCGGCATCGCCTCGAGCAGGTCGGCCCGGGCCCACAGCGCCCCGATGCCCGTCGGCCCGAGCATCTTGTGACCGGTGAACGCCAGCAGGTCGATCCCGAGGGCCTGGACGTCGACCGGGCGGTGCGGGACGAGCTGGGCACCGTCGCCCAAGACGAGGGCGCCGGCACGGTGCGCCGCCTGGACGATCGGTGCCACGTCGACCACCGTGCCGAGGACGTTCGACGCCAGCGTCACCCCGACGAGCCGGGCCCCGTCGACGGTGCGCTCGAGCTCGCCGAGGTCGAGGCGGAAGTCGGCGCCGAGCGGCAGGTAGCGCAGCTCGATGCCCCGCTCCTCGGCCAGCATGAGCCACGGCACGAGGTTGGCGTGGTGCTCGATCTCGGTGAGCACGACCACGTCGCCACGGCGCAGCTCGTGCCGCCCCCAGGCGTAGGCGACGAGGTTGATGGCCTCGGTGGCGTTCTTGGTGAAGACGATCTCGCGGCCCGGTTCGGGGGCGTTGACGAGCCGGCCGACCCGCGCCCTTGCCTCCTCGAAGCGGCGGGTGGCCTCCTCGGCGAGGCGGTAGACGCCCCGGTGCACGTTGGCGTGGGTCGTGGCGTAGTACTCGTCCATCGCCTCGAGGACGGCCCGTGGCCGTTGGGCGGAGGCCGCCGAGTCGAGGTAGACGAGCGGGCGACCGCACCGGGTGCCGTCGAGCAGGGGGAAGTCGGCCCGCAGCTTGGCCGGGTCCAACGGCTCGGTGGTCGTCATGCTCGCCACGCCTCGTAGCCCTCCTGGTCCAGGCGGTCGGCGAGCTCGGGGCCGCCCCGCTCGACGATCCGGCCGTCGACCAGCACGTGCACGCGGTCCGGCGACAGCTCGTCGAGGATCCGCCGGTAGTGGGTCACGACGACCACCCCGAGCTCGGGCCGGGCACGGCGCACCTCGCGCACGCCACGGGCGACCGTGCGCAACCCGTCGATGTCGAGCCCGGAGTCGGTCTCGTCGAGGATGGCCAGCTCGGGCGCGAGCAGCGCCATCTGGAGCACCTCGTTTCGCTTCTTCTCGCCCCCGGAGAACCCGTCGTTGAGGTGGCGCTCGGCGAAGCTCGCCTCCATGCCGAGGCGCTCCAGCCACTCGAGCAGCTGGACGCGCACCTCGAGCACCGACACCTCGCTGGACCGGCGTGCGGCGACGGCCTGGCGGAGGAACTGGACGATCGGGACGCCCGGGATCTCCTCGGGGTACTGGAAGGCGAGGAAGATCCCGAGCTTCGCCCGGGCGTCCGGCGCCAGCAGCGTGACGTCGTCACCCCGGAAGCGGACCGTCCCGGCCGTCACCTCGTAGCCAGGGTTGCCGGCCAGCACGTTGGCGAGCGTCGACTTGCCCGAGCCGTTGGGGCCCATGATGGCGTGCAGCTCGCCGGCGCCGACCTGCAGGTCGACGCCCTTCAGGATCTCGGCACCATCGGCACGGACGTACAGGCCGTCGACCTCGAGCAGGGAGGGGGCAGCGCCCCGGGGCGATTCGGACATCGCCGCCATGTTAGGCCCTGGCCGGGATTTCCACTACGCCAATAGGGGAAATCCGGCTCGGCGGGCACGGGCGGCCCGGTCGACCGGGTGCCAGGGGCCTACCAGCCGCGGTCCACCCACTCCTGCAGGTGGGGCGCCTCGGCGCCGATCGTCGTGTCCGACCCGTGGCCGGGCAGCACGACGGTGTCGGGGGCGAGCCGGGAGAACAGCCGGCGCTCGAGCGACTCGATGATCGTCGGGAAGTCCCCGGTCGGGGTGTTGGTGGCGCCCGGCCCTCCCGGGAAGAGGGTGTCGCCCGAGAACAGGATGGGCTTGCCCTCGACCAGGAAGCAGGCCGAGCCCGGCGTGTGGCCGGGAGTGGCGAGCACGCGCAGCCGCAGCCGCCCGACCTCGAGGGCGCCCTCGTCCTCGAGGAGCTGGTCGTACGACGGCAGCATGTCGGCGTCGGCCGGCGTCACCGCCACGTCGAAGCCGGCGTCGCGCAGCTGCGGGACCGCCTGGATGTGGTCCCAGTGGCCGTGGGTCTCGACCACCTGACGCACGCCGAGCGCGTGTGCCATCTCGAGCAGCAGGTCGTGCTCGTTCGCGGCGTCTACCAGGAGCGCCTGTCCGGTCTGGCGGCAGCGGAGGATGAACACGTTGTTGTCGAGCGGCCCGACGACGAACCGGTGGATCTCGAGGTCGCTGTCCTCGTAGTGGATGGCCATGGGCCCAGGCTACGACGGCCCGTCGGGGCACGGCGCGCCCGTCCGGTCGGGCGTCGCCGAGATGCTGTCGATCGGTGGCGCTCCGGCGCTATGGTCGCGACCACCAGAGAAGGGAGGTGGTCCAACTGAGCGGTCAACGATTCGGGACCCTGGAGGTGGCTGGCCGCTAGGCGGCTCGCTGGACCACCTGGTGAATCCCAGCCAGACACCGTCGGCGTGACGGTCGGGGAACGGTCCCTCCCGAGGCAATCCACAACGCCGGCCTCTTTCAGCGAATTCTCGACGGATCGGGGGGTGCTTCGGCGCCCCCCGATCCACGTTCCCGGGGGGTTCGGGCGGCAGCCCGGGCGTCGACGGCGGTCAGGCGCCGGGTGCGGCCCGGGTGGCGAGCTCGAGGGCCATGACCACCTCGTCGCGGTCGTCGCCGGGGGCGACCCGGAGGACGCCGGGGAGGCGGGCGACCTCGTGGTAGCCGTGACGGGCGTACCAGCCCTCGAGGCCGGTGCCGCTGCGCACGCTGAGGAACAGCCGCTCGAGCCCGAGGTCGTCGCGGGCGTGCCGGGCGACCTCGTCGAGGAGCGCCCGGCCGATGCCCTGGCCCTGCAGGGCGGGGTCCACCTGGAGGCGGCGGAGCGTCCGCCAATGGGCGGTGTAGCCCCGGGGGTCGCGCTCGAGCAGGCACCAGCCGGCGGGCCGGTCGTCGACGAGGGCGAGGAGCAGGTCGTCCCGGCCGTCGCGCACCCGGACGAAGGCCGGGGCGGCCGCCCGGGCCACGTCGGCGGGGACGGCCGGCGGCAGGAAGCCGAGGGCACCGCCGGCATCGGTGGCGCGCACCCAGATGCCGACCAGGGCGGCCGTGAGGGGGCGGTCGAGGAGAGGGTTCCAGGCCAGGCGGCGCGTGCCCGGGCGGGCGCTCACGCCTGGCGCGGGTCGATCGCCTCGGGGTCGATGCCGTAGGTGGCGATCGCCTGGGCGACCTCGTCGCCCTTGGCCTGGCCGACGGCGACGAGCGAGGAGAGGACGGCCACGACGACGTGCTCGGCGTCGACCTCGAAGTGCCGGCGCAGCGCCTCGCGGGTGTCGGACCGGCCGAAGCCGTCGGTGCCGAGGGCGGTGAACGGTGCCGGGACGAACCGGGCGACCTGGTCGGGGACGGCCTTCATGAAGTCGCTGACCGCCACGATCGGTCCGGCGGCGTCGCCCAGGGCGCGCGCCACGTACGGCTCACGGGGGGCGCTCGCCGGGTGGAGCCGGTTCCAGCGCTCCACCTCGAGGGCGTCCTCGCGCAGCTCCTTGTAGCTCGTCACCGACCACGTCTCGGCGGCGACCCCCCAGTCGCGCGCCAGCAGCTCCTGCGCCTTCTGGGCCGCCTGCCAGGCGGTCCCGGAGAACAGCACGGTGGCGCGCCGGGCGTCGCCGCCGTCGCGCGGTGCCACCTCGGGAGCCGAGGAGAAGCGGTAGCAGCCGCGCAGGATGCCCTCACGGACGCGGGCGACCTCCTCGGGCGCCGCCGGGAGGGCGGGCATCGGGTAGTTCTCGTTGTAGAGCGTCACGTAGTACATGACGTCGTGGCCGCTCGGGCCGTACATCTCCTCGATGCCCCGCTCGACGATGGCCGCCGTCTCGTAGGCGAAGGCCGGGTCGTAGGCGCGCACGTTCGGGTAGGCCGAGGCGAGCAGGAGCGACTGGCCGTCCTCGTGCTGGAGGCCCTCGCCGCTCATCGTGGTGCGGCCGGCCGTGGCCCCGAGCAGGAAGCCGCGGGCGCGCATGTCGGCGGCCTGCCAGATGAGGTCGCCGACCCGCTGGAAGCCGAACATGGAGTAGAAGAGGAAGAACGGCAGCATCGGCCGTGACCAGGTGGCGTACGAGGTGCCCGCCGTGATGAAGCTGGCCATGGCGCCGGCCTCGGTGATGCCCTCCTCGAGGATCTGGCCGTCCTGGGCCTCGCTGTACTGCAGGAGGAGCCCGGCGTCGACCGGCGTGTAGCGCTGGCCGCCGGCGGCGTAGATCTTGACCTCGGAGAACAGGGCGTCGAGGCCGAACGTGCGGCCCTCGTCGGGGATGATCGGCACCACGAACCGCCCGAGGGACGGGTCACGCAGCATGCTGCGCAGCAGCCGGGCGAACGCCATCGTGGTGGACACCGCCTGGCCGCGCGACCCGGAGGCGAACTCGGCGTAGACGGTCGGGGAGGGTGCCGGCAGCCCGGTGAGCCCCTCGCCGCGTACCACCCGGTTCGGCAGCGACCCGCCGAGGGCCTTCAGGCGGGACTGGAGGTACTCGTCGGCCGGCGAGCCGGCGGCGGGCCGGTAGTAGGGGGGCTCGTCGGCGTCGAGCTCCTCGTCGGGGATCTCCTCGGACAGGAAGAGCCGGTCGCGCAGCGTCCGGAGCTGCTCGTGGGTCATCTTCTTGATCTGGTGGGTGGCGTTGCGCGACTCGATCTCCGGCCCGAGCGTCCACCCCTTGACGGTCTTGGCGAGGATGGCCGTCGGGGCGCCGGTCTGCTCGGTGGCCGCCTTGTAGGCGGCGTACAGCTTGCGGTAGTCGTGGCCGCCGCGGGGCAGCTGGCGGAGCTCGTCGTCGCTCAGGTGCTCTACCAGGGCCAGCAGGCGGGGGTCGCCTCCGAAGAAGTGCTCGCGGATGTAGGCGCCGGACTCGACGGCCAGCTTCTGGAACTCGCCGTCGGGCGTCGTGTTCATCTTGTTGACCAGCACGCCGTCGACGTCACGGGCGAGCAGCTCGTCCCAGCGGGATCCCCAGATCACCTTGATGACGTTCCAGCCGGCGCCCCGCAGCTCCGCCTCGAGCTCCTGGATGATCTTGCCGTTGCCCCGGACCGGGCCGTCGAGGCGCTGCAGGTTGCAGTTGACCACGAACACGAGGTTGTCGAGCGCCTCCCGGGCAGCCAGGCTGAGCCCGGTCCGGGTCTCGGGCTCGTCGAACTCGCCGTCGCCGAGGAAGCACCAGACGCGGGACCCGCTCGTGTCCAGCAGCCCGCGGTGGAGCAGGTAGCGGTTGAAGCGTGCCTGGTACACGGCGGTGATCGGGCCGAGCCCCATCGAGACGGTCGGGTACTCCCAGAACGACGGCATCAGCCGGGGGTGGGGATAGCTCGACAGGCCGTTGCCGCCGACCTCGAACCGGAAGTTGTCGAGGTGCTCCGCCTCGAGGCGGCCCTCGACGAAGGCCCGGGCATAGATGCCCGGCGAGGCGTGTCCCTGGAAGAACACCTGGTCGCCCGGCCCGCTGTCCTTGCCCCGGAAGAAGTGGTTGAAGCCCACCTCGTACAGGGAGGCCGAGCTGGCGTAGGTCGAGAGGTGGCCGCCGATGCCCGAGTAGCGGCCGTTGGCCCGGGTCACCATGACGGCGGCGTTCCAGCGGATGAAGGCGCGGATGCGCCGCTCCATGTGCTCGTCGCCGGGGAACCACGGCTCGACGTCCGGCGGGATCGAGTTGACGTACGGGGTCGACACGGTGGCAGGGAAGCCGACCTGGGCGGTCTGGGCCCGCTCGAGGAGCTTCATGAGGAGGAACCGGCCCCGGGTCTTGCCGCGCTGGCCGATGACGGCGTCGAACGAGTCGAGCCACTCCTCGGTCTCGCCCGGGTCGATGTCGGGGAGCTGGTGAGAGAAGCCGTCGAAGATCACCCGCCCAGTCTCGCGCCACCGGCCTGCCATTCGCCCCATCGGGGTGGTGCCGGTCGGGCAGACTGTGCCGGTGGCAGCAGAGGCGCCCCCGGCGGGCGAGCCGGGGACGGTCGTGTACACCGACGGCGCCTGCATCGGCAACCCGGGTCCGGGTGGCTGGGCGTGGGCCTGCAGCGACGCCCGGTTCGCTGCCGGGTTCGAGCCGGCGACGACCAACCAGCGGATGGAGCTGTCGGCCGTCCTCGAGGCGCTGCGGGTGCTCGGTGGGCGGGTCGAGGTGGTGAGCGACTCGACCTACGTGGTCAACGCCTTCCGCGACCGCTGGTGGGCCGGCTGGCGGGCGCGTGGCTGGCGGAACACCAAAGGGCAGCCGGTCGCCAACCAGGACCTGTGGAAGGACCTCGTCGCCATCGTCGTGGACGAGCGCCCCGGCCTCGTCCGGTTCCGCTGGGTGAAGGGCCACGGCAGCGACCCGCTCAACAACCTGGTCGACCGGCTGGCCAACGACGCCGCCCGCAGCCAGGAGGGCCGCAGGTCGACGTGACCCGCCCCGCCCGCCCCGGCAGCTCCCGGGAAATCCGACTAACATGGTAAACATTCATGACCTACCAGCTCAGCCATCTTGACGCGCTCGAAGCCGAGGCCATCCACGTCGTCCGCGAGGTGGTGGCCGAGTTCGAGCGGCCCGCCCTCCTCTTCTCGGGGGGCAAGGACTCGGCGGTGCTCCTGCACGTCGCCGTGAAGGCGTGCTGGCCCCAGGCGCTGCCGTTCCCGGTGGTGCACGTCGACACGGGCCACAACTTCGCCGAGGTCCTCGAGTTCCGGGACCGGCGGGTCGGCGAGCTCGGAGTGCGGCTCGTCGTGGCGTCGGTCCAGCAGGCGATCGACCGGGGCGAGATCGCCGACGTGCCGGCCGGGGGCTCGCGCAACCGGCTGCAGACCCACAGCCTGCTGCAGGCGATCGAGGGGCACGCCTTCGACGCCGTGTTCGGCGGCGGGCGCCGCGACGAGGAGAAGGCCCGGGCGAAGGAGCGGATCTACTCGCACCGCGACGAGTTCGGCCAGTGGAACCCTCGTGGCCAGCGGCCGGAGCTGTGGAGCCTGTACAACGGCCGGCACCACAAGGGCGAGCACTTCCGGATCTTCCCGCTGTCGAACTGGACCGAGCTCGACGTGTGGCAGTACATCGAGCGCGAGGGCCTCGAGCTGCCGACGATCTACTTCGCCCACGACCGCGAGGTGTTCCGCCGGGACGGCATGCTGCTCGCCACCGGGCCGTTCACGGCGCCAAGCCCCGAGGCGGCCGACGAGACCCCCTTCGTCGCCCGCGTCCGCTACCGGACGGTCGGCGACATGACGTGCACGGCGGCCGTCGCCTCGGAGGCGTCGACGGTTGCCGAGGTGATCGACGAGACGTCGACCGCGCGCGTGTCCGAGCGCGGGGCGACCCGCAGCGACGACCGGACCAGCGAGGCGGCGATGGAGGACCGCAAGCGGGAGGGGTACTTCTGATGGGCGGGCTGCTGCGGCTGGCGACGGCCGGCTCGGTCGACGACGGCAAGTCGACGCTGATCGGCCGGTTGCTGTACGACTCGAAGCAGATCTTCGAGGACCAGCTCGAGGCGGTCGAGCGGACCAGCCACGCCCGGGGCGACGACTACGTCGACCTCGCCCTGCTCACCGACGGGCTGCGGGCCGAGCGCGAGCAGGGGATCACGATCGACGTGGCCTACCGGTACTTCGCCACCCCCCGGCGCAAGTTCATCGTGGCGGACACCCCCGGGCACATCCAGCACACGCGCAACATGGTGACCGGCTGCTCCACCGCCGACCTCGTCATCGTGCTCGTCGACGCCCGAACCGGCGTCAACGAGCAGACCCGCCGGCACGCCTTCCTGGCCTCGCTGCTGCGCATCCCGCACCTCGTCGTGTGCGTCAACAAGATGGACCTGGTCGACTACCGGGAGGACGCCTTCGCGGCCATCCGGGCCGACTTCGAGGGGTTCGCCACCCGCCTCGAGATCGGCGACATCTCCTTCGTGCCCATCTCGGCGCTCGCCGGCGACAACGTGGTCGATCGGTCGAAGCACATGGACTGGTACGACGGCACGTCGCTGCTGCGCCACCTCGAGGAGGTGCACATCGCCTCCGACCGCAACCTGATCGACGTGCGATTCCCGGTCCAGCGGGTGGTGCGGCCACGTTCGAACGAGCACCGTGACTACCGGGGCTACGCCGGGACGGTCGCCGGCGGGGTGCTCGAGGTGGGCGACGAGGTGCTGGTGCTGCCGTCCGGCTTCACCTCCCGGGTGGAGGCGATCGAGACGGCCGACGGCCCGCTGCAGGAGGCGTTCCCGCCGATGTCCGTGCTCGTCCGGCTCGCCGACGAGCTCGACATCTCCCGTGGCGACCTGATCTGCCGTGCCCACAACCGGCCGACGGTCGGTCAGGACCTGTCGGCCATGGTGTGCTGGATGGCCGAGCAGCCGCTGCGCCAGGGGGCCAAGCTGGCGCTCAAGCACACGACGCGCTGGGCCCGGGCGCTCGTGCGCGACGTCCAGTACCGGCTCGACGTCAACACGCTGCACCGCCAGCGCGACGTGGACGAGCTCGGCCTCAACGACATCGGCCGGCTCGACCTGCGCACCACGGTGCCGCTGTTCTACGACGACTACCGCCGCAACCGGTCCACCGGCAGCTTCGTCCTCGTCGACGAGGCCACCAACGTGACGGTGGGCGCCGGAATGCTGCTGCGCCCGGCCGGCTGATGGCCGGCGGCGGGCTCGGCGGTGCCATCGGCGGGACCGTCTGGCTCACCGGGCTGTCCGGGTCGGGCAAGTCGACGATCGCCGGTCACCTCCGCTCGCTGCTCGATCGCGACGGGGTGCCCGCCCTCGTGCTCGACGGGGACGAGCTGCGCGAGGGGCTCAACGCCGACCTCGGCTTCGGCGAGGCGGACCGGGCCGAGAACGTCCGCCGGGTGGGCGAGGTGGCGCTGCTGTTCGCCCGGCACGGCTTCGTCGTGCTGGTACCGGTCATCAGCCCGTACGCCGCCGGGCGGGCCGCTGTGCGGGCGCGCCACGACCGCCTGGCGACGCCGTACGTCGAGGTGCACGTGGCGACGCCCCTCGAGGTGTGCGAGGCGCGTGACCCGAAGGGACTCTACGTGAAGGCCCGCGCCGGTCTCATCGAGCGCTTCACCGGCATCTCGGACCCCTACGAGCCACCACCGTCGCCCGAGGTGCGCCTCGACACCGACGGCACCGAGCCCGGCGCGCTTGCCGCCGGGCTGCTCGAGCGGCTCCGCCGGCTCGTCCCGGCGCTCGCCTCGGGCGACTGACCTGGCAGGCGCAGGCGGTCGATGCGCCTCGCCTCAGCGACCGGCCACCTGCTCGACGAGGCGGAGCGGGTCGTGCGGAGCGGCGTCGCCCACCCAGGCCACGTGCTGGTCCGGCCGGACGAGGACGAGCCGTGAGCCGTAGTCGGCCGCCTCGCCGTCGCCCGGGTCGCGCACGACCGAGAGCGGCACATTGGCCGACCGGGCGGCATCGCCGAGGGCGGCCACGTCCGACTCGGCGGCGCCGAGCGCCAGCAGGGTGAAGTCGAGGCCGAGCGTCTCGTAGGCGTTGCGGCCCGAGGCCAGCCGGCGCGGCGACAGGTGGTGCCCGGGCCGGGCGCGGTAGCTGTGCTCGCCGCGCACGCTCGGCCGGCCGCCCTCGCTGCCGGCCACGATCGGGGAGCCCTCGTAGTGGGGCTCGTACCAGCGCGGGCCGGTGTCGGCGATGGCCATCTCCCTGTCCCACGCCGCCTCGAACTCGGCGCGGTCGCGCTCGGGGCGGTACCGGTCGAGGAAGGCACGGTCCCGCTCGATGCCGGCGGTGATGATGTCCCGGCCGATCTCGTCGAAGATGGGCTGGCGCTCGAACGTGTAGCTGTCGAGCAGCCCGTCACCGCCCCAGCCGGCCAGCACGGCGGCCAGCTTCCAGCCGAGGTTGACGGCGTCCTCGAGCCCGGTGTTCAGCCCGTAGCCGTAGTAGGGCGGGTGGCTGTGGCAGGCGTCGCCGGCGATGAAGGCGGCGCCGTTGCGGTAGCGGCGGGCCACCTCGATGCGAAGGTCCCACAGGCC